>JADJPR010000020.1:337683-675367 GCA_016713135.1 Rhodanobacteraceae bacterium | reverse complement strand
TTCGATCGCCACAGCGTCAGCTTTGGTGTCGGTCACGCAGAGCTCCAACACCGGCGATCTGATGGCGGCCGCTGATGTTGAACGTCCTGCTGTCGTTCGCGCAGTTCGAGCGCGAGGTGACTCGAGCGCATCCGCGACAAGTTCGTGGCCAGCAAGAAGCGCGGCTACTGGATGCACGGCATTCCGCCACGCTGGCGACGTTGTCGAGCGCCGACTGGTCGTGAACTTGCGAGGCGCGTTCGGTTCGCCGCATCTTCGAAGGTTTCGTCGAGACTCGGTTCGGCCGCACCAAAGTCGTGGCCGGGTGGTGCGCCGAGGGCATCACGACGAAGGCGGACGACCAAGGCGGGGCGCCAGCAGCGGCCGATCCATACACAAGGTCACGCTCACCTCCGTGCTGAAGAACCGCGTTTACCTGGGTGAGCTCTGGAGTCGTGAACGGGTGCTGGGCACGCACGAGCCGATCATCGATCAGGCGCTTTGGGATCGCGCGCAAGCGGAGTTCACGGTGGTCAACCCACAGCGACGCGCCAACCTTATGCCAGCGCGTCGCGAACCTCCTATCCGTTGAAGGGCATCATCGTCGACCAGGACGGCGGGCGATGGTCGGTTGGCACACACCAAGCCGAACGGAAAACGCTACTGCTACTACCCCAGCCAAACCGAGATTAAGGTCGGGTCCGGCATCGCGCCCCTGCCGCGGATTCCGGCGGCGGAGATCGAAGCCTGGTGCTCGACCAACTGCGCGCGACGTTGCGCGCGCGCCGGAGCTGATCGAACGCATCTGCGCGCAGGCCAGCAGCCTGGAATCCGGGCTCGATGAGGCGCAGACCGTCGGCGATGACGCAGATCGATCGCATCTGGGTGAGCTTGTTCTCGCGGAGCAGGCGCGCCTGACGCGCTTCTGGGTCGAGCGTCAGTTGTTGGCCCGGGATCGGTCGAAGTTCGCATGCGACCGAGTGGGTTCGCGCACTTGCGCGAGTTCAACAGCCAACCGGCGAGAGCTCAGCGCATGAGCCACCAGCGCATCCAGGTGCCCGGCCCCGCCCAGCGTGTGCAGATCAGGCAGCGACGGTCGCCTGACGGTGATCACGTCCCGATCAAGATGCGGCTCGGCGGCATCCGCCGGGTCAAGCGCCAGACGGGCCGCCCAAGCTCCTCACCAGCCTTCAGAACGCCCTGATCCAGGCGCATCGTTGGCAACGCATGCTCGATCGCGGCGAGATCACCCAGGATCGGCGAACTAGCGCGCTGTGGTAGAAGCAGGACCATGCCTACAGTGTCGCGCCTTCTCTGCTCGACCTGACGACACTATCGCCGTGGATCGTCGAGGCGATCTCGATGATCGGGTGGACACGTGTATCGGTGTGAAAGACCTCGCGATCAACCCGCCGATGCTGGCCAGACCAGTGCTTGCCTCAGCCGGGCGTTGACCACTGCGCTCGAACCGCATGGACGTTCTCCGAGCAGATCATCCTCAGAATCTTCGCCTGGTGAGGGTTGAGTCGAGCTTCGGCAACACGAGCAGCAGCATCGTGCTGTCGTGATCGTGCGACACCAGAGTGTGCTCGGTGAGCAAAGTACCCATAGGTTCGCTGGGGAACCACGTGCTGGCGTCGAGACATGCGCTGGCGCCGATCCCGTCGCAACGGAGCGGTGCGCCAAAACGAGGCGGCTGGTACTTGACGATCTGCCGCTTTGAACGCAGAAACGCCCGAACGAAACGCACGCCCGCTGGGCCAGGACTCGGTGTCAGTGCCGTCGCGCGCGAAAGCGATGAGCGACCCGCTGCCACTCACTTCGGCGGTCGGGCGCGCCGCCGTCAGTCAGGGAAACGCCGTAAGGTCGCCGGTAGCAAGGCTTGACCAGTTCGAAGTCAAAAGCGCTAGCCATCGATCTGCCGCCGGAGGTCATCGAGTGGTATCAGCGCCGATGCCGACGTAGGCGTCGGCATCGTGCCTGATGTCGATCTCTGCGCCCGAAACGTCCGACTCGCTGCACTCGAAGGACGTTCGCATCCACGGCAGCGCGTAATGACCGAACCGTGGGCGATCGTGAAGCGCGCCGATGGCCGGCGGTCGGCGTTGAATTTGATGCGCCAGTACTTGCCTTGCGGGTGTTGCTGCAGCGCACCTTCGAAGCGACCGAGATCTCTGTGTCCCTCGACCTTCGTGATCGGTGATCGCGGGCACCACTGCCGAGACATCTCCAGTGCGACCGCTTCGACATCGATCGGAAACCGGTCGGCGCCGAGCACCTTTGACAGCACCAGACTGACGGCATTGGCCGCTGCGCGCGGCGACTTCGGCAAGCTCACGCGTCGTCCCAGGTGTCGAGGATCTTGCGGATCCGCTTCTTGTCGTCCGGGTCGAGCTGCTGGTACTTGCGGAAGAACGCCTGGTCCGTCACGTCCTCAGTGGGATCGGTGACCGTCGGGCCGAGGAGGTGTTCGGTGGTGACGTTGAGCGCGCCGGCGATGCGCATGAGCAAGTCCGCGCCTGGGTTCGGTTCGTCGCGGTTTCCAGTTCCCACATGTAGCTCTGGAACTGCTGACCTTCTCGGCGAGGTCTTCCAGGCTGAGCTTCAGCGCCTTGCGGGCGGCGCGGATCTTGTCGCCAAGGGCAGAGGGCATGGATGGCACTTTGGGTCGCGGGGCGCGGATTGTATCGCCATGGCGAACGAAAACAAACCCGGTTGACATGCCTGGGTGTATTCCTGAGAGAATCCACAACCGTTCGCTATGGCGAACTTTCTCCCTTCTTCTCCCTCTCCGCTCGCAAGGAGCCGCGCATGGCCGCATTCAATCATCGTCATCTGTTTCGAGCCGTGTCGCCCTCGTTGTGGCGGGTCTATGCGCGGTCTCGGCAACTGCCGCTCGAGGTCGACGAAGCTGTCGATGACGCTGGCTTCTACGCGGCGCTGACCCAGGTGTTCGACGTGTTGCCGTCGGAAGCCTCAGCGACGTTGCTCACCGAACTGCGCCGCGTGCATGCGCTCAGCGATCGCCGCGGTATCGACGCGCTGCTGAACGCCTCCGAGCATCCCGAGCCGGTGCGCGAGGAATTCGCCAGCATGCGCAACGACAGCGAGCGCGCGCTGCGGGCGCTGCTGACCTGGCCGAACACCTTCGACACCGCCGAAACGCTGCTGATCGTCGATCTCGCCGTCGGCAAGCGCGGCTGGAAGCGCCAGGACCTGCGCGTCTCCGTGCCGATCTCGCGCGAGCCGGAGCACCTGGCCCTCGTGCCGCCGTTCGGCGAACTGCGCATCCAGGCCAAGCCTTCGCCGCACCTGCCGTGCGCGCTGGAGTTCGCGCGTACGCACTTCCGGGAGCACGATCCCTTGCGCCGAGGCTTTGCGATCTCCGAAGCGATCGTCGCCATCCACTACGCCCCGTTGGCGCCGGGCAAGGCAGGGCGCGTCCTGGTCCTGCGGCTGAAGCGCGACGGCATATCCAACCTGCCAGACCTCGATCCAGCCGACGCCGCACTCGTGACCCGCCTGCTGGCGGCATGGGGTGTCAGCGATGCCGTGCCGGCCGATGACAACGCTCGCGTCGAAGAAGAAGCCGTCGATGCCGAAGGTTGATCTCGCGTTCCGGTTGCTGTGCGACTGGCTGGCCGCTGGCGCGCAGGCCTTGCATCCGGCAGTCCTGGCCGACGTCGACAGCGGTGTTGGCTATCGGCACTTGCTCGATCTTGGACTGGCCAAGCCAGAGCTCAAATTGCTGGACGACATCACCTGCCCATGGTGCAGCACCGGAATGCTGCATCAGGTGTGCCCGCGCCCCGGGTGTATATGGCGGAAACGCGTACCGTGGTCTGTGCCTCAGTTGCGGCTGGCAGAACATCCCGGCCGCGCAACTGAGTCCGCTCTCCTTGGACTTGCCGAAGATCGCCAGAGCCGTTGCCGCGGCCCTGGGGCTGGCATCGCGGTTCGAAACGCAGAAGATCGTCCCTGGGAAGCTCTGGCGCCTCGGCGAACGCGAGATCGCCCGAAAGCGCCATCGCGTTTGGTTCGCGCCGGTGGTCGACGACGACATCATCCGCGCGCTCAGCGGTGAGGCGGGAGTCCTGGTGTGCGTCGATGCGCCAACCGCTTGGCTGCCAGCGATGTCCAAGTTTGCGCCGGTACCGCTCCGCGCCTGCGCCCACCTGCGCAAGGCCGGACTCGTGATCGAGGAGTTCGAGGCCTACGTCGGATCCGCCAGCACCAGCGAACTCGGCACGTCACTGGCAAGCCTGGATCAGCGAGCCGTCCACATCAACGGCGAGCGCGTCGCCATCTCCCCACAGGTACAGCGGTTTCTCGCGGTCCTGGTCGCCGCCAACGGCAAGCCCGTCCACAAGTCCACCCTCGCCGACGCCCTCGAAATCGATGTCGACAGGTTCTCGCCGCACCAGATCTTCAGGCAGCACAAGTCGGTAAAGGAGGTGTTCGTTGAGGCGGATGGGGCGGGGAGGTACTGGCTTACCCCATACGAAAGCAGTTGATTGCCGGTGACTTGGCTTGGATGGCCAATGCCGAATCGCCCCTGCGATGTGCGTTTGCGATTCAGGTTTGAGCCGCGTGCGCGATCGTCCGGAAGGCATTTTCGGCTTTCCGGTGAATGGGTGCCATCAACCGTCTTTGCTGATCTCAATACGGGTGCTGGCCAACAGGCATGAAGTGGCAGAACGTAGCTCCCGAGCCCTTCAGTGCGCCGCTGTGGTCTCAAGCCGTGGCACCGTCGCCTTGCGCGTTGGCTCATGCCGATTCTGGCGATGCTGTTGCTCTGTCGGCAGGTGACGCTGCCCCATCCGGGTTCTGTGGAGACCCCTTGGCTTGAGTCAGGCCGGCTCAGTCTCGTCGTCTGGTTGACGGGGCGCTCCGTCGTCGTGTCCGCGTAAAACGGCCGCAAGCGTTTGTGCTACTATCAGTCTGAGCAACAGACTGCCTTGCTACGCATGGACAGAGTTGAACCGACATTGCTAACGCGTCTGCGTCGCACAAAGTGGCTGTTGCTCTTTGTCGCACTATTGGTCGTAGCGAAGAGCGTGATCGCCTGCAGTTGTGGGCCACTTGACCTCTTGCAGGACCAGCGGGTGGACTTCGCGGGGGCGGTCCGGGTGGCATCTGTTGCATTGGGGAATGCTCCGGACCGTGATCAATCCCTTTCGATGCAGTCTGCGGGCTGCAGGCACTGCTGCTGCCAGCAGCCTTCCGTTCCGCCATCGGCGTTTCACCTGGTGAAACAGGTGGTACCCCCTGCGTCTCGCCTGTGCCTTCCGACACCTGGAACTTCGAGTTGGGCAGCGGGCCCGTTCAGGCCTCCAATCTCAAAGTACGCGGTGTGAATTGGGCCGCGCTTGGCGCGGGCTTGGAAGAGACTTAGAGGCCGCCGCATGGATCCGTCGTCTAAACCGCGCTTGTGGCGCGTGTTCTTTCCTCTCGTAGTCGCAATGCTGGTCGCGATTCAGCCTGCCGCAGCTGAGCCGCTTGCTTACGCGATCAACTCCGACAGCTTTTCCGAATCGCTACACGATCATCTCCTTCGAGTTGACCTCGCGACGGGGGCGTTCGTGGACGTCGGCCCAATTCGATTGGGCAGCGCCGTCGCGCCGTTTCTGGATGCTGAGGGGCTCGCGCTTGATCCCGCAGGTCAGCTTTGGGCCGTAGACGACGGTACCAAGACCTTCTTTCGGATTGACTTCGACACGGTCCGAGCGGCGATTCCTGGGAGCCAGATCGGCAATCTCGGACTGCCGACAGGAATCACGGCGGGACTGGATCTTGGATTGACCTTTGCTTGTGATGGTACGGCGTTCATGTCTGGCGAAGTGAGCAAGACGCTCTATCGCATCGATCCGATCAACGGAAGGGCCACCCCGGTAGGGGCCATTGGCGCACTTGGCTACAAGATCACGGACCTGGCTGTCTACGGAGATCTACTGGTTGGCTTGGGATCCGAGGGCGACGAGGGTATTTACTCGATCGATCGTGCCAATGGGACCGCACTGCCGATCGGCAGCTTTTCCGCCACCGCGAGATTCAACGACGGGGGCATTGGTTTCGATGCGGATGGACGGCTGTGGGCCATCGTCGAAGAGGGTGGCGCGGTGCCCAGCCGCGTCTACCGAATCGATTTGGCCAGCGGACGCGAAACACTGATCAGCCCGAGCACGCCCGGTATAGAGAGCCTCGCACTGACGCCGCCGCAATGTCCCGCCGCCGCTGAGCCATTGCCGCTAGAGGTCCCAGCCATCGCATCGACTTCTGTCGGCATGCTGATCCTGGCGGTGGCATTGCTGGGCATTCTTGCGTTGACTCGCATACGATCCGCATGATGGGTTCAACCTGTACGGATGCAATCCATTCGCATCAATGTAATTGTGTACGGGGACCAAGGTCGACTAACCTGCGCGAATGCTGACGCCACGCTCCCGTTCAGGACTTGCGCGATTTCGGGCCATGCGCTGGCCCGCGCTGGTCATGTTGCTGCTGATCCTGGTGCAGAGCATCGGCGTGGCCGCGTGCGTGGACCACGATCTGCGCGCGGATTCGGGTGCGACGGCCGTGGTCGTCGATGCCTTGGACGACGACGGCGCGGGCGCCGGCAAGCAGGTCCTGCATGCCAGTGGATGCAGTCATTGCGTATGCCCGCATTTTGTTGCGCTGCCTGCCGCGAGCCTGCTCGCACTGACGGATCATTCCGCTCACGGAGCCGTGGCCGGCCGATCGTGGCTGTCCAGCAACGCGCCCCTCTCGAAGAAGCCCTGCGACCCCCTGCTGCCGTCTGACATGACACCCGCCTGACGGGCGCGCGGTTGCGCGCCTGACGTTGCGACTCATGAAGGACGACCATGTCAATCTCACCTGGCCTGCGCTGCGGCGCGGCGCTGCTGCTGTTTTTCCTGTGGGCCCCGACCCTGGCGCAGGGTCAGGGCGACGGGCCAAGCCCTGGCCCTTCCGGACAATGCCCGATGATGCTCAGGCCGCGCTGCAGGCCGCTTGGGCGCGACATCCCGCGGCGGAAGTCGCTAGCCGCGAACTCAGCGCCGCAGAGGCCAGGGCGCGCGCAGCGGCGCGGCCCGTGTACAACCCGGAGATCGAGTTCGGCGCCGAACGCGCGGACGTCGACACCGTCGAGGCCGGTGCTTCCCTGACCCTGGATATCGGCGGCAAGCGACGCGCCAGATCCGCCGTGGGTGCGGCTGAGCTGGACGTCGCCAGGGCGAACTACGCGCTCGCTCGGCGCGACTTCCAGCAGCGCTGGCTGAGTGCCTGGTTTGCCGCGGGAACGGCGTCTGAACGCGCCGAGATCGCGAGCCGGCAACTGGCGCTGATCGAGCGCTTTGCCGATCTCGCCGAGCGCCAGCTTCGTGTCGGTGACGTGTCGACGCTGGAACGCGATCTGGCCCTGCTTGCCCGCGAAGAAGCACGCGTGCAGGCGGCGACGCTGATGGGACAGGCGGCGCAGGCACGCGCGGCGATGCGCATCGCGGGCGGCGATCCGGCAGCCGTGGCCCTCGACGCCAGCGGCGTGTCGTTTCCGCAGCCCTTGCGGATCGACGATGCGGCCGTTCTGGCGCTACCCGAGGCGCTGCTGGCCGCCAACCAGAGTCTGGCCGCACAAGCACGCGTGATCTCCGCCGATCGCGATCGGCGGGCCGACCCCACGGTCAGCGTCCGCGGCGGCCAGGTCGATACCGGTTTCGATAGCGAACCGGTGATCGGATTGACCGTGTCCATTCCGCTTTACGTGCGTAACGACTACCGCGCCGAAGTCGACGCGGCACGCGGCGACGCCGACAGCCTCGCGGCGCAAACCCGCGTGGTGGAACTGGAACTCAAGGCGCAGGCGCAGCAGTCCGCCGAGGTTTATGCCGCGTTGCTCGATGCCTGGAAGCAATGGCAATCGAGTGGCGCCAGCGCGACGGGCGAGCGCGCGGAATTGCTGGAACGCCTGTGGAAGGCCGGGGAACTGAGCACCTCCGACTATCTGGTGCAGCTCAAGCAGGCGCTCGACACCTCGCTCGCGGGTGCCGAACTGCGCGGCGAATTGCTGCGCGCAACGCTTGACCATCTTTCTGCTGCCGGTCGTCTCGATGACTGGACCGGCATGCCCCCTGTTTCTGGAGACCTGATCCAATGATTTCGCAACGATGGATATTGCTCGGCCTGTTGGCCGCATTGACGCTGCTGGGCGCCTGTTCTGCTGACCAGGGCGAGGCGCAAAAGGAAGTCGCGGCAGCGGCGCAGGGACACGAAGATCACAAGGATGGCGAGAAAGGCGAAGAAGGCCACGCGGATGAGCCTGATTCTGGCCACGCCGACGAGCACGCGGAAGGCGAAGAGGGCCACGAGGATGAGGAAGCGTCGCCGCTGACCCTTTCCGCCGAGCAACTCGACGCTGCCGGCGTGCGCTTCGAGACTCTCGCTCCAATGACGCTGGGCGAAGAACTTCGAGCGCCCGGCGAAGTGTTGGAAAACGCCTACGGAACCACGTTGATCACGCCGAGCATTCCGGGCCTGGTGGTCAAGCGCCACGCGCGGCTCGGCGACGAGGTCAAGGCCGGGACGCTGCTGGTGACGCTTTCCAGTGTCGAAGTCGCGCAGGCGCAAGGCGAACTGCAACTGGCCGAACAGGAATGGAAGCGCGTGTCCGCGCTGGGAGAGGAGGCCGTTTCCGGCCGCCGCTATTCCGAGGCGCGGATTTCCGTCGAGCAGGCGCGCGCCAAGGCCCGTGCCTATGGCATTGGCGGCAGTGGTGGCGCTGGTGGCCAGTTCTCGTTGTCCGCACCACACGACGGACGCATCACCGAAGACGCCTTCACCGTCGGTGAGCGCGTCGAGCCGGGGCACACGCTGTTTCGACTGGTCGATGAATCGATCGTGTGGGTCGACGCCAAGCTGACGCCGGACAACGCACACCGCATCGAGGTCGGTTCCGAAGCCACCGTCGTGGCTGGCGATGCGCGACTTCCGGGCAAGGTCACGCTGCGCGCGCATCGCACCGCGGAAGCCACGCGCAATGCCATTGTGCGCATCGAGGTGGCCAACACCGACGACCGGCTGCACGCTGGTGATTACGTCGACGCCTTGCTGAAAGCGTCCGGTACGGAGGTGCAACAACTGGCGGCGCCGACCGCGGCCCTGGTGCAGCTGGAAGGCAAGACCGTCGTGTTCCGGCGCAGCGCCGACGGCGTGGAACCGGTCGAGGTGCAGGTCGGGTCGATTGTCGGCGAGCGTACCGAAATCACCGCCGGCATCGTCGCCGGCGACAGCATTGCCGTGTCCGGCGCCTTCACCCTGAAGTCGCGTCAGCTGAAGTCGCAGATGGGAGAAGGTCATGCCCATTGACCGACTGCGCAACGCCAACGGCAATGCTGCGGGTGCGCCATGCTGAACGCCCTCGTCGAAGTTTCGCTGCGCTACAAGGTACTGGTCCTGATCGTGTTCCTGGTGGTCGGATTCCTCGGAATGCGTGCGGTCACCACCGTTCCCATCGATGCCTTTCCCGATGTGACGCCGGCCCAGGTCAACATCTACACCGAGTCGCCGGGCCTCGCGGCCGAGGACGTCGAACAACTGCTCACCTTCCCGGTCGAGTCGGCGATGGCCGGCCTGCCCAAGGTGCAGGAGATCCGCTCGGTCAGCCTGTTCGGGTTGTCCTTTGTCTCGGTCTATTTCGAAGACGACATGGACATCTACTTCGCGCGCCAGCTGGTGAACGAGCGGCTGCAGGAAGTCGGCGACCGCCTGCCCGAAGGCTATGGCAAACCGTCGATGGGCCCGAATGCGTCCGGGCTCGGCCAGGTGCTCTGGTACACGGTCGAGCGCAAGCCGGGCGTCACCGAGGACCAGGTCAGCGACATGGATCTGCGCACGCTGCAGGACTGGATCGTGCGGCTGGTGCTGCGCACCGCGCCGGGCGTGGACGACGTCACCTCCTGGGGCGGCGGCGAACGCGAATTCCAGGTGCTGATCGACCCGCAACGACTGTACGCGCGTGGCCTCGGCTTCGGCGACGTGCTCGCGGCACTGCCGATCAACAACGGCCAGGTCGGCGGCAACGTCATGGACGTCGGCGCGAGCAGTACCTGGTGCGCGGCCTGGGCCTATTGAAATCGACCGAAGACATCGGCGCGATCGTGCTCAAGGCTGAAGATGGCGTGCCGGTGCACCTTCACGATGTCGCCCGCGTGATCGAGGCCCCGGCGCCGCGTTTCGGTGCGGTCACCCGCGATGGCGAGGAAGTGGTGCTCGGCATGGCGCTGGCGCGCCTCGGCGAGAACGCCAAGGCGGTGGTCGAAGCGGTCGAGAGCAAGCTCGGCATCGTCCGCGATGCGATGCCGGAAGGCGTCGACATCAAACCCGTCTATGCGCGCACCGAACTGGTCAACAAGGCGGTGAGTACTGCCGTGTGGGCGCTGATCGAAGGCTCGATTCTGGTCGCCATCATCCTGTTCCTGTTTCTGGGCGAGCTGCGCTCTGCCCTGGTGGTCATCGTCGCGTTGCCGATGGCGATGCTGATCGCCTTCATCGGCATGCAGCAGTTCGGGCTCTCGGCAAACCTGATGTCGCTCGCCGGTCTGGCAATCGGCATCGGCATGATGGTCGATGGCGCGGTGGTGATCGTCGAGAATGCCTTTCGCATCATGGCGGAGCGACGTGAGCACGGAGGGCCAGTCGATCGAACTTCAGCCGTGCTCGCCGCGGCGCGCGAGGTCGCGAATCCGATCGCGTTCGCGATCATCATCATCATCGTGGTGTTCCTGCCGCTGTTCAGCCTCGAAGGCCTGGAGGGCAAGATGTTCAAGCCGATGGCCTTCAACATCGCCTTCGCGATGGCCGGCTCACTGATCCTGGCATTGACCCTGATCCCGGTGCTGGCGGCGCTGATCCTGAAGCCGAAGGAAGAACGCGATACCTGGCTGGTCCGCGCCGTCAAACGCATCTATGTGCCCTTGCTCGGGCATGCGCTGGTGAGGAAGGGCGTGGTCGTCACCTTCGCTATCGTTGCCCTGGTCGGTAGCCTGGCGCTGTTCCCCTTCCTCGGCAAGGAGTTCATGCCGCAGTTGCAGGAGGGTTCGATCATGTGGCGCGTGACCGGCATTCCGTCGACTTCGCTCGACACCTCGATCGAAACCAGCAAGCGCATCGCGCAGGCCTTCAAGGAATTCCCGGAGGTCGAGACCACGCTGGCGATGATCGGTCGCGCCGAGAAAGGCGAAACCGCCGACGTCAATTACATGGAGATCTACACGGCACTGACGCCACTCGATCAATGGACGCCGGGGCGCGACATCAAGGAACTGGAAGAGCTGATGGAGGAGAAGCTCGAAGAGGTGGTGCCGAATACGGTACCGAGCTACACCCAGCCGATCCAGATGCGCGTCGAAGAGCTGATCTCAGGCGTGCGGGCGACCCTGGCCCTGAAGCTCTACGGCGAGGATCTGAAGGAACTCGATCGCATCAGCGCGGAGTTGAAGGAAGTGCTCGAAGGCATACCGGGCGTGGCCGATCTCTCGCTCGAAGCCAACATCGGCAAGCCGCAGATCCAGATCGAGGTCAATCGCCAGGAACTCGCGCGCCACGGCATGAACGCCGAGGAAGTGCTGACCATCGTGCGCAACGGCCTCGGCGGTGAGCCGGTCAGCGTACTGCTCGATGGCGTCAAGCGCTTCGACATCTCGGTGCGTCTGGAGGACGCCACGCGCAACTCGATCGAGGCGCTGCGACGGATTCCGCTGCGCACCGCGACTGGCGCACTGGTGCCGCTCTCGGAAGTCGCCGAGGTCACCATCGCCGAGGGTTACTCCTTCGTCCGCCGCGAGCAGTTGCAGCGTTACGCGGTGATCCAGATGGATGTGCGCGGTCGCGATGTCGACAGTTTCGTCAAGGAAGCCTCGGCCGCGATCGAACAGAAGGCGGATCTGCCCGCGGGCTACTGGATCGAGTGGGGCGGCGCCTTCGAGAATCAGCAGCGCGCGCTGACCAAGCTGGCGGTGATCGTTCCGGTCACCATCTTCTTCATCTTCGTGCTGCTCTACACCGCGTTCAACTCGGTCAAGTACGCGGCGCTGATTCTGGCCAATGTTCCTTTCGCGACCATCGGCGGCCTGCTGGCGCTGTTCCTGACCGGCCAGTACCTCTCGGTACCCTCGGCGATCGGCTTCATCGCCGTGTTCGGCGTGGCCATGCTCAACGGCATCGTGCTGGTGAGCTTCTTGAACGAGCTACGCGACAAGGGCTTGTCGGTTCGCGAGGCCGTCGTGCAAGGCACCACCTTGCGCCTGAGACCGGTGTTGATGACCGCGAGCGTGGCCGTCCTGGGTCTGGTGCCGATGCTGATTTCCACCGGGGTGGGCGCGGAAACCCAACGACCATTGGCCACGGTGGTCGTCGGCGGGCTGATCACATCGACCCTGCTCACCCTGTTACTGCTGCCGGTGCTTTACGAGTGGCTGGAGAACCGTGCCGAACGGCGTGCTGCATTGGAGGAGGCGTCACCATGAAGCAGATCAAGGCATTCGTGCATCGGGGCCGCGTCGCCGACATCGTGCACAACTTGCGTGAGGCAGGGTTCACGCGGATCGGACTGATCGACGTCAAGGGCCTGCTGCACGCGCTATCGGCGCGCGAGCAGGAGTACTCCGTCGAACTTGGCGAGCAGGTGACCTCGGAGATCCAGATCGAACTGTTCTGCGAGGACGACCAGGTGGACACCGCGGTTGCTCTGGTGCGCCAGCACGGCCGGACCGGCAAACGCGATGCCGGCTTTGTCTATGTCAGCAGCGTCGATGCGGCATTCCCCATCGATTCGCGCGACTGAGGCGCGCAACGGATGAACGATGACCACGAGAAACGCGGCGCTGCGGCGTCTGGCGCTTTAGTCGGGGCGCCGCGCCACGGCGCCGAGGCTGTCGACACCAAGCTGCTGGAATCGATCTTCAGGATCGAGGCGATGGATTGCCCGACTGAAGAAGCGCTGCTGCGCAAGCGCCTGGCCGGAATGCCGGGCGTGGTCGACCTCAGTTTTGACCTGATGCGCCGCCAGTTGACGGTGCAGCATTCGCTGTCGAGCATCGATCCGATCATCGAAGCGGTGGCCTCGTTGGGCATGGAGGCGGAGCCCGCGGTGTCCGGCGCACCCAGCGAAGCGCTGGCCGTTGCGCCAGCGGAACCCCGGGAGTCGTGGTGGCCACTGGCTATCGCGGGCGCAGCGGCGCTGGTCTCGGAAGCGGCCGAGTGGTTTGGTCTGGCAACGCCCTTCCTGCCCGCAGCGCTGTCGCTTGCAGCCCTTGCCCTGGCCGGTCTTGGCACCTACCGCAAGGGCTGGATCGCGATTCGCAACCTCACGCTCAACATCAATGCGCTGATGAGCATTGCCGTCACCGGAGCGATGTTGATCGGACAATGGCCGGAAGCGGCGATGGTGATCGTGCTGTTTGCCCTCGCGGAACGGATCGAAGCGGCGTCCCTCGATCGCGCTCGCAATGCCATTCGCGGGTTGATGGCGATGACCCCGGACATCGCGACCGTGCGTCAGACGGATGGCAGTTGGCAGACGGTGGTGGCGCGCACAGTGGCCCTCGGCAGTGCGGTGCGCTTGAAACCCGGCGAGCGCGTGGCGCTGGACGGCATCGTCAGCGCCGGCCATTCCGCCGTCGACCAGTCGCCGATCACCGGCGAGAGTGTCCCGGTCGACAAGACCGTAGGCGATTCGCTGTTTGCCGGCTCCATCAACCAGAGCGGCGAACTGGAATTCACGGTGACCGCCAAGGCGGATGAATCGACGCTCGCGCGCATCATCCACGCGGTCGAATCCGCGCAGGGAACAAGGGCGCCGACGCAACGCTTTGTCGATCAATTTGCCCGCGTGTACACGCCCGTGGTTTTCGCCGTTGCGTTCCTGTGCGCCCTCGGGCCACCGCTGTTGCTCGGCGGCGACTGGCTGGCCTGGATCTACAAGGCCCTGGTGTTGCTGGTCATCGCTTGTCCGTGCGCGCTGGTCATTTCGACGCCTGTCACCATTGTCAGCGGCCTCAGCGCTGCGGCGCGCCGCGGCATCCTGATCAAGGGCGGTGTCTACCTCGAGCAGGGCCGGCACATGAAGTGGCTGGCACTCGACAAGACCGGCACGATCACTGTCGGCAAACCCGCGCTCACGGATTTCGAGCTGGTGTCCGGGGCCGAACGGGACGCGTTGACCATCGCCGTCAGCCTGGCCTCACGCTCGGATCATCCGGTGTCCAAAGCGGTCGCAGAGTCGCAGCAGGCCAAGACCGTCACTATCCAGGCGGTCGACGCGTTCGAGGCTTTGCTGGGTCGCGGCGTCAAAGGGCGCATCGGCGGGCGGCTTTTCCATCTCGGCAATCACCGCCTGATCGAAGAACTGAAGCTCTGCGGCAGTGCCCTCGAAGCGCGCCTGAATGTGCTGGAATTGCAGGGAAAGACCACCGTGCTGGTTGCCAGCGAACAGGCGGTGCTGGCCCTGTTCGGCGTCGCCGACACGGTCAAGGAATCCAGCCGTGAGGCCATCGGGCAGTTGCACGCACTCGGCGTCAAGACGCTGATGCTGTCCGGCGACAACCAGCACACTGCAGCCGCCATCGCCAAGCAGGTGAATATCGACGACGCCAAAGGCAATCAGTTGCCCGAGGACAAGGTCACCGCGATTGCCGCGATGATCGGCAGGGAGGGCCTGGTCGGCATGGTCGGCGACGGCATCAACGACGCACCTGCATTGGCGCGTTCCGACATCGGCTTTGCGATGGGAGCCGCCGGTACCGACACCGCGATCGAAACCGCCGACGTCGCCATCATGGATGACGACCTGCGAAAGATTCCCGAGTTCGTTCGGCTCTCCAAAGCCACCGCTGCGGTGTTGAAGCAAAACATCGCGCTGGCGCTCGGCGTCAAGGCGATTTTCCTCGGCCTGACCGTGGTCGGCATGGGCACCATGTGGATGGCTGTGTTTGCCGACATGGGCACCAGCTTGATCGTCGTCCTCAACGGCCTCAGGCTACTTCGACCGCAGGCCACATGACCGGCCAGCCTTGATCCCAACGAACCATCTGCACGTCACCGAATCATGAATCAGAAGCTGCGCACTGCATTCGATCTGGAAATGGCATCCGCCGCCGCGGCGGAAAGCAGAGGCGACATGGATCGCGCATTCGTTCACCTGGAACGCGCCCACATCCTTGGACAGCGACACACGTGGCCTCACGTCCGCTCGCATCTTGCCATGCTGCGGATCGGTTGGCGGCGACGTGACCGGCGCGAGATTGTGGGTCAATTCCCTCGCATTCTCGCTGCCCTGGTGTTCTCGCGGATCTGGGTTCCGCTCGGGAACACGGGTGGCGCCAACGTCAGTCCAATCAAGCCGATGCCAATCCCGTCTGACTTGGCCGAGATACTCAGGATGGACTGACGCGGTCGGCGGCGTGCTCAACATCGGCGCAGGCGGTCAGGCAGAGCGCCATTGGCGACCGAGGTGATAGAGGCTGGCGCTGCTGGCCTACGATGCGGCAGCTCGCACGTCCAGCACCGCCATCATCCCCGCGTCCTCATGAGGCAGCAGATGGCAATGGAACATCCGCTTGCCTGGCAGCATCTGCTGTGTCTTGATGGTGACCGTTTCTCCGGCAGGTACATTGACAGTGTCGAACCATCCCGGCAAGGCGGCTGCAATGGGAACACCGCGCACCGTGCGACCGACCAGCTGAAATTGGGTGCCATGGATGTGGATCGGGTGATCCATGAAGCTCGCGTTGACGATCTCCCACAGCTCGACTCGACCGACCACCGTTTCGAGGTCGACACGATCCATGTCAAAACGTTTGCCGTTGATGAGGAAAGCGCCCGTCATGCCCATGCCAGCGCCGGAAAGCACCACCTGCTGCTGGACCGTCGCGGGTCCCAGCGCGACGATCGGTCGCAGGATTCGTGGCAGTTCAACGGGCGCGAGCGCAACCGCTCCGCTCGTTTGAACCGTCATCAGCTCAATGTCCGAACCGCCATTCATGGCGCCGCCGTACCCGAGGTCGCGCAGCGCGTAACGGGTCGACCGGCGTGTATTCATCGACACCACGATCTCGACCCGTTGGGCGGGAGCAAGGAGCCATTCGGACAGCCCCGGCAGGGGCTGGTCAAGGAGTCCCCCGTCGGTTCCAACGACGGCAAAGTAGTGCCCGTCGAGACTCAAGCGCAAGTAGCGATCCGCGGTGGCATTGATGATCCGCCAGCGCTCGGTGGCGCCCGGTGTCACCGTGTGGACCGGAAGCCTCCGTCCGTTCACCAGCAATTCGCTCATGCCGGGCATCATCATCGCGCCCATGCCGGACATGGATGTCGAGCCCGTAATGACCTGAGCGTTTGAGTCGAGTCCGAGCGACGTGACCATCAAGGTCCGTTCGGAGAGCCCCTGCAGCGGATCGTCGCTGCTGCGAACGATGAGCGGGGCCGCGAGACCATGGCCGACCTGCAAGGTATTGGTCTCGTGTGCATGCGGGTGATACCAGTAGGTGCCGGCGCTGCCGATCGGCACCTCAAACGTGTAGAGCCGATCGGTGTGGGGGTCGACCGGATCCATGGGACTGCCATCCTGATCTGCAGGAACCGCGAGACCGTGCCAGTGGATGGTCGATTCGAGGTCGAGCCGATTGGCGAACGTGATCGCGACTCGCTGTCCCTCGCGCAGTTCGATCACCGGACCCGGGTATTGTCCGTTGTACCCCCATAACTCGGTCGTGCGGTCGGAGACAAGCGACGCGTTGTACGGGGAAGCCACCAGTGTGCCCTCGAAATCGCCGAGCACCGCGCTCTGGTTCGCGAGAGTGCCCAGGTGCGGAAGCGGGAGCCCGGTAGGCAATCCCGATCTGAACGGTGGCAGGCGACCCATCATTGCGCCCATGCCGCCGCGCGGCATGCCCCCCATCTGAGCCGATACACTCTGGGCCAGGGCCAGCGCCGAAAGAGCGCCTGTTGATGCGATGTTGAGGAAGCTGCGGCGACGCATGGGTCGCTCCCGACGTTTGCAGTGCAAGAAGGATCCGCCGTTCGCAAGCCACTCGTTTGACGGTGATCAATGTCGATGCAGTGGACGCATCTTCAGCTACTCAGTTGCGCTTTGCGTTCCAACGATCGCCAGCTTAATCGCGATGTCGGCGCCCGAGTTGGGCGCCGACCTGAACCGCGACATCAGTTATCCAACACAGCCATGTCGCCGACTTGGGCTTGTCCGGTGACGACCGCCGCGTGCGCATAGTGGTCGTCGAAGACGTCGACGATTCGGACTTGCCCCACTTGTTCGCGGCGGAATGGTGGGGCTTTCGGATTACCGCCAGTGGTGCGCATATGCCTGATCACGTTGAGGATCTGACCGCTTTCGGCTCCGTTTTGCCGGCCGACACACACCACAACCCCGCTCTCATCTGTCGACAAAACCTGCCCCTGCATGACGAATTCATGGCGCACCGATGTTCCTCCTGCGCATCCCGCCACCGAGGCGACGGCCACGGCCGCCCATATCCAGCCCAGGCAATGCCGGCGGACGCCTGAAAACAGGCGGGTCGAGTTCGTTTTTGCGTTCATGTTGGATCTCCGTGTAATGTCGCCTGAGCGAAATGCTTCAGACGCCGTAGCTCATCCTTTCGTTTGGCAATCACTGTCCGCCGTGCCGGCGGATTTTCAATCTTCGGTTCGCGGTTCGTCCGCGCTCTCGACGAGCAGCAACATTGCAGCCAGTCCGAGGCCAATCGCCGTATGGCCGACCAGCGTATGAATCTCGCTGCGCTCAAAGACAAAGGCATCGGCGATCGTCAAAATGACACCGATCAGCACGATTACGCGAAAGGCAATTCGATGATTTCCGATGAACAGCAGAGTCGGAAGCAAGACCCTGTTTCTGAAAGTCGCCACGATATTCTCCTTGTCAGGTTATGGATTCGGATTGGTTTCGAGAGCTTTTTGACTGGGCTGGATTCCTGCCTGCATGGCGAGGGCGGGTGCTGATCGGCGCGAGGCTTGTCACAGTGCCTTCGGGTTGATCGCGAGCACCGAGCCAGGGACAAAGGCCACTCTCTTCCGCACCCAGTGCACTGTTGAATTTCGCACTCATGTTCTGGAAGGAGATCCATGCGGTCAGCGCCACGATTTCGTGGTCATCGAATTGCTGCCGCAGTGACGCGGCCTGCGCTGGCCCCACGCGCCGCTGGGTGTCCGTCATGGCTTCGGCGTAGTCCAAGGCGACGCGCTCGCGCTCCGAGTAAAGGTCACTGTCCTGCCAGCTCCCCACGGCTTCTGCTTTTGCACTGGAGCCAGTCGCGTGGAGCAGGTTGTAGGCATTCAGGTCGACACAGAATGCGCACCCGTTGAGTTGCGCAACCCGCGCCGAAACAAGGCTGCGCAACGCTGCATCAACGGGAAACGCCTTTCTCTGGAACAGGCCGAGCAGCAACAACAAGCCGCCGAAGTGCCCGGGGAGCCGTCCCCATAACCAGGAAGGTGGCAGTGTTCGACCGTACTTGCGCGCCTGCCGGCGAAAGAACCATCGCAGGTAGAACGGGTAGTCGCCGAATTGCTTGGCGGGGATCCAGGACATTGGTAGTCACCTGTTGTGATGACTGAACGGTGTGGATTTGCCATCCAAGTCGACGAGATAGACCGTGTAGGGCTGTACCTCGCCCGCTGGAGCCTCCATGCCGGGCGAGCCCAGCACCATGCCTGGAACGGTCAATCCCCGAGCCTTCGGTTTCTCGGTTAGCAGTCGTTGGATGTCGGCTGCAGGGACGTGGCCCTCGATGAAGTAGCCGCCGACGACCGCGGTGTGGCAAGACCCGCCGCCAACCGGAACCCCCATAGCGACTTTGAGTGGATTGAGGTCGTTCATCGACACCACCGAGACCGAGAATCCCGCGCGTTTCGCGTGGTCAACCCAAAGGCCGCAGCAGCCGCAACTGGGGCTCTTGTGCACCGTCATTGCCGGCAGGGAATCGACGGAGGGCGAGTCGGTGACTTCGGCGCCCGGCAGACTCGGGACCGTCATGGTCGCGGCCGCCGATGCGGCGTGGGTCTGCTGAATGCTGCTTTCGCTACTGCAGGCTGCGAGTACGCCAAGCAAAGAGAGTGCGAGCAGATGTGTTGATCGGATCATGTGGGTTCCCCTCGGTAAGGCGCCGCAATGCGGCGCCGCTGGTTCGGTTTTGACGCCCGACCTCATGCCATTGGCCGTGGTGGGATCGGCTGCCAGTTGGGCGGTGCTCAGTTGTCCAGTTCCACCATGTCGCCGGTCTTGACTTCTCCGGTCACGATCGAGACGCGCGCGTAATGGTCATCGTAGACATCGACGATGCGCACCTGCCCGACTTGGGCACGGCTGAAGGGAGCGCCTTCAACGATCGCCATTTCTGCGAAGTGCCTTATGACATTGAGTACCTGTCCGTCGTGCGCGCCATCACGCTTGCCGATGCAAACGACGATTTCGTTGGCGTCCACGGACAACACTTGGCCTTGCATGAACTGGTGGCGGATTGCGCTGTCTCCGGTACAACCGGCCAGCGCCGTTGCCGCCACAAGGCCGACGAGCCATCCGAATCTGCGACGATTCTTGTTGACGGTGCGGTTGATGCATGTGTGATTCCTATCCATGACAGATCTCCGAGCTGACATAGCGGCCGGATCGGCCGCGGGGGATTTCGGGCCAACTTGAGGCCCAGGTATTGCCGATCGCTGGCTCGACTCGCTTTGTCGGCACAAGCGAGACATCAACGCGGCCGCCGGGGCCGCATTGAGTGTTGTGATTGGGGAAAGCGTTGATTTCGCCGTGAGCAACATCCAATGGGATGCCATCGGCGGTCCAGCGCTCGTTCGGTTCGCAAATTCCACGTGCAG
Organism: Rhodanobacteraceae bacterium; assembly: GCA_016713135.1. Taxonomy (NCBI): domain Bacteria; kingdom Pseudomonadati; phylum Pseudomonadota; class Gammaproteobacteria; order Lysobacterales; family Rhodanobacteraceae; species Rhodanobacteraceae bacterium. The sequence goes on along the minus strand of JADJPR010000020.1, from coordinate 655,486 downwards.
GAACTCCACCGCAGACGGCCCGGGGGCCGACATCGCACGGTGAACGCTCAGGGGAGAAGTCGCTGAAGCGACGAAGACTAGATCCGGCGTTCAACCGTCCCGATACAGCTGCCAGCAGCAAGCCAGCAGCAACGGGTGCGGTGCGCCTAGATCAACAACACTCGGTAGATGCTGCCGTGGCGGTCACGGATCGCATCCGCTGTTCGCGGATCGCGCGCTGGGCCCGAGTTGCGATCCAGCCGCAGGAGGGCTATTTCGGCGCCACCGCCTGCCAGCGCAGGAAAGACCGGCGACACGATGTCGCGGAGCTGCTTGTCAGCGTCGTCGCAATGCGCGCGGCACGCAATCTGGTTCAAGTCCGGCAACGCGCTGCCCATCGTGTCTGACGACATATGGGAGTGCAAGGACGAGTCTTGAGAGTCAGAGACTTGGGTTGAATGCGTGCCGTGCAGGCCGGGTGCCGCCCGACACAGATGTTCGGCCATCGCGATCTGATTGAGCAACATGGCGAGCACCGCCCACAACGCCAGCCATCGCCGACGCGGTTGACGAAATTGCTGGAGTGCCCTCGATGCCACAGCCGCTTCCTAGCATTAGACAGCTTGATCGTAGCGTGATCGATCCGCAGCGTCCTTGCGCTGGATCAAGCACCGTGCGCGGTTCTTGCGCTGGAATGCGAGAACTGAGTTGAGACCGGCGTGCGCCCAATTCCCAAGCCGGCTCGCCTCCCCGTGGGTTCTTGATCAATATCAACTTGCGGGTCCGGCGAGTGCGCGTATCCTCTTGGCAAGAAGGGTCGGAACATGCGCGTGCCTCGTTTGGGTCTGAAATCGTTGCGTCGACGCCTTCCGCGCTGGCTGATGCCGGTGCTGGCGATCTTGCTGTTGTGCCAGCAGGTAACGATTGCCGCGCATCTGTGTTCGATGCCGGCGCCGGTGACTATGGATGCTTCCGGTGGCTGCCATGACGACATGGGCAGTGGCGACCCGGCGATGTCGCCGGACTGCACCGCCCATTGCGCCGATCCAACCAAGCACGTCACCGATGCCGTTGCGCTTGGCGTTCCGCCGCTACCGCCGATGATTTCCCGGCATGCGCTGTTAGTTGCAGCCGTAGCAACGGCAAGCCGTTCCACGTCCGACGATCCCGCCTCGCGGAATTGGCCACGGTTACGCGCGAGCACCATCCTGCTGATCTAACTCTTGTTCCGTGATTGGCCGCGGGCCTTGGGCCCGTGGCCGCGCGTGCCCGGCGCTGACGCCGGGTGTCTGCCATCGCGTAGCGGAGCTTGATCCGTGGAAACCTCGATATTGTGGCCGCATGCACGCCGCCAGGCGTGCGCGCTGGCGTTGTTCCTTGCGTTGCCTGTCGCTGCGGCCAGCCCACCAGGCGCCGATCTCGATTCAGTGCATTCGTGGCTGCGGCAGCACAACTCCGCGCTGTTGGCGCGTACGCTGGATGCGGAGGCTGCTGCCGAGCGGATCGGGCCTGCCGGCGCGCTGCCCGATCCGATGTTCGAAATGGAACTCGACGGCATCGACTTCGATCGCCCGCGCGCCCTGCCGGCGCAGGTGGAAACCACCGTGTACCGCGTGCGTCAGCAGTTCCCCCTGTGGGGCAAGCGCGCGTTGGCGCGCGAAGTCGCGACGCACGAGGCCGCGGCCGCCGGCTTTCGCCGCGAGGCCACGCTGCTGGAACTGGTAGAGCAGGCGGACATGGCCTGGCTCACCTGGTGGCATGCGCAGGCCAGCGCAACTGCGATCGACCGCGTACTCGGTGTGATGGCGCAGATGCGCGAGTTGGCGCGCACCCGCTACGCCGCCGGGCTGGCGCCACAGCAGGACGCCATTCGCGCAGACGTGGAGCTGACTTCCATGCGGCGCATGCAGATCGAGTTGGTGGCGCAGGGCGCGCGGGCGCGCTCGACACTGAATGCCCGGCTCGGTCGGAATCCGCAGGACGTGCTGACGACACCGGCGGGCGAACCCGAGATTGCGCTCGATTTGCCGCTCGACGAACTGCTAGCGGACGCCGCCGAGCGCCACCCGATGACGCAGGCCGAAGCATCGATGCACGCCGCCCGCTTGGGGATGGCCGAGGAAGTTCGTCGCGAGCGTCTGCCGGACATCGGGGTTGGTCTCGGGCTGATGCAGATGGGCGACCGAGCCGAGGGCTGGGAGCTGATGTTCGAGGTTGAGATCCCCCTGCAGCAGGGTGCGCGCCGCCAGCGCGAGCGTGCTGCAGACCTGCGCGCGGAAGCCGCCGGTGCACGTGAGCAGGCCATTGTCGATGAACTACGCGGGCGTGTCGGCGCCGCGTATGCCATGTGGCAGTCGGCTGGCGAGCAGGAAAGTCTCGTCTCTGGGCAATTGCTGCCTCAGGCGCAGGCCGGGTTGGAGTCGGCGCTCGCTGGCTATCAGGTCGGCGCGGTCGATTTCGACACGCTGTTGCAGGCGCTGACGCTGACGCTCAATGCCGAGCGCGACCGCCTGGACGCCCGGCGCGATCGCTTGCTGGCCGCCGTTGAACTGAAACTGCTGCAGGGGAAACTGCCATGAGTACTCCAAGAATCGTGACGCTCGTTGCGGTGGTGGCCGCGCTGTCGGCCGCTGGCGGGTGGTGGCTGGGACAACGGCGGGCGGATACGCCCGAAGTGACCATCTCGAAGGCCGAACCGGCGCAGCCGCAAATCCTCTACTACCGCAACCCGATGGGCCTGCCCGACACGTCGCCGGTTCCAAAGAAGGACTCGATGGGCATGGATTACGTGCCGGTGTATGCGGGCGAGGCGCCATCGACGCCGGGGACCGTGGTGCTGTCACCGGAGAAGGTGCAGTTGATCGGCGTGCGTACCGTCACGGTCGAACTGGCGCCGATGCAGCAGTCGCTGCGTGCCAGCGGCAGCATCGCCATCGATCAAGCACGTCAGTGGGTGATCGCACCGAAGTTCGAAGGCTGGGTGCAAACGCTTGCAGCCAACCAGGTCGGCATGCGCGTGCGCCGCGGCCAGGCGCTGATGAGTGTCTACAGTCCCGAACTGCGCTCGGCGCAAAACGAGTACCTGATCGCCCAGCGCGCCGCCGCGACCATGGCGGCGGCCGATCCGGCCAGCGCGGCGAGCATGCGCGATCTGTCCGGCGCGACGCTGGAGCGCCTGCGTAACTGGGGTATCGGTGGCGGCAGCCTGGAACGGCTGAAGGGTGGTCAGGTCGATCCCTACCTGACGTTGACGGCGCCGGCTGACGCAGTGATCACCGACAAGCCGGCAGTGCAGGGCATGCGCTTCATGGCCGGCGAGATGCTGTTGTCGCTGGCCGATCTGTCGCGCGTGTGGCTGGTGGCGAATGTGCCGGCCAGCGACTCGGCGCAACTGGTGCTCGGCCAGTCCGTGCAGTTCCGCACGTCGGCATTGCCCGGACGCACGTTCGACGGGACGATCAGTTTCATCGCGCCGACCTTCGACGAAGCCAGTCGCACGCTGACGGTGCGCGTCGAACTCGACAATGCCGAGGGCGTCCTGCGGCCCGGCCTTTTCGGCGATGTCGAATTCCACGCAGATACCGGCCCGGCAGTACTCACCGTGCCGCGCTCGGCCGTGCTCGACAGCGGCACCCGCCAGGTGGTGTTCGTCGAACTCGCCGCCGGCCGCTTCGAGCCGCGCGCAGTGGCGATCGGCCGTCGCAGCGGCGATCGCGTCGAGATCAACGACGGCCTGGTGGAAGGCGAATCGGTGGTGTCGGCGGCGAACTTCCTGATCGATGCGGAGAGCAATCTCGGCGCGGCGCTGGACGGATTGAAAGCACCGGATCACGCGGGGCATGGCACCGCGCCCGCGGGGCGCGGGGACGAGCAAGACGCAGGTGACGCCGAGCCAGACCAGACGCCGGTCGACGGCGGACACCAGCACGCCCCGCAAGGAGGCTGAAATGCTCTCCCGCCTGATCGAATGGTCGTTGCGCAACATCTTCCTGGTGTTGCTGGGCACGCTTGCGATCACCGCCGCCGGCATCTACGCGGTGTCGCGCACGCCGCTGGACGCGCTGCCGGATTTGTCCGACGTGCAGGTGATTGTCTACACCGAGTACCCCGGCCAGGCGCCGCAGGTGGTCGAGGACCAGGTCACCTATCCGTTGACCACGGCGATGCTGGCGGTGCCGAAATCGCGCGTGGTGCGCGGCTTCTCGTTCTTCGGCTCGTCGTTCGTCTACGTGATCTTCGAGGATGGCACTGATCTCTACTGGGCGCGTTCGCGGGTACTGGAGTACCTGAACTTTGCGGCGGGGCGCCTGCCGCCGGGCGTGACGCCAACGCTGGGTCCCGATGCCACCGGCGTCGGTTGGGTCTACCAGTACGCGCTCGAAGGCAAGGACCGCTCGCTGGACGAGCTGCGCGCGATCCAGGACTGGTACGTGCGCTACCAGCTGACCAAGGCGCACGGCGTCGCCGAGGTCGCCAGCCTGGGTGGCTTCGTGCGCCAGTATTCAGTCACCGTCGATCCCGCGAAGTTGCGCCAGTACGGTGTGCCGCTGATGCAGGTCGGCGAAGTCATCAAGGCCAGCAATCGCGACGTCGGCGGTCGCAGCGTCGAGATCAGCGAGACCGAGTACATGGTGCGCAGCCGCGGCTACCTGCGCGGCATCACCGACATCGAACAATTGGTGCTGCGCGCCGAGGGCGGCACGCCTGTGCTGATCCGCGATGTCGCCACCGTGGAACTGGCCGCCGATGAGCGTCGCGGCATCGCCGAGCTCAATGGCGAAGGCGAGGTGGTGTCCGGTGTGGCCATCGCGCGCTCTGGCGAGAACACGCTGGCGGTGATTCACAACCTCAAGGACAAGATCGCCGAGATCAGCAGCGGCCTGCCCGATGGCGTCGCCATCCGCAGCGTCTACGACCGCTCCGATCTGATCCACCGCGCAATCGCCACGCTGCAGACCACGCTGATCGAGGAAAGCATCATCGTCGCGCTGGTGTGCATCGTGTTCCTGTTCCACGTGCGCAGCGCGCTGGTGGCGATCGTCATGCTGCCGATCGGCGTGCTGATTGCCTTCCTGGCGATGCACGCGCTCGGCATGAACTCCAACATCATGAGCCTCGGCGGCATCGCGATTGCCATCGGCGCGATGATCGACGCCGCGATCGTGATGATCGAGAACGCGCACAAACACATCGAGCGCGGCGGCGACCGCAGCCGACTGCAACTGATCATCGACGCTTGCAAGGAGGTCGGTCCGTCGTTGTTCTTTGGCCTTTTGATCATCACCGTGTCGTTCGTGCCGGTGTTTGCGCTGGAAGCGCAAGAGGGCCGCTTGTTCAAGCCGCTCGCCTACACCAAGACCTTTGCGATGGCCGGCGCCGCGGTGCTGTCGGTGACGCTGGTGCCGGTGCTGATGTACCTGTTCGTGCGCGGCCGCATCCTTGCCGAATCAAAGAATCCGCTGAACCGCTTGCTGATCGCGATCTACCGGCCGGTGATCGCCTTCGTGCTGCGTTTCCAGAAGGGAGTGATCGCGCTGGCAGTGGTAGTGCTGATCGCCACCGCGTGGCCAGCCAGCCGACTCGGTTCGGAATTCATGCCGAGCTTGAACGAAGGCAGCCTGCTGTACATGCCGTCCTCGTTGCCGGGCATGAGCGTCACCCAGGCCGGCCAGTTGCTGCAGACCCAGGACCGGATCATCAAGTCCTTCCCCGAGGTCGAATCGGTGTTCGGCAAGGCCGGGCGCGCACTGACCGCCACCGATCCGGCGCCGCTGGAGATGTTCGAGACGGTGATCAACCTGAAGCCGCAGGATCAGTGGCGGCCGGGGATGACGCAAGACCAGTTGATCGCCGAAATGGACAGCGCGCTCAAGTTTCCCGGTGTCGCCAACTCCTGGACGATGCCGATCAAGGCGCGCACCGACATGCTCTCCACCGGCATCCGAACGCCAATTGGCATCAAGGTGTTCGGCAAGGACCTCAAGCAGATCGAGACCGTCGCGCGCGATATCGAGCGCGTGGTGCGCGCGGTGCCCGGCACCACCAGCGCCTATGCCGAACGCCTGACCGGCGGCTTTTATCTGGACATCGAGCCGGACCTGACGCAACTGGCGCGCTATGGGTTGTCGGTCGGTGCCATCCAGGATGTGGTCGCCGCCGCACTCGGCGGCGAAATGGTCACCACCACCGTGGAGGGCCGCGAGCGCTTCGGCGTGATCGTGCGCTACCCGCGCGAGCTGCGCGATTCGCCCGAGCGTATCGCCCGCGAAGTGCTCATTGCGACCATGGATGGCGCGCAGATCCCGCTCGGCGAACTCGCGCATGTGGGCCTGAGCCAGGGCGCACCCTCGATCCGCACCGAGAACGCGCTGCTCAGCGCCTACATCTACGTCGATTTGCGTGGACGCGACATCGGCGGCTATGTGCGCGACGCGCAGCAGGCCGTCGCCGAGCAGGTAGTTTTTCCTCCCGGGACCTACGCTACCTGGAGCGGGCAGTTCGAGTACATGCAGCGCGCGCAGGCGACCATGAAGGTGGTCATCCCGCTGACCCTCGGCATCATCTTCCTGCTGCTGTACCTCAATTTCCGCCGCATCACCGAATCGCTGATCGTGATGTTCTCGGTACCGTTCGCGCTGGTCGGCGGCGTCTGGCTGATGTGGGCGCTGAGCTACAACCTGAGCGTCGCGGTGGCCGTCGGATTCATCGCGCTTGCGGGCGTTGCCGCGCAGACCGGTGTGGTCATGCTGATCTATCTTGATCACGCACTGGCGGCGCGCGCTGCCGCGCGCAAGGCCGCCGGCGAAGCGCTGACGGCCGGCGATCTGGTCGACGCCATCGTCGAAGGCGCCGTCGAACGCGTACGCCCGAAGATGATGACGGTCACCGCAATCATCGCCGGCCTGCTGCCGATCATGTGGAGCACCGGCACCGGTTCCGAAGTCATGCGCCGCATCGCGGCGCCGATGGTCGGCGGGATGCTGTCGTCGACCGTGCTGACGCTGGTGGTGATTCCGGCGCTGTATGCGCTGGTGAAGAGGCGCCAGGCCATCCGGAGAGAAGCCACCACTACGCCGTAGCGGCGCCGAAAGATACCCCCGTCGGCGGCCGGCTCGACGGGCGAATGAAAGAAGCCGGCCGCGCAGGCCCGCCGCATGCGGGTTCAAGTTCAGCCAATCGGAGAGCAACATGAACATCCAGATGAACACCACCAACCCGATGCGCCACGTCCGGTTGCTGTTCGCAGCAGCCCTGTTGGCGCTGTTGTCTGCCTGTGCCAGCAACAGTCCCACGCGCCACTACTTCATGCAGGGACAGGTGCTGTCGGTGCAGGACCAGAATGTGGTCTTGTGCGTCGGTGAAGCCCACGGCGCGGAAGTGGGGCAGGTGCTGAGCGTCTATCGCAACGAGCAAGTTCACACCGCGCCGAAAGCGCCGCCAGCAGGCTTCAAGCGGGTACCGATGGGCCAAGTGCGCATTGTCGAAGTCTTCGATGAGCACTATGCGCGGGCCGAGGTGGTATCCGGCGAGATCCACGCTAATGACACTGCGGAACTGGAGCGTTAGGCGGGGCTTCGGCCGCTGCGTCGCTGGTTGGCGACGCGGCGTTCATACCGGCCGGCGCGCGTGCGCCAGCCGGTACCTGCATCCAAAGGAAATCAGCCATGAACCGGAACTGGAAAATGGTGGGCTTGTCTGCCGCACTCGTGATTGCGTTCGTGGTCTTGCGCGAACACTGGGGCCATGTGCTGGGCGCGCTACCGTACCTGTTGCTGCTGGCATGCCCGTTGCTGCATCTGTTCCATGGACACGGCGATCACGCGCACCACGACCATTCGACGGATGACCGCAAGCCCTGAGCCCGCCTCGCTGGCGGATGCGCTGCGCCGGACGGTCGCGTATGCGGTCGTCACGTTGCCGATGTTTGCCCTATGGGAACTCGCGCACGCGCCGCTGTACACGCTATGGATCGACGCCGGTCCCGCGGCAGCCTGGCAAGCTGCGCTGCATTGCACGTTGGGCGATGCAGTGATCGCGTTTGCCTGCGCTTTGGCTGCGCCGCTGCTCGCCCGCGTGCTGCCTTGGATGCGCCGCGCCCATCGCACGGAAGCGGTCATCGTGGTGCTGGGCGTTCTGACGACAGTCGCCATCGAGTGGATCAGCACGCGCTGGCTCGGGCGCTGGGCCTACCGCGAGTCGATGCCCGTCGATCCAATCCTTGGCATTGGCCTGAGTCCGCTCGCGCAGTGGATCGTGGTTCCATTGCTGGCGCTTTGGATCCTTCGGCGAAAGGGCGGCCCCAGGCGTATCGGCTAGCTAGGGCCGAGTGCCGCGGTACAGCCCTATTCGGCCGACGGGAACTGCCAGTGTGTGCAGGGTTGATACGTCAACAAAGCCTGCGTCGTGCATGAACTCAGGTAACCGGCCCTCCGCGTGGTCGCGGGTGTTGGCATAGCCGTCAAGCAAGCGCACCAGGTGGAATGCGGTTCGTCCGAGCCACGAGGTTGGCCGGCCGAAATCGGCGATCAGCACCCTGCCACCAGGGCGCAGTACGCGCCGAACCTCGCGGAGACTGCGTCGCTTGTCGTCGTGCTGGAGGTGGTGGAAGAAGAGCGAGGAGAGCACTACGTCGAACGAGCCATCGGCGAACGGCAGTGCATCGGCCCAGGCAGGCGCAAGGTCCAGCGAGATGCCTGCGGCGCTGGCCTTGGCCTGCGCTTGGCGCAGCATGGCTGGGTCGGCATCGACACCGGCGATTCGCGCGCCGGGCACTCGCGAGGCCAACTGCAGCAGCAGGGTGCCGGTGCCACAGCCCAGGTCCAGAACCCGCTCGCCGGGTGTGACATCGGCGTGGGTCAATAGAGACGCCTTCATCCGGGCTTCGCGCACCGTCAACGCCACCAGACGGTCGTACCATGGCGTGAGGAACGGGAAGCGCAACGCCGGAACGAAGTCCCGGTGGGGCAAATTGCTACTCATCTGATGCTGCCGTCAATGCCAGCGCACCCAGCAGTGCGATCAGAAGCACCGGATGAAGGAGCATGAGGTGCACGAAGTTGCGTTCAACCAGAAGGCCGTCCAGAAACAGGGACACGATCGCCACGAGCATCAGGATCCGCAATGGCTGTCGCCTTCGTTGGGCCCAGCGCAACAAGGTTGGGAGAGTGTTGGTCATGAAAAGTCCGCCTTCGAGGGTCCGATAGGCTGAGCAGCTTGCCGCGAGCGAGCCTGTTTGGCTTGAACAAAGCGGCGGAATCAAGCCGTTCGCAAGGCAGCCAGAATGGCGCTGGGCGGCACGCCGAAGTGTCTTTGCATGGTTCGGCTCAGATGCGCAGCGTCCGAAAATCCGGCGTCTTGCGCCGCCCGACTCAAGTCCGCGCCCGCGGCGGCACTCATCAAGGCCAGGCGCAATCGCAGCCAGCGCAAGTAAGGTCGCAGAGGCATCCCCACCAGTGCGCGAACCCGATGTCTGAAATGACTGGGCGACAGCGAGGTTTCGCTTGCGAATTCCGCCAGTGTGCCGTTTAGCTCGCTGCGGGCCGGCAGGCCTTCAAGCAGATCTCGGACGCGGTCGGAGCGGCGATCAGCCGGAGCCTGGACCGACTTGGGTAACCCGAGTGCCGCGAGCAGCGGGCCCAGATCTGCGCCGGTCGACAACGGCCAGACGCTGAGCGCCGCATCGCGCTGTCGCTCCGTGAGCAGGGACAATCCCCGCACGCAGGCCAGCGCCAAGGTCCGGCCCGTGTGAGACTCGCGTTCGACGTACAGCAGCGCCGCGGCACCGGGCCAGACGCGGTGCGGCACGTCCGCGTCGATCAGCACTCCGGGCGCAGTGATGTCGCCTTGACCATGCACGGAAACGGTGACCGTTTCGCAAGGAGCGAGGACCATTTGGAGGGCATGGTGGGTGTGTACCCGGTTGTCGCCCATGTCGCCGGAAAACACCGCCCAGCCTGTGCCCAGCGCAATGCGCCCGGACCAGGCAGGCGATTTCTCGTGGTGCGTCATTGCTCGTGGCCTTTCACTGGCCCTTCCGCAGCCTCAGCGCGTTGGCTACCACCGACACCGACGACAGGCTCATCGCCAGCGCCGCGATCATCGGACTCAGCAGCAAGCCGAAGCTCGGGTACAGCAGCCCGGCAGCGATCGGCACGCCGAGCGCGTTGTAGGCGAAGGCGAACACGAGGTTCTGGCGCATGTTGCGCACTGTCGCGGACGAGATCTCGCGAGCGCGGACGATGCCGCGCAGATCGCCCTTGACCAGCGTGAGCTGAGCGCTCGACATCGCGACATCGGTGCCGGTGCCCATCGCGATGCCGACATCCGCCGCAGCCAGTGCCGGTGCGTCGTTGATACCGTCGCCAGCCATCGCCACGCGCCGTCCTTGCGCCTGCAGGCGCACAACCAGTGCCGCCTTGTCCTGGGGGCGCACTTCGCCGTGCACCTCGTCGATGCGCAGGTGCCGCGCCACCGCCTCGGCCGTGGTGCGTCCATCGCCGGTGGCCATCACGATGCGCAGGCCAGCGTGGTGCAGGGCGTCGATGGCCTCTGCTGTGCTCGCCTTGATCGGGTCCGCCACGGCCACCAGGCCGGCGAGCGCACCGTCGACGGCGAGGAACATCACGCTGGCGCCGTCCGTGCGCAAGCGTTCGGCATCCGCATGGAGGGCATCGGTTGCGACGCCATTCTCCTGCATCAACGCGGTGTTGCCGAGCGCCAGAGCGTAGGTACCGACACGCCCGCGCACGCCGATGCCGGTCGCCGATTCGAAGTCCGCGGCGTCCTCCAGCGGCAACTGGCGACGGCGTGCCTCGGCGACGATGGCATCAGCGAGCGGATGCTCGCTGCCCGCATCCAGGCTTGCCGCCAGTCGCAGGACTTCGGTCGGGGACCATCCGGTTGCCGCCAGCACCTCGCGAAAAGCCGGGCGACCCTCGGTGAGCGTGCCGGTCTTGTCGACAATGATCGTGTCGATCGTGCGCAAACGCTCGATCGCCTCGGCATCGCGGAACAGCACGCCGGCTTGCGCGGCGCGGCCGGTGGCGACCATGATCGACATCGGGGTGGCGAGCCCGAGCGCACAGGGACAGGCGATGATCAGCACCGCGACGGCGTTGACCACCGCGTAGGTCCATGACGGGTCGGGGCCGAACAGGCCCCAGCCGAGCAGCGTCGCCAGGGCGATCGTCAGCACTGCCAGCACGAACCAGTAGCTGACCACGTCGGCGAGCCGCTGCATCGGTGCGCGCGAGCGCTGCGCCTGCGCCACCAGTTGCACGATCTGCGCAAGCACCGTGTCCGCGCCTATGCGATCTGCGCGGATCACGAGGCTTCCGGTGCCGTTGATGGTTGCGCCGATCACGCGTGCACCGGCCGCCTTCTCGACCGAAATCGGCTCACCCGTCAGCATCGATTCGTCGACCGCCGAACGCCCGTCGAGCACCTCGCCATCGACCGGCACCTTCTCGCCGGGGCGCACGCGCAGGCGGTCGCCGACGTGCACATGGGTCAACGGGATGTCTTCCTCAGTTCCGTCCGCGCGCAGCCGGCGCGCGGTTTTCGGCGCCAGCCCGAGCAGCGCCTTGATCGCCGCCGACGTAGACGATCGCGCCTTCAGCTCCAACACCTGACCGAGCAGCGTCAGCGACACGATGATTGCTGCGGCCTCGAAATAGACGCCGACCCGGCCGTGCTCGCGGAAGGCTTCCGGGAACATGCCCGGCGCCAGCGTTGCGACCAGGCTGTAGCCGAAGGCCGCGCCGACGCCGGTGCCGATCAGCGTCCACATGTTCGGGCTGCGGTTGGCGAGCGAGGCCGCCCAACGCACGAAGAAGGGCCAGCCGGCCCACAGTACGACCGGCGCCGACAACACCAGTTCCAGCCAGGTGCGCGTGTCGGCCGCGAGACCAGGCAGTCGATGCCCGGCCATCGCGAGCAGTAGTGCCAATACCGAGAACGGCAAGGTCCACCAGAATCGCCGCCGGAAATCCGCCAGTTCGGGGTTTTCGTCGTCGTCCAGGCTGGGCAGAAGGGGCTCCAGCGCCATGCCGCAGATTGGGCAGCTGCCCGGCTCGTCGCGCACGATCTGCGGGTGCATCGGGCAGGTATAGCGAGCGCCCGGCTGCGCCGGGACGGCCGCAGGCTGGGCGACGGGACTCAAATAGCGTGTCGGATCGGCAAGGAACTTGCCGCGGCACTTTTCGGAGCAGAACCGGTACAGGTTCCCGGCGTGCTCGAGTTGGTGGGGGGAGTCGATCGCCACCGACATGCCGCATACCGGGTCGACATGTGCGGCGCTGTTTCGTGCATGAGCAGCATGATCGTGAACGCCGCTGGTGGCGCGGTGATGTGCGTGACCGTGTGCCGCTTTCGGCGGCTTGCTGCCATGTGAGTGGTGATCGTGGTTCATGCGTCTTGCTCCTGGGACAGCGCATTGAGAATCGGGCAGGCTTCGCTGCGACCGTGCCCGGGGCAAGCGTCGATCAGCGTCCGCAGGCCACTGCGGATGCGTTCGAGTTCAGTAATGCGCAACTCGATGTCTCCGAGCTTGCGCTGCGCCGCAGCGCGCACGCGGGCCACGTCGCGCTCGGCACTGAGCGCCAGCAGCGAACGGATGTCATCGAGCGAGAATCCCAGCACTTTGGCGCGGCGAATGAAGCGCAGGCGCTTGAGTTCCTCGGCGCCATAGCGGCGATAGCCCGATGCGAGTCGACCCGCCGGTGCCAGCAGGCCATTGCGCTCGTAGTAGCGCACCGTGTCGATGGCAACTCCCGCCTGCTTGGCCAACCCGCCGATGCTCAGTGACATGTTCGTTCTCCTTGTGGGATGTGAGCTTGCACCCTGGACCTGGGTCCAGAGTCAAGCCCCAGTCGCGACGGCATTCACCGTCGCGACCGGTTCGCGTCAGTCAGCGATCGCCTTCCACACGGCGAAACGTCGAGGTGCTGCCGTCCTCCTCCAACAGCTCGACCGTGTAGGACTGCACGCGGCCGTCCGGCATCTCCATGCCGGGCGAGCCGAGCGGCATGCCGGGCAGGACCAGACCGCGCGCCTTGGGCCGTTCAGTCAACAAGCGACGGACGTCCTCGGCGGGAACGTGACCCTCGATCACATAGCCGTCGATCTCTGCCGTGTGACAGGAGCCTTTGCCGTAGGGGACGCCAAGTCCTGCCTTGATCGGCGCGAGGTCGTCGGTGTCGCGCACCTCAACGGTAAAGCCGGCTTGTCGCATGTGTTCGACCCACAAGCCACAGCAACCACAGCTGGGAGTCTTGTGCACGACCATTGCCGGTGTCGTGTCCGACATGGGGGTGGGTGTCGCGACCTGCTGCGCGCTTGCGGTCGTGCTCGTGGCGTCCGGGTCGCGTGCGCAAGCGGCTGACATCATCAGCGCTGCGAGGCTCGCGAGGCCCCACGCGGCGCTGCTTCCACCTGTGCGGCGGCTCATCGCTGTGCCCTCGACGACCAGTGCAGATGGACGATCGTCCAGCCAGCTCCGGTCTTGCGCAGGATCGCGGTCTCGGTCGACGAGATCATCAGCATCTTGTCGTCCTTGCTCGCGTGAATCTCGCTCTCGCTGCCGACCCAGACCAGGTCGCCCGATGCCTGGGCCGTCCTGCGCTTCAGCGTGATGTGGGCGGTCTTGAGGAACTCGGCGTCGTGTTTGGCGTGTCCGCCGAGGTACTCATCGCGGGTACGCTCGGCGCCGCCGCTTTCGAGGATCAGCACCGCCGGATCGAGATCCGCGGCAACGCCGTCGAGATCGCCCGCGCTCAAGGCGGCCGAGAAGCGTTCCAGCACCGCAACGGCGTCGGCGGCTTCGGGCGAGATGCTGAGCGTGGCGCCCGCCGTCACGCGGCCGGCGGCTACTTGCGTTGAGCCGTGTTTTTCATTGCCGTGGGCCCAGCCGATCGGAGCGGCGAGGGCGAGGGCCAAGGCGAGGGAAGTCATTCGAATGATCATCGGTTTCTCCAGTTCGAGATGAGGCGCAGGCCTCGTGGGTGGCTGATTCAGTGTTGATGGTCGTTGTCGGCGTGGTCGTCGCCCGCGGGCGCTGCCATCGGATCTTCGACGGGCTCAAAGGACGAACGCTCCGGGTTCGCGCCTTCGTGTGCAGCATGCGGATCGCCACCGCCGACATCGGTTTCGCCGCCGCCGTGGCTGTGGCCATCGCTGGCCGCAACTCGTGCCTGGTACTGCGCGGCGGTCATGCCCGGAAACTGCTGCATGAAGGCGACCATGCCCCACAGGTAGCGATCGTCCATGCTCTTGCCCCAGGCCGGCATGCCCGACGCCTTGATGCCGTGCTTGAGCACCCAGAAGGCCTCGCGAGGATCGGTCTGGCCGAGGGCATCCCAGCGCGGCGGGCGCGGGTACAGGCCAACGCTCAGTTCGGTTTCCTGCGCGTCGGGGCTGAGATGGCAGGTCACGCACATGGCGCTGTAGTTGCCTGCCCCGTTGCGGATCAGTTCGGCGTCGGACAGGTCGGGCACCTGAATGTCGGCCGCCCGGACTGCGATCGAGCGTTTGCGCGCCACCTCGAGCGCGCGATGGGTCGCAGACCAGTGCGGGTCGTCGGCACCGACGTTGTAGATGCCGCTCCAGATGACGGCGGCGGCGATCACCATGCCGACCAGTACCAGAACAACGAGGGTCTTGAACAGATTCATAAGGTGCTCCCTATCCCATCTTCATTTTGGAGTGATCGACCGGCTTGGCTTTGAGCGTGGGCGACGGGCCAGGCGGCGGGCCGCGTCTCGCGGGCTTTCCGAAATCTGGATCGGCGCTGATGCGATGCGCGACCGTGCCCTTGGGGTTGGGGTACCAGCCCGGATCGCGGAAGTCGCCGGCGGCGAGGTCATCGCGCACCTTGACCACGGTGAACATCCCGCCCATTTCGAGATTTCCGAACGGGCCCTTGCCCATCATCATCGGCAGGGTGTTCTCGGGGCCGGTCATGTGGCCGGAGTCGGTGTGCTCCTGGTGCTCGGCCATGCCGCCTTGCCCCATCGCCATGTAGCCCGGCAGCAGTTTGCGGATCTCCGCCTCCACGCCAGATTGATCGACGCCGAGCGTGTTCGGAATTTCGTGGCCCATCGCGTTCATCGTGTGGTGCGACATGTGGCAGTGGAAGGCCCAGTCTCCGGGCACCGCGACGAACTCCAGATCGCGCGTCTGGCCGACGCCGACGATCTCGGTGGTCTCCGGTCGCCACAGGGTTTTGGGCCAGCGGCCGCCGTCCGATCCGGTGACGTGGAATTGCACACCATGCATGTGAATGGGATGGTTCCACATCGACAGGTTGCCGACGCGCACGCGCACGCGTTCGCCGGTCCGCGCGACCAAGGGCTCGATCGCGGGGAAGACCTTGCTGTTCATCGTCCACAGGTCGAAGTCCTGCATCACCGACGGATCGGGCCGATAAGTGCCAGGATGCAGCGCCCAGTTATGCAGCAGGATCGCGTAGTCGCGAGCGATGGGCTCAGGCTCGCCGTCCCTGGGGTGGATGATGAACATGCCCATCATGCCGACCGCCATCTGCACCATCTCGTCGGCATGCGGGTGGTACATGTGGGTGCCGTGCTGGCGCAACGTGAACTCGTAGACGTAGGTCTCGCCGGGCTGGATCTGCGGCTGGCTCAGCCCGCCGACGCCGTCCATGCCCGACGGTAGCAGCAGGCCATGCCAATGCACGCTGGTGTGCTCGGGCAGGCGGTTGGTCACATAGATGCGCACCCGGTCGCCCTCGACCGCCTCGATGGTCGGGCCCGGCGTGGTGCCGTTGTAACCCCAGCACTTGGCGCGGCAACCGGGCGCGAACTCGTGCTCGATCTCTTCGGCCACGAGGTGGAACTCCTTGACTCCATCGACGATGCGGTGCGGCAGAGTCCAGCCATTCAAGGTGCGTACCGGGCGATAGCCGTCGGCGGCGGGAGCAGGCAAAGGTGCAGGCGCGGCGGCTGCGGCGACGGAGTGGCCCTGGTGGTCCTGCGCGGCGGCGCGCTGCGCCCACAGCCCGAATGGGGCCAGCGCTCCCAGTCCCGCGAGGCGAAACCATTGGCGGCGAAAAGGGTTCATGGCGTGTCTCCGTGGTCGTGCTGAGGCTCGGCTTCTTCATCCGCGGGTGCGACGGGCGCGGGCGTGGTCGACTTGCGGTGCTCGCGGTGCGGATCCACTGGCTGCGTCGGCACGGACATGTCATGGCCGGCGTGCGGATCGGGTGGGGAAGCGGGTTCCGGCATGCGATGACCCGCGTGCGGATCGCGCTCCCGGCCGCTGTGCATGCTGTGATCCATTGCCGCCGGAACACCGGCGGCCGGGAGGATGGCTTCCACGCCGATGGCAGGCTCTATCGGCGAATCGTCGTCGGGCAAGCGGCCGCCAATTGCGCCCCGCAGTTCGGCGCGGGCGACCCAGTAGTCGCGCACCCCTTCGAGGTAGGCTTGGTAGGCGTCGTACTCCTGCTGTTTCGCCAGCAGCAGCTCGAACACACCCACCAACATGAAGTTCACCTGTTCCTGCGTGCGCGCGACAATGGCCTCGCGGCGCGGGACCAATTCGACGCGATGGCGTTCTGCGATGGTGTGCGCCACCGCGACTGCGTCCAGGCCCAGCCGCGCATCGTTCTGCACCGACAGCAATTTGGCATCGAGTTCGGCGCGCGCCTGTTGCAACTCCGCCTCGGCGCGCGCAACGCTGCCCTGTCCCTGGTTGAAGATCGGAAGTGCCAGCGAGGCGAAAGGACCGGTTGCTTGGGCGCCGTCGAACTCGCGTTCATCCTCGTAGCCGACCTCGATGCCGCCCAGCCAACGCCATCGCCGGGTTACGCCAAGGGCGTCTTCGCGCAGCGCGACCGTGCGGCGCACGGCGGCCAGGTCGAGACGCGTTTCGAGCGCGGATGCGACCAGTGCGTCGGCGTCGTAGCCGATCGCGCGCGGGGCGGGCAACTGCGCCTGCGTGGTCCATTCTCCGCCGGTCGACAGACCGATCAGCGCTGCCAGTCGGTGTCGCGCACGCAAGGCGTTCGAGTTGGCCGCCAGTGCTTCGATGCGGGCTTGCGTGGCAGCTGCACGTTCTTGTTCGAGCTGCAGGCGGTTGATATTCCCGGCATCGAAGAAGCGTTGTGCCAGTTCGGCCGACTGCTCGGCGGCGCGCGCCACCAGATCACGCATCGCGGCGATCTGCTGGGCGCCGACCGCCTCGTACCACGCCACTTCCACTTCAGTCGCGATCTCGAGCACCGCGCCCGACACCGCCAGTTGCAGCCGCTCCAGCTCACCCTCTGCGAGACGCTTGCGTACCGGAAGGAGGAGTAGATCGGTCAAGCCGAGCGACAGGCTGCGCGTGATCTGCGTACCCTCGCCGCCGTCCGGCGAGAGTCGAAGAAAGCCAAAACTCGGGTTCGACAGGCGACGCGCATCCTCCAGATCTGCGCGACCGAGGCCGAGTCGCACGTACTCCTCGCGCAGCCGTGGATTGTTGAAGAACGCAAGCCGGACGGCGTCCTCGACGCCGATCGGCGCGGTCGGAACCTGCGGAGCGGGATCGGCGCCGAGCGGCGACCAATCGGGGGGCACCGAGCGCCGATCCGCGATCAGGTCGCGGGATTCGGAATAGCCGCGCTCGCGCGGCAGACTGGCGCAGCCAACCAACGCCAGCGCCGCCGCGACGCTCGCGGCGGAACGAAAAAACAAAGCCATAGACTCAACCTCACAGGCGACAGGCGCTGTCCTGAACGGACGCGCAGACGCGGCAACGGGCGTGCGAGCGCCGGATGGCGCCCACACGGACAGTCGTTACGCGTTCAGGCCGCGGGTGGGCGTAGCGGAGGAGAGTCGCGATGCAAAACGATGTGCGCAATCAACCGCGAATGCGCGGTGCGGATCGGCTCAACTACCGACATGCAAGTTGCCTGCAAAGACAACGCTGGAGGAAGTACACAGCCGCATTGGCAGGATGCGCCATCGCAACAACTTCCATCGTCTGGCGAAGCAGGCTCCGACGGAGCGTCGCTTCCGTCGGGGTGATGATGGTCGCCCATCGAATGAGTTCCATGATCGCCGTGCGCCATCCCAGCCATCGCCCACGGCGCCCAAACGCTGTTCACGATGAGCGTTAGCGAGAGCAGAAGCTGGAGTAGGGTCCGGCGCATTGGGCAGTAGACTGCAACTGGACATGGAAAGTTTCAACTGATTACGCGTGCCGGTAGCAGTGTCAGTTCTCGCCGTGGGCTTGGCGAACCTGACGAAATCATCGATACGGGGCGCGGCGGATCACCTCGACCGACGGGGCGATGATCACGGGGAACTGCGGAATCCGCACCGACCCGCATCTGTTATCACGGGCCTAAACTGTGAGGTTTGCTGCGAGGAACGGTTGCACCACCATCTCTCGTTTGCCTGCAATGACCTCCTTCGTCTTGCGTGGACTGTAGATTGCTCGGCGCGACCCACCCGAGCTGCCGCAAGTACGCATTCGCGGCCTGGAACCCGCAACAAGCCACACAGCGTCTACCACCATGCTGGTCTCCGCTCGACAGCTTCGCGCGGCGGCCGATACGGGGGTCATGCAGAAGCTGGATTTGTCGGGTCATGGGCGACGAACTGGAGAGACTTCGAGCGGAGAACGCGCGCCTTGTCTCCCTGCTCGAGGCCAACGGAGTCGAGTGGCGGCTTCCCCCTGCATCTGCACCGCAAGTCCAAGCTGAGCCGGAAGGTCAGCGCCTGTCGACCGCCGAGAAGTTGGTGCTGTTTCGTCGGTTGTTTCGCGGACGCGACGACGTCTATGCGGTGCGCTGGGAGAGCAAGGCGACCGGGAAGTCAGGCTATGCGCCGGCATGCGCCAACGAGTGGCGACCAGGCATCTGCGAGAAACCCCGCATCAAGTGCGCGGATTGCGGTCACCGCAAACTCTCGCCACTGACTGATGCGGTGATCTATGCCCATCTCGCTGGCGACCAGACGATCGGCGTCTATCCGTTGCTGGAGGACGACAGTTGTCACTTTCTCGCCGCGGATTTCGATGACGCCGAATGGCGGGAGGATGCTGGCGCCTTCGTTCAGTCCTGCCGAGAGCTCGGTGTGCCGGTTGCACTCGAGATTTCAAGGTCAGGCGAAGGCGCGCACGCTTGGGTGTTCTTCGCCGGCCGGGTTGCAGCGCGTGATGCGCGGCGCCTGGGTGCCGCGCTCATCAGTCATACGTGCGCGCGAACCCGGCAGCTGAAACTGGGCTCTTACGACCGACTGTTCCCCAACCAGGACACGATGCCGAAGGGTGGCTTCGGGAATCTGATCGCATTGCCGCTGCAGAAAAAGCCGCGCGACCAGGGGCGCAGCGTGTTCGTCGACGCGAATCTGCATCCGTTCCCGGACCAATGGGCCTTTCTCGCATCCATCCGCCCGATGGCGCCCAACGATATCGAGCCCACGATCCTTCGAGCGACCGGCGGAGTGCATCCGCTGGACGTGTCGTTCATCGACGAAGAGGACCTGGCAAAGCCTTGGCAGCGGAGCGAATCGTTGGCGCAGAAGCTGAGCGGACCAATGCCATCTGCGCTCAACGTCACGCTCGCAAACCTTGTCTACTTCGAGAAGGCGCAACTACCGCAGTCGCTCGCAAACCGCCTGATCCGTCTGGCCGCGTTCCAGAACCCGGAGTTCTACAAGGCACAGGCGATGCGCCTTTCAGTGTGGGACAAGCCCCGTGTCATCGGCAGCGCCGAGAATTTTCCGCAGCACATCGCGTTGCCCAGGGGTTGTCTCGAACCCGCCATTGCGCTGCTCAAGAGCAACAGTATCCGCTGCGAGATTGAGGATGTACGCCATGTTGGCGACCGACTGACTGCCAGCTTCATGGGCACGCTTCGTCTCGATCAGGAGGCGGCTGTAACCGCGATGCTTCACAGCGATTTCGGCGTGCTTTGCGCGCCGACCGCGTTCGGCAAGACGGTGACGGCCGCTGCCTTGATCGCGAGGCGTGGCGTGAACACGCTGGTGTTGGTGCACCGCACCGAGTTGCTCAAGCAATGGCAGGAACGACTTCGGGCATTTCTCGGCGTCGGCAAGGACGTCATCGGCACTATCGGCGGCGGCAAGGCCAAACCCACCGGCAAGATCGACATCGCGGTCATGCAGTCGCTCTCGCGCAAAGGGGAGATTGACGCGCTGGTTGAGAGCTACGGGCACGTGATCATCGATGAGTGCCATCACGTCGGCGCGGCATCCTTCGAAGCCGTTCTCAAGCGCGTCAAAGCCAGGTTCGTATTGGGTCTGACTGCGACGCCGATTCGGCGCGATGGGCAGCAGCCGATCATCTTCATGCAGTGCGGGCCGATTCGGCATGTCGTCGCGAAGGCTGTCGGCGCGCCGAGTGACCTGGAAGTGCGGCCACTGCTGCGCCACGAGCGAATCGACTTGCCGTTGGAGTCGGGAATCCAGGAGGTGTTCCGACACCTGGCCAACGATTCTGATCGCACCCGGGTTGTGGCGGCTGAGATTCGCGCCGCCTTCATGGAGGGTCGAAAGGTCCTTGTGCTGACCGAACGCACCGAACACCTTGCCGCCATCGAGACAGCGCTGAACGGGACCGTGACCAGGCTCTTTGTCCTGCACGGCCGCATGTCCCAGAAGCAGCGTGCCGGTCTGATTGAGGGAATGGATGCGCTACCGCCTGATGCACCGCGCATCCTGCTGGCTACCGGGAAACTCGTCGGCGAGGGTTTCGATCACCCGTCGTTGGATACACTGGTGCTGGCCATGCCGATTTCGTGGAAGGGAACGCTCGCTCAATACGCCGGGCGCCTGCATCGCGAGCATGCGACCAAGGCCGACGTGCGGATCGTCGATCTCGTCGACACCGGTCACCCGGCGTTGCTGCGCATGTGGGACAAGCGACAGCGCGGCTATCGGGCGATGGGGTATCGAATTGCTGCTGATTCTGATCGCGACGAAGCCTCGGCGAGGCTCGTCCGAGGGGTTGGGCGCTCCTCCGATCTGCCGGGACCAACACATTCTCAGTTCACCAACTGACAATTCCCCATTGCGAAACGTCTCTCAAAATCAATAGGTTAGGCCATTCCATGCCGGATTGAACTGACATTTCTTGCGCTAGAGCAGGCGGATTCACCCTTGACCTGTCAGTTCGTAGCGGCGCCCTCCACCTTCGCCAACCGGCTTCGGCCGTGTCCAGCCACAACTGTTGTTGCAGGTGTCCTTTTCCCGTACAATGTACGGACAACACTCCGAGCATGCTGATGAGCGCAGCGACAGATCGCCTGGATATCCGACTGCCGCCCGACGAGAAGCGGGTGCTGGCTCGTGCTGCGAGGTTGGAAGGGGTCAAGGTGAGCCAGTTTGTTCTGGCGCCAGCTCTTGAGCGCGCGCGCAAGGTGATTGCTGAGGCCGAGCAGTTGGCGGTCACGTCGAAGGCATACCAGGACGTGCTCGACGCGCTTGCAAATCCACCGCAACCGACCGCTGCGTTGATCCTGGCCATGCGCGACTACGAAGCCGCTGGCATCCAGTGGCGCTGATCGTTTGCGCGCTCGACAAGTCCGCGCACGATCGGGCCGGCTTCAAGTGCGGAAATCCGGATCTCGACGAGTTCCTGCGCACCAAAGCTGCCAAACATCAATCCCAGCGGATCTCGCGCACTTTCGTGCTGGTTTCCGAGGCTGATCCCAGGCGCATTCTGGGCTACTACAGCCTTAGCAATTGCCAGATCGACCGCGAACTGCTGAGTGACGACGTTGGGAATGCACTACCCCGACATCCCATCCCTGCCGTGCTGCTAGGCCGACTCGCAGTGGACATGCGCGAACGCGGCAAGCGCTTTGGAACCTGGCTGCTGATGGATGCCCTCAAGCGAACTGTGCTTGTTGGCCAGCAAAGTGGCGTTTTTGCGATGGTGGTCGATGCAGCCGATGCCAGGGCGCGAGATTTCTATGTTCGCCACGGATTTCTTTCGATCATCGACCGCCCCATGACGCTGTATCTGCCACTCGAAACCGGTCTTCGCGCCATGCGTGCGGTTCAGCCCCAATAACCGCGGAGTCTCGGATCGAGGGTGCTGCCACGACGAGCGTGCGGCTGGGATCTGCAGTGGCCGCCATTTTGCCGCGATGCGAATCAAAGAGTAGCAGTCCTCACATGCAAAAGCTTTCTGCAAGTGCTTTTCGATGATCGCCGGATAACGCCCGCATCTGTTCTCACCAGCCCAGCCCTCACTGTTTGCGCCGTGGGGGGCTCTGCCCACCACTCTCGGTTCCAACCGACTCTCCCGGAACGCCTGAAAGCGCGACCAGTGCGCACGGTTGAGGGTTCCGGCGCAGAGCTCCCCTGGGAGCGGGTTCACTCCGCGATCTCTATGCCCTGTTCCCGAAATCCCCGACCCATCCAGGCTGGGCGTATCTTCCGGGCATCACCTCTCATTGAACGCGGGCCGCCAATCCATGTGCCCATCCGCGCCAGCAGCCCATAAACCATGACCGAGCCCGGCGCCGGCATCGCTGACACCCGCGGCCATTACCGCCGCCAGCGCAGCCTCTACGCCGACGACCTCACACATTTTCTGGCGTGCCCGCCTGAGTCCGTCCTCGGCCTCCTCGCCGGTGCGACCGGATTCCAGCTCACGCTCGAACAACGAGGCGCCTGGACCGAGCAAGTTGACCTTCTGCACGCTGCGCTGCGAGGCCTGGAAGGACGCGGCCGGATCTACTTCGAGTACGCGATCCCGCGCCTGGGCAAGTGGATCGATGTGCTGCTGGTGCTCGATCACGTGGTCTTCGTCATCGAGTTCAAGGTTGGCGAGGCCACGTTCAATCGCGCCGCCATCGATCAGGTTTGGGACTACGCGCTCGATCTGCGCAACTTCCACGAGACCAGTCACAGCGTTCCAATCGCTCCGATGCTGGTCGCCACCAAGGCCAAGCCGGTGATCCTCGGCGTAGCCCTGCGCGCCAACGACCCGCTGATGCCGGAGCCAGTGTGCGTCGGCGCCACGCAGATCCGCGCGGTCATCGAGAATGTGCTCGAACTGCTCAACGGCCCGATGCTCGATCCCGATGCCTGGGAGCGCGGGCGCTACCAGCCGACGCCGACGATCATTGAAGCAGCGCGTGCGCTGTACGCCGGGCATTCCGTAGAGGATATCTCCCGCAGCGACGCCGGCGCGGTGAACCTGACGCGCACCTCGGCGGTGATCGATCGCATCATTCGCGACGCGCGCGGCAAGGGACGCAAGGCGATTTGCTTCGTCACCGGCGTGCCGGGCGCCGGCAAGACGCTGGTCGGTCTTAATGTCGCCACCAAGCACCGCGACAAGAACGCCCTGCACAGCGTGTTTCTGTCCGGTAATGGCCCGCTGGTCGCCGTGCTGCGCGAAGCCCTGGCGCGCGATCACATCCAGCGCGAGCTGGCGCAAGGCCGCAAGATCACCAAGGGCGAAGCGCGGCGATTGGTGAGCGCATTCATCCAGAACGTGCACCACTTTCGCGACGAGTGCCTGATCGACCCGAACCAGCCGCCGGTTGATCACGTGACCCTGTTCGACGAAGCCCAGCGCGCCTGGGATCGCGCGCAAACCAGCTTCTTCATGCGCCGCAAGAAGAACCAGCCGGATTTCGACCAATCTGAACCGGAGTTCCTGATCTCTTGCCTCGACCGCCACCCGGATTGGGCGGTGGTTATCTGTCTGGTCGGCGGCGGTCAGGAAATCAACACCGGCGAGGCTGGTGTGAGCGAGTGGATCGCTGCATTGCTGCGCAGTTTCCCCCACTGGGAAGTGCACCTGTCGCCGAAACTGCACGGCAGCGAATATCGGGCGGAGGCCGGCATCGCCCAACTACGCGCCAGCCACACTATCATCGATCACGAAGCCCTGCATTTGGCCACCTCGATGCGCTCCTTCCGCGCCGAACGCCTCAGCGAATTCGTGCGACTGGTGCTGGAGCGTGAAGTCGCCGCCGCTCGCGACGTGCTTCGCGAATTCGCTGACCGCTATCCCATCGTCCTCACCCGCAGCCTGCCGCGCGCGAAGCAATGGCTGCGTGAGCACTCCCGCGGACAGGAGCGCTACGGGATTGTCGTGTCCTCCCAAGCCCAACGCCTTAAGCCTCACGCCATCGACGTCCGCCCGAAAGTCGACCCCGTGCACTGGTTCCTGCACGACAAAGATGACGTCCGTTCGTCCTGGCATCTGGAAGACGTCGGCACCGAGTTCCTGGTTCAGGGGCTCGAATTGGATTGGGCCTGCGTCGTTTGGGACGCCGACCTGCGCCATGGCAAAACCGGCTGGCAACACGGCGAATTCGTCGGTACCCGCTGGAACCGCATCCACAAAGCCCCACGCCAGCGTTACCTCGAAAACGCCTATCGCGTGTTGCTGACACGCGCGCGTCAGGGCATGGTGATTGTGGTGCCCGAGGGCGACCCGAACGACCCGACGCGGCGGCCGGGGCTGTATGACGCGACGTATGAGTTTCTGGGGGAAACGGGAGTGGCCGTGTTGGAGTAGGGGCGCGGGAAAAGCGCGTAGACGTGGCGCAGACGCAGGAACACCCGCTGCGGCTCAGGGTTGCAGAAGGGACACCAGCGCGGGTCTTCGTTGGCTGCGCTCGGGGGCATCGGCTGCACCAAGGGCTGATGTGCGGATACTCGCAGATCGACAACCACTCGGATTGCTGCGGATCCTGGCCCTGCACCGCGTGCTCGACGAGAACATCAGTCGCCGCCCAACAAGGCAGAGGGAGCAAGAATGGCCATCGACAGTCAGGCCCTTGTCGACGACGCGAGTAGAGCTTCGCGCGCGGGTTCACTCCTTCTGCAGGCGCGACAGAACCTCAGTGGCGTGGAAGGTGCGGTTGCGCCTTTGCCTGGGCTCATCCAGGATGCCTCGCTCCACCAGTTGCTCGATGGCTCGATTGGCCGCGACAAAGGAGATTCCGAGGCGGCTGGCGACCTGTTTCACGGACACGACCGGGTGGCCCAGCAGGAAGGCGGGCAGCCGCTTGGCTGTCGCGTCTGAACGAAGGTCCGCCAGCCGCGACAGCCAGTCCTGGCGGAGGGTGTCCAGATCCCGGGCGATGGCGATGGCGCCATCGCTGGCCTCGACCACCGACTGGCACAGCAGTTTTGCCCACGGCTTCCAGTTGGCGTGCAGTTGCACGTCGGCCAGGGCGTCGTAGTAGGCGCGGCGATGGCGCAGCAGACCGCCCGAGATGTACAGCGGCGGGTAGCCCTCGGCGGCCAGGATCAGTGGCATCAGCAACCGACCGGTGCGGCCGTTGCCGTCGACGAAGGGATGGATCGTCTCGAACTGCGCATGCGCGATGGCGATCTGCGCCACGACAGGGATGCGCCAGGGCTCATCTTCCCGCGGTGCGTACTGCAGCATCGACTGCTCCAGTTCGTCCATGCAGCCGGCGATTCGTTCCGGCGGTGCCGGGACGAATACGGCGTCCTCGTGGCGGCCGCTGCCGATCCACACCTGGCTGTCGCGGTACTCGCCGGCGCGCACGTGCGCTGGCGCTTCCTGCATCAGGACGGTGTGCATGTCCTTGACGAGCCGTGTATCCAGGGCACTGCGTGCGCCAGACGAGCGTACCCGGCTCAATCCAAGATCCAGGGCCTGGACATAGCGCCCGGTGACGGCAGCATCCGGCGGCAGTCCGTCGCGGCCTTGTGTCGCCTCGTACTCCAGCAACTCATGCAACTGGGTTCGGGTGCCTTCGATCTGCGAGCTCTGCACCGCCTCCCGCCGCGCCAGCGTGCGGGTCACCATGTCGCCATTCGGCAGCAGGCCCGAGGCGACCCTGAGCCGCTCCAGCGCCTGCATGGCAAGCATCAGGTGGTGCGCGACCGCCTCGTCATCGGGAAGGCGCCGTGGCGTCGGCGGCGCGACCAGCGCATGGCAGTTCGGATGCGCCGCGCACTTCACCAGGTAGCGCTGCAGGGTATGGCTGACGTCGGACCGGCGCATCTGTGGAAGACCCGGCAAGGTCAAACAAGCCTGTCAGTTGTTTAACTTTAGTGCAATACCGATGAATAGTTGCTTGGCTTGTTGAACGCTCGGAGGGAGTGGAAGCACCTCCATGTCGCCGAGCGGCATGCTTCAGGCTTGCCGGTCGAATGTCGTCGCCATGGAACCCTGGACGAACGGCAGCTGCGTTTGCTGCGTTTGCTTCGATTGAGTGCTAGGCTGTGCATACCCTGACTTCTCAGAGATGCTGTGATGCGCGCCGTCTTGATCCCGCCACCGGAAACTCAGTTGCCCACTCCGGAGGAGGCACGCATGGCGCGGGACGGCAGTCTGCGATTGGCCGCGGCGATCGACATCAAGGCGTCCCCCAACGTCAGCATTGGTGGGGGCGCCGAGGCCATCGAGTTGCCCGCATCCGCCGCGCGCCTGCTGGTAGAGCTACTGGCACAGATGGGCCAGGGTAACGCGGTCCAGGTGGTGCCGGTGCATGCTGAGCTGACCACGCAACAGGCGGCAGATTTTCTGAACGTATCGCGGCCCTATCTCATTGAACGTCTGGAAGCGGGCGAGTTGCCGTTCCGAAAAGTCGGCAAGCACCGTCGCGTGCGCTTTGAGGACGTGTTGCGATACAAAAAACGCACCGACTACGAATCGAAGCTGGCCATGACCGAGCTGACCGCGTTGTCGCAGGAATTGGGGCTGTACTGACCGTGGCAGCGCCCGTCGTGGTCGCTGATGCATGCGTACTTTATCCCGCGCTGCTGCGCGATCTGCTCATGCACTTGTGCCTGAAGGGTCTGATCCAACTGCGATGGTCAGACGCGATCCATGATGAGTGGACTCGCAGTCTCATTGCCAATCGGCCGGACCTCGACCCTGCCCGGATCGAGCGCACTCGTACGTTGATGGAGCGCGCGTTGCCCGCCGCCCGCGTTTACGGCCACGAAGGACTCGTCGACACACTGGTGCTGCCGGATCCTGATGACCGCCACGTGCTTGCCGCAGCGATCCATTGCGGCAGCGATGTCATTGTCACCTTCAATCTGTCGGATTTCCCGGATGTTGCATTGTCGCCTTATCGCGTCGAAGCGCTTCACCCGGACGACCTGCTCTCTGAACTTATCGCCAGCGATGCCGTGAGGTTCGCGGGCGCCGTCCGGGATGTACGTGCCCCGTTGCTGAATCCGCCATACACGCCCAATGACGTGATCGACGCACTGCGCCGAACAGGACTCCCGAAGTCGGCTAGCGTGCTTACCGCGATGAAGGAGTTGTTCTGACACTCACCAGTACCAGGGTCCGCAAGCGACCCATGTCATCGCTGATCGTGTCTTGCGAGTGTGCAATCCGGTTGTGGAAGTGATTGATCCACCATGAAATGACGAGCGCGCGCCGCACCCGCACAAACCCGCATCTGTTCTCACCAGCCCAGCGCACCAAATCGCGGTTTCAATCGATTCTGTCCGCATCTGTTCTCACCAGCCCAGCCCTCACTGTTTGAGCCGTGGTGTGCTCTGTCCACCGATTCGCGGTTCCGTGTCCACGGCTTGGGGAGCGCCGTTCCCAGCCGGCATGACGATCGGCCGACGAGGAAGGCGCCCCCGGATTCCGTTTGCGAGTCAGCCCGTTGTTGCAGTTTTCGCGAGTTCCGGGCGAAGGCAGGGCCAGGCCGCCGCCGCCAGCCAGTTCCGCCGCCATCGCGGTAGGAATGCCCGTCACCGGGCACCCCCCGCACAGATCCCGGCGGGCGCAATTAACGCACCGGGCTCCCACCTTGGGTGTTTGACGCGAAAGCGCACGCTGGGCCAGGGATGGGTGATGCGCGGTCGGGGAATGTAAGCCTCCGCCAGCTGGCTCATTCGGTCCCACGTGGTGGAGCCCCGCTGGCTGCGACGCTTGAGCGCCTTGCGCCAGTGGTCGACCGCGTAGTGCCGGAACGCGTCCAGCCGATGAAAGTTGGTCGGTACGCCGTGGTAGGCCATGTAACCGCCAACCACCTGCCCCAGCCATTTCCCCTGAACCGGGATCGGTTGGTGGAGTCGACTCCGCAGGCCGTCCTTGATCGCCACCAGGGCAGCACGCATGCGGTCACGCCGAGTATGGCGACGAAGTTGAAATTCGCCGCGCCGGTCGCGTCCGCAGATGTGCGTGAACCCCAAGAAGTCGAACGTCTCGGCCTTACCCTGTCCCTCCCGGTCGCGCTGCACTTGCGCGTAGCGGCCGAACATCAGCAGCCGGGTCTTCTCCGGATGCAGGGTCTGCAAATCGCTCCAGTCGTGCGCGCATCGCAACCAGGAATGCTTCAGCGTCGCTCTGGTGCTGGAATCCCAGCACGATGTCATCGGCATATCGCACCACGATCATCGAGCCCCGGGCATGGCGCTTTCGCCATTGCTGGGCCCAGAGGTCAAAGACGTAGTGCAGATACATTCGCCAACAGCGGTGAGATCACGGCGCCTTGCGGCGTCCCCACCTCGGTGGCCAGGTGCACCCCGTCCTCGATGACTCCCGCTTCAGCCACTTCCGATCAGCCGCAACACCCGCTCATCGCCGATACGATGCTCCAGAAACCGCAATAACCACTCATGACTCACGGTGTCGAAGAACTTCGCCAAATCGGCGTCCACGATCCAATTTACTTTTCCTGTCCAATCGCCACCGCCAGAGCGTCCAGCGCATCGGCTGTCCACGCCCTGGTCGGAAGCCATACGAGAAGCCCAGAAAATCCTGCTCGTAAATCGCATTCAGCACTTCCACCAGCGCCCGCTGCACGATCTTGTCCTCCAGTGCCCGATGCCCGGGACGTTGCCGTCCATCAGCCTTCTCGATGTACTGGCGGCGCGAAGGTCGTGCTCGGTAGGTGCCACGGTGAACACGCTCTGCAAATCCGCGAGTCGGCGCTCCTGGTCAACCTCGTAGTCGGCCACGTGACGCCATCCACACCGACGGCCGCATCCCGCTTCAACCAGGAAAAGCGGCCCCAAAGCTAGGTGGTGCAACAGCGCCGAAGCCTCCTGCCCTCGGACTTTCGCCCGTTCGCGTACACGTCAGCTGCAGTGACACCTTTCCCGGCTCCGTCCGGCGCTGCGTGGCTGTCCCGCGTTCCCTTCGGCCTGCCGCCTTCGCTCCATGAACTCCGCCTCCGCTCGCGCGTTCTTGTTCGCCCACTTCATCGCTACTACGCAGCAGTCTGACTTCTCCGGTCCTGCATTGTCGGCTTCGGCTCCTCGCCTTCCCGACACGGGCCGTCAGGCGTCACCGCCCACCGGTCGGACCGAGACCTCCCGGCTCCCGTACAAAGCGCGTATCCACATCCAGGTCAGCGACCTCGCCGGGTCGCCACGACGCTCGCGAATAGCGCGTCGCAGCTGCTGCCTTCCGCCGAATAGAAAGCGTCGGCACCCGGAATTAGGGTTCTTTCGCGGCTCAATGGCTGGCCTATGGACGCCCCTGTCAACGCTTCACGACGCATCTCGCGATGCGCCATGCATGACTCGGGGACAGATTGGATCGCTACTCCTCTCCCTGTCGGGGACTCTCACCCCTTACGCTTTGCCGGTTTGCGCCGGCGCACCTACTCAAACCCATTCTTGAAGATCAGCTCAACGCCTGCTGCCGGGCAATTCAGGGTCCAACTGCGATTCACCTGTGTCAACGAAGCCCGCCTCTCCACACAGTTCAAAGTCGCGCTCACGGCTGTGCTTTGCAGGACGCAGCTCGGCAGATTGAGGTTCTGTACGGCCGTGGTCGGCCCAACGAAATCGAGTTGCGCGATGGTCGTTGTGGGGAAGGCCGCGCCGCCATTGTTGATCGCGCATTCGCTCAAGGTCGTGGTGGCGGGCTGGCCCGAGCCCAGGCCGCCCGATGGCGTGACCGCAATCGGCGACGCGCTACCGGTTGTCGCGTAGTTGATCGTGCTACCGGTGGCTGGATTGAACGTCAGTGCGGGCGGCACATTCGCCGCTGCCGGACAACTCAAGTTCCAGCTGCGCTGAACCGCGCTCCCGGGGTTCGAGGTTTCGGTGCAGACCAAGGTGCCGTTTTGCACGCTGGCGCCGGGCGTGCAGCGTAAATCGATGAGTCCGCCGCTGATCTGCGTGCCGCCAGCGGTGCCCAGCAGATCGATGGGTCCGTTGATGATGGTGAATCCAGTGGATGCAGCGCATGGATTGACTCTGACCGAGCCGGGCGCCACCCCGCCAGTAGAGTTGACTGAAACAAGGCCCCTGTTGGTGCTGACATCGAAGGGCGCAAACGTGACGCTGCCGCCGGCGTTCGGGTTGTATGCCACGATCGGCGCTGCGGGCGGCGCCACTGGTGCGAATTGCGCTTCCAGGGCCCCGATATCGCTGGCGTCGCCGAACTCGAAGTTGGGTATCGTCGGCAAATCGAGTTGCCGCGAAAAGCCGCGCGCATCGAAGAAAGCGTTGGTGCTGAAGCCGCCATCGAGCGCGGCATTGCCGCCCCGAAGAGCGCGCGTGCGCACCGGGCCTCCATTGTTGGCCAGCGGATCGAGTGCCGTGTTGGCAGGACTCGCATCGCCCGTGGATGTGAGTTGTGGCAGGGCGATGTTGCTGATGTTGTAGCCCTGCGAGGTGAAGTTCGGCGCAAACAGGGCACTGTTGGCAGTTGCGCCATTGTTGCTCAACAGCGTGTTTTTCATCGTGACGGGCGCGGTGGCATCCGGGTTGCCGTTGCGCCCGACGGCAAAGATGGCGCCACCCAAGCTGCTCGCGGTGTTGTCAGCCAGCGTGCTGGAAAGCACCTCCAGCCGCGCCTGCGCCGCCGGGCCGTTGTCGGCATTGGCAACGACATGCATCGCTGCGCCGCTTTCGGCGGTATTGCCGCTGAAGGTGCTTTGCTCAACCCGCAAGCGATTGTTGCGGCCCTCGAAATGCAGCGCGCCGCCCACGGTACCGGCATTGCTGGCAAAGGTGGAGTTCTGAATGATGCCATCGCCAAAAAACAGGCTGACGCCGCCGGCGGACTCGGCCGTACCCACGCTGTTGATCACTTCGACTTCGGTCAAGTGCAACTCGGCCTGATTGGCATCGATGGCACCACCGCCGTTCGCACCGCTGTCGCGCCCGTTCGACAAGGTCACACCGCTGATCCCCAAATGAATCGGCACGCTGGGTTGCGCTGGGCCCACGGCGCAGATCAGACCAAAATCGGGTGCCCCGGCCGCGCGCGTGATGGTGATGCCCGTGGCGCCCGGTCCGACCAGATTGGTGCTGCCGGTCAGGATGGGCAGTGGGTTGGTCAGGTCAATCCTGCCAAAGCCAGTAATCAACACATCATCGACGCCGGGGCCATTCGCATTGGCATTGAGCAGCGCCTGCCGCAAGGTTCCCGCGCCGGCATCACCTGGCGTGTCGACAATCTGCACCTGCGCTTCCGTCGCTCCGATATCGCTGTGATCACCACCGCTGGCCGCATTGAAGAACGGCGTGTCAAACAACGCCAGACCGCGCTGATCCCGGATGCGGCCCAGGCCGCGATCGATCACGGAACTGCTGGACAGCGGCATATGCACCGGCACTGGCCCGGAATAAATGGCAAGCGGGCTCAAGCGCGGATCCAACGGGCTGCCGCTGGCGCCGACCTGATCCCCGGTTTGATTGAACGCCGTGACCATGCCCGGGTTGCCAATGACGTTGAAGCCGCCCGAAACAACCCGGCCATTGCTGTTGTCACTGAAGTCATTGCCGCTGCGCTGCCCGGCAATAATGCTGCCAAACACGAAGGTCGGACTGATGAATGCGTCCACGGCACTGGCACCGGCATTGGCGTGGATGGTCGAGCGCAGCACGCTGGCACTCGCCTGCTCGAGCCCCAGCGCGTTGCCGCGATTGCCCGAGATGGTGCTGAGCTCGATCAGCGTGGTGCTGTTTGCAAGCCCGCTGAGCACCACGCTGTTGTCGACGGAACCGGCATTGCCGGTGATCGTGCTGCCGCGCAGCAGCAGCGCACCGCGGTTCTGAATCGCGCTGCCGGCATTGGTGCGGCCACCGCTGATCACGCTGTCGACGATGCTCAAGTGCGATCCTGCGCCGTTGAGTACCACACCACCGGCACCCGGATTCGGCGGGGTATTGTCACGCGTGTTGGCATTGCCATCGGCCAAGGTGACGCCGCTGATGCTGACCAGGCGATTCTCCGCCACGGTCAAGACCCGCGCCTGCCGCGCGCCGTCTAGCGTGAGCCGCTGCGCGCCCGGGCCATGAATCGAGACATTGCGGTCAATGCTGAGCTGGGTGCCAAAGCGCAGCGTGGCTGCTGTCACCGTCAGCGCAGGATCGAACAGCATGTCCCTCACTGCCGGTGCCGCCGGCGCATTCACAAGGGCCTGGCGCAGCGAGCCCGGGTCGTCGAAGCTCAAATTCTCGACGAAAATCGGCGACAGCTCGACCGCGCCAATGTCGGCATCGTTTCCGCCCGCCGCCGGTTCGATCGCCAGGTTGACCAAAGGCACGCCGCGCACGTCGGCCGCTCGAAAACTCCGGCCCTTGTCGAGCAGCGGACTGCCCAGCAGCGGCACATGCACTGGCACGCTGCCAGCGTGATAGCTCAGCGGACTCAGGATCGGATCGAGCGGACTGGCGCCGGTGCCGAATTGATCGCCGGCCTGGTTGAAACTGCCGATCAAATTGCCGACACGGCCGATTGCGTTGTAACCCCCGGAAATGGTCGTGCTGCTGAACACCGTGATATCCGCGGTGCCACCCACATTGCCCGCCACCACGCTATTGCTCATGTGCAGGGTGCCGCTTTGATGCGAAATGCCGCCAGCCTGGTCGCTGCCCGCGCCGCGCATCAGGTTGCCGGTAATCGTGCTGTCGATGACGGTCAGGTCACCGGCCACGAAGACACCGGCGCTCTTGTTGGAGAAGTTGGACACCATCAGATTGCCGCTGATCGTCGAGCGCAGAAGCCGCGTCGGGCCAATGACGTGGAGCGCGCCGGCCTGGCTGTCACCCTGGCCGTAGTTGCCGGTCATGCTCGACTCGCTCAGCAGCAAGGAGCCACCCGGTGATTGCGACAAGCCACCGGCGCCGAAAACCCCGGAGCCCGTCGCACGACAATTGCTGATTTCCACCCGATGCAGCACCACCACGCCGCCTGCAGCGCTCACGCAGCCTGCATCGGCACCCACGCCATCGGCAATGCGCAGCCCACCCAGGGCGACGCGCGCACCGCCGGTCAAACGAAACACCCGACTGCGCCCCGCGGCGCTGATCGTCAGCCGGTGGGCGCCGGGGCCGACAATGGCCATATCGCTGCTGATGGTCAATTCCGAGTTGAGAACGAAGCTTCGCGGCGAGTCAAAGAAGGGCGTCGCGAAAATGATCTGGTTGCCGGGCGGGGTGAGTCCCGCGGAGGCCGAGATGGCTTCGCGCAGCGAGCAATCGCTGTCACACACGCCGTCGTTGGTGTCCGCAACTTTGGTCACGCGGAAGCTGGCAGGGGTCAGCGTGGTGATCGTGAGGGTGGCGGCCACCACATCGCCGGCGTCGCCGGACCAGCCATCCTCGAAACGCAAGATCCAGGTGCCATTGACCGGTGTGTTGAGGAAAGCACTGTTGATGGAGGTAATGGCCGGCGGCGGCGTGGCCGGGCCCGCAATCACGCTTCGCGCATTCGATACCGGGATGTCCACGTCGCCAACATTGGCCAGCGTCCACCAGTTGTTGGCACTGCTGTCGCGAAAGCCATAGCCCGCGTGGGTGGAGATCAGGTTCGAACTGGAGCCAGCTGAGGTTGCGGTCGTCGCGCCGGTCCGTTCGAACAGCACGTGCTCAACGCCGAGTGGAGAGATCAGCGTGACTTTCAGATCGCCCACGAACGGGTGGTTGGCGCGAAACGCGAGGTCGATGCTCTGCACCGTAGCGATGCGGGTGGATGTGAACAACACATCTCGCGGCGGACCGTACTTGCCGGGGCCCGTTCCGGTGCCATCGGGAATGGGGCCCAAGTTGGTCCCGGTCATCACCTGAGCGCTGACACTGGCGCTCAGGAACAGCGCCAACGTCAGTCCAGTGGCTATCAACGCACGCGCAGTGCCCAGTGTTCGCATGATCCTTCCCCTGTCGGCCCGAAGATCGGGCGAGTGGCTTCAAAACGTGCCGAGTCGTGCTGGCCCTGCCTGCATCAGGCGCAGGTTGGGGCAGCAGCAGAGTCCAGTTCGGGGTTTGTGCAGAAGCAGGCCCAAAAGGGCCATCAGGGGGCCAGTTCGCGGTACAGCCACAGCTTGGCCATCGCCCATTCGCGCTTGACCGTGCGCTCCGAGATGCCCAGCGCTGCCGCAATCTCGGCGCCTTCCAGGCCGCCGAAGAAGCGCAGTGTGACGATGTCGGCCTGTCGCGGGTCCAGGCGTTCCAGGTCGCTGAGCGCATGGTCCAGCCGTTCGAGCTCGAAGTCCCTGCCGCTGCCCGGATCGACCCTCACGCTGAGCGTGACCGGGCTGCCGTCGCGCTTGAGGGCCATGCGACGGCGGTAGCGTTCGACCAGGATGCGGCGCATGGTTCGCGCCGCCACCGAATAGAAGTGCGCCCGGCCGGCGAAGTCGACGCGGTCGACATCGACCAGTTTCAGGTAAGCCTCGGCGACCAGTTCGGTGGGCTGGATCGAGGCCCCGCGGTCGCGGCGCAGCTGGGCTTTGGCCAGGCGCTTGAGTTCTTCGTAGATGCTTGGCAACAGCGCATCGAGTGCCTCGGTGTCACCGGACTGCCAGCGCTGCAGCAGCAGCGTGACCGGCTCAGGACTGCCGCTCAAGGCGCAACCCCCGGCAGCAGATTGAAGTCGGCGATCAGCTGCATGAATTCCGGTCGGCGCCAGCCAGAATCATAGACCTCCCGGGCGAACGGGCGCGCTTCCTCGATCCGCCCCAGGTAGGCCAGGGCGATCAGGTGATTGTGGACGGTGGCGTGGTCGCGGTCGCTGGCGATCAGCGGTTCGGTGATCGCCAGCACCGCCGCAAAGGCCGCGGCAGACGCCTGCGCCTGTCCCATCGCCCGCAGGATGCGGCCCTTGGCGACCCACAGGACCGCGTGGTTGTTCTGGTGACCGGCGTTCTCGGGCTCGCGTTCGATGAGCACTCGCGCCAGGCGCAGACCCGCTTCCGTGCTCTGCAGGGCGGGCGCCAGTTCACCGGCCAGCTCCTGCGCGCGCCCCAGCATCCACCAGGCCGAGACCAGGTTGTTCAGCAACTGGATGTCGTCGGGATTGGCCTGGTAGAGCGCCTCGTCCATCTCGAAGGAGGACCGGCAGGCGGCGACGACCTGGTCCGTGCGCTGGCTGTCGAAATAGGCCATGCAGCGCTTGTAGCGGATGTCGGCGAGGTCGCGGCGCAACGCCGGGTGCTGGCGGACGGCCGGCACGGCGAGCGATTCGGCCTCGTCCAGCCAGACCAGCGAGGCTTCCGCCCGACCCTGGCGCACCTGGCTGTCGGCATACAGATACATGCCGCGCAGCAGCAGCGACCAGCGCTCCTCGGCGCTCGGTGGCGTCGACGCACTGTCCTCCGGCTTCAGCCCGGCGGTGAGCCGGCGCGCCAGCTCGACAGCCTTCAGCGCATGCGGCTCACTGCCGGCATAGTCGCCGCCGTAGCGCAGCACAGCCCCGTAGTCGCGGGTGGCCAGGGCCAGCCGGTATTGCACCAGCTGGTCCTCCGGCAGGCGCTCGGCGAGCGGCTGCAGCGCCTCCATCGCGCGCCGGTAGGCGTCGGTGGCTTGCGCCAGGTGGCCCTGCATGTCGAGCACTTCGGCCACCCGGATCAAGGCCAGGGCGTTTTCTCCGCGGCCGCCACCGATCCGGCTGCTGCCGAGTTCGCCGTAGTAGTCGACGGCTTTGAGCGCCACCGGTTCGAGCAGCTTGAGGCTGCCCACGGCGCGCAAGTCATCGTAAAGATCGACCAGCATGAAACTCGCCAGGTCTTCGGCCTGGGCGCGTGCAGTCTCGGCACGCGCTTGTGCCGCCAGTGCCATGGTGCGCTCGGCCCGCAGGTCGGTGGTGTATCTCCAGCCGGACAACAATCCGATCCCGATGAGGCCAGCCGCCAGCGCCAGGCGCAGCCGGCGTGCCGGACGGCCGATGATCATGCGCAGCGCCTCGCGGGTTTCGCGCGCGCTCGGCCGAGCCTGCGGATCCGGCGTCAGCAGTCGGCGCAACAACTGGGTTTCCATCCGCGGCAATCCCGTGGGGATGGCCACTTCGGCGCGACTGGCGCGCCGCAACAATTCCTGGCTGCCCAGCTCCACCGGCCAGGGCGTCTTGCCCGTCAGCAACTCGCCCAGCAACAGGCCAAAGCTCCACAGATCCGCAGCGGTGGTGGAGACCTCGCCGCGCGCCTGCTCGGGCGACAGATATCCGGGCGTGCCGGCGACCTGGGTCTGCGTCGGCGGGTTGGCGTCGGCATCGCCGGCCGCCATCGTGGCTGTGCTCGCGGTGACGCGGGCAAGCCCGAAGTCCAGCACCTTGACCCGTCCGGACGTCGTGAGCATGACGTTCTCCGGCTTCAGATCGCGATGGGCGATGCCGCGTTCGTGTGCCGCCACCAGCGCATCGGCGATCTCACTGGCGATGCCCAGCGGATCGGCCGGCCGGCCGTTCTGCAGCAGGCTGCGCAAGGTCTGGCCCTCGATCAATTCGAGCACCAGCACGTCCTGGTCCTGGTCTTCGAAGAAGTCGTAGACCGCGCAGATGTTCGGGTGACGCAAGCCGGACAGCACGCGCGCCTCGGCCAGGAAGCCACTGCGCCGCGCGGCCGACATGCGCAACTCCGCCTTCATCAGCTTGACGGCCACCGGCCGCTGCAGCAGTTCATCCACGCCCGCGTACACATCGCCCATCCCGCCGCGGGCGAGCAGCCGCTGCAGCTTGATTCGACCCAGGCTGCCGCCACTGGCGTCCGTCTCCGGCTCGAAGGTCGACGCAAGCGCGCCGTGCTCCATGAAGCTCTGTTGGCTTTCGCCGGCGAGCAGTTCCTCGACTTCGCGGCGCAGCTCCCCGTCACCCCCACACCGCTGCGCCAGCCAGCGCTCGCGGGCGCCCGCCGGTTGTTCCATCGCCTCCAGCAAGACCGACTTGATCTGTTGGTAACGGGTCGGATCCATCGCTCAGGGGAGGAACAGCCGGCATTGGAGCACAGCGGAGTGCACGTGAAAGGAAGAAGAACGGGATACAGCCGAACGAAAATGGCTCAAGATTGACCGGCCAACGCAATCCGCTTGCAATGCGGCCCTCTGGCGTTGGCGTGACAACATCGCCTGGTTGGCCGACCACAACCACCAAAAAGGAAAGCACCTGGTGCGTGCCGATTCGCAAGATCGCTGGCAGGTACTCATTGCCATCTGCGTCGGCCTGGTCTGGGGCATGGCGGAGGCGAGCTTCTTCTTCATCGTGCCCGATGTGCTGCTCAGCGCCTGCGCGATCCGGAGTGGCCGGCTGGCGTTGTCTGCGTTGGCAGGCAGCCTGGCCGGCGCCTGTCTTGGGGGCGGTGCGATGTTCCTGTGGGCGCAGGGCGCTCCGGCGGCTGCGACGGCGGCGGTGGACGCGGTCCCGTTCATCCCGCAGCGCCTGTTCGGGTTTGCGGCTGAGCTGTCGGCAGCGCACGGCGGACTGGGCATCCTGATCGGTTCGCTGAGCGGCGTCCCGTACAAGATCTTTGCGGTGCAGGCGCCGGACACCCTGTCGCTCGGCGGATTCCTCGCCTGGACATTACCGGGGCGGGCGTTCCGCTTTGTGCTGTCGGCGACCATCGCCTGGGCGCTGACGCGCTGGCTGGGGGAGCGATTGCGACCGGGAGCGGTGCCGGTTTGCTGGGCGCTCGCCTGGATCGCCATTTACGCGGCCTACTGGACCGAGATGTCGACCTGATGAGCAAGGGAGGCCCTGCCGGAGCCGCACTCGGCCGCTGGTTGATCATCGCCGGCATGGGTCGGACCGGGAAACCTCTGGACAAGTCTCGCGGCCGCGACTCCGTCAACGCCGGCGATCTCCCCGCGTTGATCATCGTCACGTCCGGCGAGGTGCGTGATGGAAGACCCCGGGTTGTTCGGCACACTGGTCGCGCTTGCATTGCTGGGGGTGGTGTTCGGCCTCGTCGAACGCTGGCGTCCGGCTGTGATCGGGCAGCGGATGCTGCGCCCGGGCTACGGCACGGATCTGGTCTACTGGCTGACCACGCCCTGGTTGACGCGAAGCGTGACGCGCATCGGCGTGGTCCTTGCGCTGGCGCCGCTGTTCGCGCTGCTCGGGCGGCCGTTGACGCGCGAGTCGGTGCTGGCCGGGTACGGAGCCGTGGCGCAGTGGCCGATGCCGGCGCAGGCTTTGGCGATCGTGGTCATCGGCGACTTCGTTGGCTACTGGACGCATCGCGCCTTCCACCGCGGATGGGCGTGGCGGGTGCACGCGGTCCACCATTCGAGTGAAGCGCTCGACTGGCTCGCGGCGGTGCGGGTGCATCCGCTCAATGACCTCGGCAACCGGGTGGCCCAGGCGCTGGTGCTGATCGGACTCGGATTCTCGCCATTGGCGGTCGCTGCCATCCAACCCTTCCTGACGCTCTACGCGATCTTCCTGCACGCCAATGTCCGCGCCGATTTCGGCCCCCTGCGCCATGTGATCGCCACCCCCGCCTTTCACCGCTGGCACCACACCAGCGAGGCCGATGGGTGCGACAAGAACTTCGCTGGACTGCTGCCGCTGTGGGACCTGCTGTTCGGGACCTTTCACATGCCACCGGGGCGCCAGGCCGAGCGCTTCGGCGTCGACGGAATCAAGGTGCCTGGCAGCTACCTGGCGCAACTGATGTTCCCGTTCCGACGCACGGCAACAGAGCCCCCTGCCGGCGAGGACCGGTCGTAGACCTCTTCCGCGACTGCGCGGTGCTCGCATGGCGCCTCCCGCGCCAACGCGCGGCGCCTTGCTCGAGTGCATTCCGCGCAAGTGGGCGTGACCTGACGCGCGGCCCGCCGCCATGGAAGCGGCGCCGGGGCGACCTTTCCCATGCTGGATCGACGCCGGCCATCGCCGGTCTGATCCTGTGGCGGACGGGACCGGTCGCGACAATTTCGCAACCGCACGGCGGTGTTCGGCTGGGGATTCATGATCGCCTGGCTGGCGATGCTTTGCGCGTCCGCCTGGATCCTGGTGCGCGCCTGGCCGAGCGCGCAGCACACCCCCGCTGCACGGAATGCGTCGCGTTAGGATGCCATCCCGCACTCGCCGGACCTACCTCGCATGTGCAGGAACATCAAGACCCTGTTCAACTTCGAGCCGCCGGCGAGCGCGGAAGAGGTGCGCGCTGCGGCGCTGCAGTTCGTGCGCAAGCTGAGTGGGTTCAATGCGCCGTCGAAGGCCAACCAGGCGGCCTTCGACCGGGCGGTGGCGGAAGTCACCGCGGCGGCGCGGACGCTGGTGCATTCGCTGGTCTCGCCGGTCAGTCCCAAGCTGCGCGAGATCGAGGCGGCCAAGGCCATGGCGCGCAGGCGCCTGCGCTTTCCCAAGGCTTGAGCGTCCAGGCCGTCAGTTGTCGCTGGCGAACGGCGCCGGGCCAGTCCCCGGCGGGCGGACGCCGGTATAGTGCGCCCAGGGCCGGGCTGTTCCCGCGCCCACAGCCAGCAATCGGGAGAGCGAATCCATGGGTCTGATCCAGGCAGCGGTGGGGGCGATCGGCGGCACTCTGGCCGACCAGTGGAAGGACTTCTACACCGTGCCGGATGGCCTGCCGGCGACCGCGGCGCTGTTCGCGGCGGTGCCGCGCGGCACCAATGCCGGGCGCGGGTCGAATACCCGCGGCTCGACCAACATCATCAGCAATGGCTCGAAGATCGTGGTGCCCGAAGGCTACGGGCTGCTGCTGTTCCAGGACGGCGCGATGACCGGATTCGTGGCCGAGGCCGGCGCCTACGAATGGCGCTCGGACGATCCGAATTCGAAGTCGATCTTCGCCGGCGACGGCATCGTCGACTCGCTGATCAGCACCAGCTGGGAGCGCTTCAAGTTCGGCGGCCAGCCGGGCTCGCAGCAGGCTGCCTTCTTCGTCTCGCTGAAGGAGCTGCCGGACAACCGCTTCGGCACCCAGTCGGAGATCTACTGGGACGACGCCTTCCTCAACACCCAGGTGGGTGCGGTCACCCGCGGCTCGTACACGCTCAGGATCGTGGACCCGATCCTGTTCGTGAAGAACTACGTGCCGGCGGCCTACCTGCAGCCCGGCAAGGTCTTCGACTTCACCGACCTCGACAACGCCGCCGCCGGCCAGCTGTTCAACGAAGTGGTGAGCTCGCTCGCACCGGCCTTCAGCCGCTACACCAACGATCCGTCCAAGGGCAACCGCATCACCCGGCTGCAGCAGGATTCGATCGGCTTCGCGCGCAGCCTGTCCGAAGCGGTGGAGAGCGGCTACCAGTGGAAGTCCGAGCGCGGCCTGGCGATCGTCAAGACCGCGATCGTGTCGATCGAATACGACGCCAACACCCGGGAGCTGTTGAAGACGGTGCAGCGTGCCGATGCGCTCTCCGGCGCGCGCGGCAATTCCAACCTGCAGGCCAGCGTGGCGGCGGGCATCCAGGCGGCGGGCGAGAACGGCGGTGCGGCGGGCCTGGTGGGCGTGGGCATGGCCACCGGCATGTTCGGTGCCGGCAATCTGCAGCAGCCAGCCACACCGGCCGCGGACGATCCGATCGCCAAGCTGAAGAAGGCCAAGGAGATGCTCGACCTCGGCCTGATCACCCAGGCCGACTACGACGCGCTGAAGGCCAAGGCGCTGGGCCTGTAGCCGCCCGCCGCCATGTCGAAGCTCCCACCGCCGCCGCCCACCGGGCCGGGTTCGCCGCAGGACGTGCCGCCACCGCCCGGCAGCCTGCCGCTGGATCCGACCAATCTGCCCAAGCCGATCCAGGACGAACTGCTGGCGCCCGATCCGGTCGCCATCGACACCGCCTCCGAGGAGCTCAAGGACGGGATCAACCGCTGCCCCAAGTGCGGCGCCAGCGACATCCGCCACAAGCCCGGCAGCGATCTGCTGATCTGCCTGTACTGCCGCCACGAGTGGCAGGGCACGAGTGCGGAAGAGGCTTTCGGCCTGGGCGAGGGCATCGATGAGCTGACCGGCACCGTGGTGGCCTCGGGCGCGCGCGACATCGACGCCGACAGCAGCCATTTGATGAGCTTCAAGTGCGGCGGCTGCGGCGCCGAAGTGGTGATCAACACCGACACCGCCATGACCGCGCGCTGCCACTGGTGCCGGCATGTCTTCGGCGTCAACGAGCAGGTGGCCAACGGCGCGGTGCCCGATGCGGTCTTGCCCTTCCACATCAAGAAGGACGATGCGGTCGCGCGCATCCGCCAGTTCGTCGACAAGCGCCGCCTGTTCGCGCTGAAGGCCTTCAAGGAAGAGTTCACGCCGGAGAATGTCGTCGGCGTGTACCTGCCGTACATGATCGTCGATGGCCGCGTCAGCGCCCGGGTCTCCGGCCAGGGCGAGATCGAGACGCGCCGCTACAAGCGAGGCAGCGGCAAGAACGAGAAGACCTATTACGACGCCGACGTCTACGAGGTCGAACGCGCGCTGGATTTCACGGTCGACGACCTGACCCTGGAATCCTCGTCCGAGCGCGGCAACCTGGACACCCGGGCGAACACCAACAACATCATCAACACCATCCTGCCCTTCGACACCAAGAACGCGGTGAAGTGGAACGCGTCCTACCTGTCCGGCTACAGCTCGGAGAAGCGCGACCGCGATGTGGCGCATCTGCAACCCCGGCTGGAGGACCAGTTGTTGTCGATCGCCCGCGCCCAGGTCAGGGATTCCGTGCGGCGCTACGACCGCGGTGTGCGCTGGGAGGAGGAGGGCCTGGCGGTGCACGGCACGCGCTGGGTCTCGATGTACCTGCCGGTCTGGCTCTATTCCTATCACCAGCCGGGCAAGAACGGCGGCATGCTGCACTACATCGCGGTCAACGGCCGCACCGGCGAGACCATGGGCAGCGTGCCGGTGCAGCAGTGGAAGCTGATCACCGCGGCGCTGACCGTGGGCACCGTGGTCGAGTCCCTGGCCCTCTGGATCGTGGCGAGCCAATCATGAGCGACGACAACAACAGCGTCCTGCTATTGCTTGCACTGGGTCCGGCCGCGGCGACCGGGCTGTACTGGGGGCTCTACCGCCACTACCGCAACACCGACAAGTCGCATGCCTTCGAGC
This sequence comes from Rhodanobacteraceae bacterium, assembly GCA_016713135.1. Taxonomy (NCBI): domain Bacteria; kingdom Pseudomonadati; phylum Pseudomonadota; class Gammaproteobacteria; order Lysobacterales; family Rhodanobacteraceae; species Rhodanobacteraceae bacterium. The sequence continues at coordinate 613,323 of JADJPR010000020.1, read as the reverse complement.
ATGAGACCGCGGTCGAGGCCAAGCCGATTGTCTCCGCGGACCGCAAGATCGATGAGATCAAGGGCACCCAGGCAACCAGCATCCCGGGCGACAACGTGGGCGCCTACCGCGCGCGCGTTCGGCGAGTCGACTTCGACAGCGGTTGATCCGCGTCCCAAACCCTGAGCTCAGGCCGCGCTGCCGGCGTAGCGTCCCCGCAGCCAGCGCTCGCAGGGCTTGCTGAAACGGCGTTCCACCTGCGCCGCGATGCCCACGCACAGCAGCACCGCGGGCAGCCACGGCACGAAGTTCCAGCGCGGATCTTCCACCCATGCGCGCCATGCGGGCACCAGCGCGAGCACCACGAACATGTGGGTGAGGTACAGCTCATAACTGAGCCGGCCCATGCGCGCCAGCCAGCCCAGGCCCTTGGGCGCGCCGGCCTGCAGCCATCCCGCGCCGGCGAGGAACAGCGCGACGGTGGCGGCAATGATCAGCAGGCTGGTGTGGCCGGTGCTCCGCCACAGCTCGCCCGGCGCCAGCAGGGCGGCAAGGAAGCCGAGCGCACCGAGCGCCAGCAGGCAGCGCGCGAAGGTTCGCGAGGGCGTTGCGAAATGCGTCCACCATGCGGCGAGCACGCCGGTGGCGATCGCCGACATCGCCGGCAGGTAGGCCTTCTCCTGCCAGATCTCCTGGCCGTCCAGCAGCGCGCGGGTCCACGGCAGCGAGGCCGCGAGCAGCGCCAGCGCCGGCAGCAGCAGCCAGCGCGGCAGCCACCAGCAGGCCAGCGGGAAGCAGAGGTAAAACAGCTCCTCGATCGACAGCGACCACAGCACGTCCCAGTTGCCGGGCAGCCAGGTGGTGCGCCCCTCGTACCAGTTGAGGTGCAGGCCGAGCGCGGCGAACCACGCACCGCCGAGCGAATGCTCCGGCTGGCGGATGGTGAAGCCCGGCAACTGCAGCCAGTGCAGCACGCTCGACACGCACAGCAGCGCCAGCAGCAGCGGCAGGATCCGGCTGGCGCGCATCCAGTAGAAGCGGCGGATATCGATGGCGCCGAACTGCCCATGCTGTTGCAGCACGCGCCGTGCGATCAGGAAGCCGCTGATGACGAAGAAGCAATAGACCGCCGCGTAGCCGCTGAAGCTCAGCAAGCCGACCAGCCGCCGGCCGAGCCATTCGCCGACTGGCGTCGGCGCCAGCGGCAGGCGGAAGCCCAGGCCCAGGTGGTGGGTCACCACCAGCAGGATCGACAGTCCTCGGAGCACGTCGATGGCGCCATTGCGTGGGCCCTCCAGCAGCCTTGCTTCCGTGGCAGCGCTCATCGCGTGGCCCTGGAGGCCGGGGACTCGATCCTGCTCATCCGCCTGCGCGCCTGTGGGGTCATGGCCACACAATCTACCCGCGGCGATGCCCGGCGCACACGGGTCACGCCCCGCGGGTCCAGTGGGAGGTGCAGATGGGGGAATCTGTGTGACTGAGTGTATCCCGGGCGCCATTCTTGTCTGGACAAACCGATGCGACACATTGTTTTCCTGCTCGCCCTTGCGGTGTGGTGTGCGTCTGCGCGGGCGGCCACGGTCGAGGGCATGGTGACCAATGCCTCGACCCAGACGCCGGTCGCCGGGGCAACTGTGGTCTTGCGCAAGTCGGTCGGATTCCTCTGGATCGACCTCGGTTCCGCGACCACCGGTGCCGATGGTGCATACGCAATCGGCAGCGATCATGTCGGCGGCGCCCAGCTATCCGCGTCGGCCGCCGGTTTGCTCCCCGCCCAGGCCAACGTCACGTTGCCGCAAGGCAGCGGAGCAGTGGCGGTCAACCTGGCACTGCAGCCACCCGGAACGATTTCCGGCAGTGTCCTGGTTGCGAGCTCGGGCGCCCCAGTTGCCGCGCAGCATGTCAGTCTTTACGCTGCCTCCACCGGCAGCCGGTATGGATTCACGGACGCGCAAGGCCGCTACACCTTCGACAACTTGCCGGGTGACAGCTACCGCATTTGCGTGCTGGATGGTACCGACGGCTTTGTCGATCTGTGCTGGGACGATGTCGTCGCCAACCATTTCGACTTTCCCGACAACTTCACGCCGGTGATCCTGCAGCCGGGACAAGTGCGTGACCACATCGACCTGCGCCTGCAGCCTGGCGCGCGCATCAGCGGGAGAATCCTGGACCGGCAGTCGAACCAGCCGGTGGTTTCCTCAGAGGCGACCCTGCTGCTGCGGCGCGCGGCAACCGACGTCCGCGAGATCCCGGTTGCGCTGGATGCGCAGGGCGGTTACCGGATCGAGGGCCTGGCGCCGGGCAACTATCAACTGATCGCGCGCTCGATGACGCCCTACTACCAGGCGCAGTTGTTCTCGGGCATCGATTGCTTCGGAGCCAGTTGCGAATTTCCGCTCGGCGACTGGGTGGGCATCGACGCATCCCTCAGCCCGCGGGACGATGTGCACTTTTCGCTGCAGCCGGGCGGGAGCGTCACAGGCAGCGTGCGCGATGGTGCAACCGGAAATCCGCTGGCAGGGCTCGAAGTCGAGCTCTATCGCGTCAGCACCTTCATCATTCCCACGGTCCATCTCGCGGCCAGCACGCGCACCGATGCCCGGGGCCGATATGCGTTCGGCCAGATGCAACTCGTTCCGCACCTGATCGTCGTGCGTGGTGGTGATTACATCTCGCAGCGTTGGCCGGGCGTGCCCTGCTTCAGCGTCTGCACCGACAGCATTGCGCAGGCCGTCGAAGTCTCGCTGGGCGATACGCTGGATCTGGGGGCGATGAATCTCGATCGCGGCGCATGGATCGAAGGCCGTGCGCACCTGCCCGGCCAGACCGATGTCCCTTTCCGCGTCAACTTGTACGGGCAGGACGGCCAGTCGCTGGGCGGCGTCGATATCGATTCCCAGGGCAATTACCGGTTCCCAGCGTGGCTGCCGGGAACCTATTCCGTGAGCCTGGTGGCCGGGGAGCTCTGCGTGTTCTATCGCGATGTCCCGTGTACACCGCCTGTCGTGCCCACGCCGCTGGTCCTGGGCGCCGCAGGCGACGTCGTGCGTGCCGACTTCGATGTCTACGTCGAGCAGATCATGGCCGCAGGCTTCGAGTCGGACTGAGCGGGAGGGACCCGCGGCGCGGACACCGACTTCTGTCACGTTCGCGCGGCCCCCGGAGGCGACTATCCTCGGCGCCTCCCGCGCACGACCCGGAAGCCGCTCGATGATTCGCACCACCCTCAGCCTCGCCCTTGCCGCCGCGCTCGCCGTGCCCGCGCACGCCGACACGCGCCTGCTGCGCTTCCCGGATGTCTCCGACACGCACGTGGCCTTCGTCCATGCGGGCGACATCTACAGCGTGCCGCGCAGCGGCGGGGTGGCGACGCGCCTGACCTCGCACGATGGCCTGGAGCTGTTCCCGAAGTTCTCGCCGGACGGCACGCAGATCGCGTTCTCGGCGCAGTACTCGGGCACGCGCCAGGTGTGGGTGATGCCGGCGGATGGCTCGGCGCCGCCGCGCCAGCTGACCTGGTACTCGGACATCGGGCCGCAGCCGCCGCGCGGCGGCTTCGACTACCGCGTGCTCGACTGGACCCCGGACGGCAAGCACATCGTGGTGCGCATGAACCGCTTCCCGCTGGACGACCGCGCGGGCATCCCTTACCTGGTGCCGGTGGCCGGCGGCATGGAAACCCCTTTGCCGGTGCCGGAAACCGGCGGCGGCATGCTCTCGCCGGATGGCAAGTCGTACGTCTACACCCCGATCGACCGCGAGTTCCGTACCTGGAAGCGCACCCGCGGCGGGCGCGCGCAGGAAGTCTGGGTGTATGACCTGGAGAACAACGACTCGCGCCAGATCACGCGACACCGCGGCACCGACAACCAGCCGACCTGGGTTGGCGACCGGATCTACTTCACCTCGGACCGCGAGTACACCCTGAACCTGTGGACGGTCTCCCCGCAGGGCGGCGAGCCGACCAAGGTCACCGATTTCCGCGACTACGACGTGCTCTGGCCGAGCGCCGGCAAGGACGCGATCGTGTTCGAGCAGGCCGGTGCGCTGTGGCTTTACACCCCGGCCGACAATCAGGCGAAGCAGTTGTCGATCACGGTCGTCGGCGACCGCCCGGACCTGCTGCCGGCGATCAAGAATGTCGCCGGCCAGATCGAGAGCGTGGACATCGCGCCGAACGGCGAGCGTGCGCTGGTCGCCGCGCGCGGCGAGCTGTTCACCGTGCCGGCCAAGGACGGCGAGATCCGCAACATCAGCCGCACCCAGGCCGCGCGCGAGATCAGCGCCAGCTTCTCGCCGGACGGCAAGCAGGTGGTCTACCTCTCGGACGCCTCCGGCGAGTACGAGATCTACCTGAAGAACTCCGACGGCAGCGGCGAGCCGCGCCGGATCACCAGCGATGGCGACATCTGGCGCTTCCAGCCGCTTTGGTCGCCGGACGGCAAGCGCCTGGCCTATGGCGACAAGAAGAACCGCCTGCGGGTGGTCGAGGTCGCCAGCGGCAAGACCACCGATGTGGACACCGCGACGGTCGGCAACGAGATCACCACCTATGTCTGGTCGCCCGATGGCCAGCACCTGGTGTGGGTCAAGACCGATGTCGCCGGACTGCAGCGGCTGTGGCACTGGCAGGTCGGAAACGGCGCGCAGCAGCTCACCTTCGGCGACTTCGACGCGCAGAACCCGGCCTTCGATCCGCAGGGCCGCTACCTCTACTTCCTGTCCAACCGCGACCACAACCTGACGTTCTCGTCCTACGAGTTCAACTACCTCTACACCAACGCCACGCGTATCTACGCCGCCACGCTGGCCGCCGACGGCCCGGCGCTCGGCCGGCCGAAGAGCGATGAGATCGGCGCGGCGCCGGCCGCCAATGGTGGCGACAAGAAGGACGCAGACAAGGCGCCGCTGCGCTTCGACGTGGAAGGCTTCGTGGACCGCGTGGTCGCGCTCGACGTGGCGCCCGGCACCTACGGCGGACTGACGGCGAACAAGGGCGGCGTGCTCTACGTGGCCATCGGCAACCCGCAGGCAGGCGTCGGCGACCTCAAGTATTTCGACCTCGATGCGCGCAAGGAATCGACCGTCGCCAAGGGCGTCGCCGGCTATTCGCTCTCCGCCACCGGCGAAAAGATCCTCGCGCGTACCGGCCCGGACAAGTTCGCGATTGTCGAAGCCAAGCCGGATCAGGACGCGAGCAAGTCGCTGGATATGTCGAAGCTGGAACTGCGCATCGACCCGCGCGTGGAATGGGCGCAGATCCTGCGCGACGGCTGGCGCACCTGGCGCGACTGGTTCTACGACCCGGGCATGCATGGCCAGGACTGGGAGGCGATCTACCAGAAATACGCCGCGCTGCTGCCCTCGGTGGCGCACCGCAATGACCTCGACCACCTGATCAACGAGATGGCCGGCGAGCTCAACGCCGGGCACATCTACGTGGAACGCGGCGACGAGCCGCAGGTGCCGCGCAAGGCAGGCGGCTTCCTCGGCGCCGAGATCGTCGCCGCCGACGGCATGTTCCGCATCCAGAAGATTTTCCACGGCCACAACTGGTCCGAGCCCTTCCGCTCGCCGCTGACCGAGGCCGGTGTCAGCGTCAAGCCTGGCGAGTACATCGTCTCGGTCGACGGCGTGCCCACTCGCGAAGTGCAGAACTTCTACCAGTTGCTGGAGAACAAGGCCGGCCGTGTGGTGAAGCTCGGCATCAACAGCAAGCCGTCCGCAGACGGCGCTCGCTTCGTCGACGTGAAGACGCAAGGCAGCGAAGAAGGCCTGCGCTATCTCGACTGGGTACAGCAGCGGCGCGCGATGGTCGACAAGCTGTCGGGAGGACGCATCGGCTACATCCACCTGCCGAACACCCACGTCGAGGGCAACCGCGAGCTGTTCAAGCAGTTCCCGGCGCAGATCGCCAAGGAGGCGTTGATCGTCGACGACCGCTACAACGGCGGTGGCTTCATCCCCGACCGCATGATCGAGATCCTCGCGCGCAAGCCGCTGAATTACTGGAAGCGCCGCGGTCTGGAACCGCAGGCGCAGCCCTTCCTCTCGCACCGCGGGCCCAAGGCGATGCTGATCAACGGCCAGTCGTCCTCTGGCGGCGACGCGCTACCCTTCTACTTCCGTGAACTCAAGCTCGGCACCCTGATCGGCACCCGCACCTGGGGCGGCCTGATCGGCGTGTCCGGCAACCCGGGACTGGTCGACGGCGGCACCGTCACCGCCGCCACCTTCCGTTTCATGGACAAGGACGGCAACTGGGCGGTCGAGAACGAGGGCGTCAGCCCGGACATCGAGGTCATCGACACCCCGCACCTGGTCGCCCAGGGCCGCGATCCGAGCCTGGAGAAGGCAGTCGAAGTGCTGCTCGGCGAACTGGAAAAGAACCCGGTCAAGCCGATCATCGCGCCCGAAGCGCCGAGCGACTTCGGCAAGCCGGGGCAGCCCTTGGATTGATGTTGGTGGGTGCCCCGGGGTGCGGTGAATGACCGGCCCCGGGGGTGACTTGAGTCCGGTTGTCGGTTGTTGGTTGTTGGCAGCAGAGCCCGGCGTGCCGGGAACCTGTAGGAGCGGCTTCAGCCGCGATCTGTTTCTGGCGGCCGCCGGAAAGATCGCCGACAGAGTCGGCTCCCACAGGTTTTCGGTGTGCGGGCTTTGCCGCCCACAACCTACAACTCAGAACCCACAACCAATCCCGGTCGCTGACAGTCGCCGGCGAGGACGCCGGCGCTCACGGGGCGCTGCCAGCTCAGCCGCACCCCGCTCCCAGCGGCGCGGTCAGCCGGGTCAGGTCGATGGCACGTTTGCCGTAGCCGGGCTGCGAGGAGTCGTAGTCGATGCGCAGCGCGGAGCAGCCGTTGCCGCTCAGGCGCGCGCTGCCCCACGGTTCCAGGCGCACGTCGGCCGGGTGGAAGGCGCTGCCGTAGCGCGTGCCGACCGGGCGCGTCAGCGCGCTGAACACCAGGCCGTCGGCATCGGCACGACCCTCGCCGATGATCCAGGCGGGCTGGCCGTCGGGGCGGAAACTGAACCAGATCAGGAAGGCGCGGCCATCGTCCTGCACCTGCAGGAACAGGCCGCGACCGGGCTTGTCGGCCTCGAACCAGGCGCCGCTCCAGGCGACGAAGGACGACACCGCAGCCGGCGGCGCCTCGCCAGGGCAGCGCGCTGCCCCGATGCGCGACAGGCGCTGCAGCGATCGGCGCGATGACTCGTAAGGCGCGACTGCCTGCACCCGCTGTTCGCCCGCGCCACAGCTGGCCAGGGCCGCATCGAAGCGCCCGAGGTTGATCGTCAGCAGGGCCTGCGGATCGAACACCGGGCCGAAGCTGCCATTGCGCCGGCCCTCGAAGCGATCCACCACGATGTTGTTGTCGATCACCTGGCCGAGCCCGGTGAACCAGGCCTGGTCCGCGGCGCTGCCCTCGGGCGGAAAGGTGAACGCGGTAACCGTGGCGTAGCCGTTGCCGAGCGCCTCGATCAGGTAGCCCTCGCCGGCGCGCGCCGGGTCGTACCAGATGCCACTGGTGCGGTCGTCGACCGGCACGCCGGGGTCCTCGCGCGGCTTGATGGCGCTGGCCAGCGCCGGTGGCTGGTAGCTGGCGTCGTAACGGCATTCGCCGAGCGCCGGGTTGGCCGCACGCTCGCGCTGGCATTGGGTCTGGATCGCCACCGTGTCGGGCTGCGGCGCCCTGCGGGTCCAGTCGTGCAGCAGTTCGAAGCCGGCGAGCAGTTCCGCCTCGCTGTAACCGCAGTGGCTGGGGTTCTGCTCGGCGACGAAAGCGCGGGTCCACTGGCTGGTGCTCACCCGACCTTCGAGCGCCCGCGCATGCGCCGGCACCACCAGGCCGTCCTTCGTCGTATGCGTGGTGAGCAGCTTCGCTGTGCCGATGCGCCCTTGCGGCTGGAAATGGCGCTTCAGGTCGAGGCTGGCGAAGGCATCGGCGTCGACCCGGCGGATGTCGCGGTCGATGATCGGATCCGGGTAGCGCACGTTGCGGTTGGAGATCGCCGCACGCTCAGCGATCTTCAGCGGGTCGCGGTACAGTTCCGACAGGCCGTAGGTAGCGTAGAAGATGTTCTCGAGAAAGAACTCCTCGTCGACGCCGGTGGCGCGGACGATACGGTCCATGCGTTCGCGCATGCCCGAGGTCTGCAACCAGCTCGGCAACTCGTAGCCGGTGCACTTGGCGACGCGCGCGACCAGCTCACCGCCGCCGCTGATATTGTCGTAATCGTCGATGTCCTCGTTCCTGAGGATGTAGGGGAAGGCATCGTCGCCGCGTGGAATTTCGCCAGCCGTGACATTGGCGCAGGCGGCGTCATAGGCCAGGCGGATGTCCATCGCCTGTTCCCAGACGCGGCTGCCGGCCAGCGGCGCGCAGATCGCGTAGACGCCGACCACCGGAGCGCCGAGGTCGCCCTGCTCGGCCTGTTGCATCGAGACCAGGCCCCCCATCGAGCCGCCGCTGGCCAGGATCGCCCCGGGCGTGCCAAAGCGCGCGCTGAAGGCGGCGACCAGCTCACGGTGGTCGGCGCGGGTCTGGAACAGCGCCCAGCCGCGCTGGCTGTAGCTCGATGCGGCGATCGCATAGCCGCGCGCCAGCATCCGCTCGCGCAGCGACGCGGGTCCGAGGCTCGGGTCCTGGTCGATCGGCTCGATATCGTAGCCGTGGTTGATCAGTGCCAGGCGGTCGCCGGCGCGCCAGCCATCTGGCACTTGAGCCACGAAGTACGCCCCGGCGGGCGTCTGCCCGCGGAATTCGGTGACCGCCCCGGCCGCGGAGGCGGCCAGCAGCAAGCACATCGGAAGGACTCGATTCATTGCGACCTGCGAGGGTTGGGCGGGGCGGGGCTGATCTCGGTTGTGCGTTACTCCGGCCGTGGTGCGGTCTGGGCGGCAGGTGCTGCAGGCGCAACCGGCGTCACTTCCGGTCGCGGCACCGGCACCGGCGGTTCGGGGGTGCCGGGGATGAAGCCCAGTTCCTGCAGCGATCCCTTGACGATCTGCAGGCGTGCGCCGGCGAATTCGGCCAGGGACTTGCCGTCCAGGTTCAAGGCGTAGTACCAGACCTTGCCGCCGCGCTCGGCATAGCCCACCAGCCAGCCAATGTAGCTGCCATCCGGCATGGGGCAGGAGCCGTACTTGCCGTAAAGGCTGTAGTCGGGCGTGCGCTCGATCACCATTGCTTCCTGCAGCGCCTTGGTGATGCGCCGGTTGAAGCCGAGCTTGCCCTCGCGGAAGTTGCGCAGGAAATCCAGTTGCTGGAATGAGGTCACGCGCAGGCTGCTCGACATCCAGAACTTGTCCAGGCCACCGCTGAGATCGGCGTTGCCGTACTTGATGCGCTTCAGGTTCTGCTGCAGGCGCGCGCTGCCTATGCGGGTGGAGAGTTCCTGCGCATACCACTGCACCGAGTCCTTGAGCGCGGTGTCAAAGGTCTGGTCGCGCTTCCACGATGCCGGCCAATTGGCGCTGTCCGGGTGCTTGGCTGGATCGAAGGCGATGCGGCTGTCGCTGTCCTTGAGCACGCCGGTGCCGAGTGCGATCGCGAAGTGCGGGATCAGGTAGGTCGAGCATGGCGGCAGCGCCTCGGACAGGCGCGGCATGTTCACGCGGAAGCTGAGCTTGCTCTGCGGATCGAAGATCTCCAGCGCGCCGTAGCGGCGGCCGAATTGGCTGGCCAGCATTGCGGCGGGCGACAGGGTGGGCAGCAGCAGGTTGGCAAGGGCAAGGACAGCGGTACACAGGCGGCGCATGGGGATTCGCGGACGGCAACAGAAGCCGCGCATTCTATCGGAGCGTGGTGGAGCACGCCGTCCGCGCCCCGATCAGTCGCGGTAGATCGCGACCACCCGCTTGCCCTCGCCGTCGATCGCCGCGCGGTACATGCCCTTGGTGTTGAACGGCATGCGCACCTCACCGGCGGCGTCCAGCGCGATCACGCCGCCGTCGCCGCCGAGCGCGGGCACCGCATCGATCACGACCGCGTCTGCGGCCTTGGCCAGGCTGTCGCCGGCATAGCGCACTCGCGCGCAGATGTCGTGGGCGACGTTGAGGCGGATGAAGTACTCGCCCCAGCCGGTGGCGGACACCGCGCACTGCTCGTCGGCCCAGGTGCCCGCGCCGATGATCGGCGCATCGCCCACGCGCCCGTAGCGCTTGAGCGTCATGCCGCCGGTGGACGTGGCCGCCGCCAGTTGACCCTTCTGATCCAGCGCCACCGCGCCGACGGTGCCGAAGTAGTTGCTGCGGGGCACGGCCGCCTGCTTTTGCGCATCGGCCTTGGCCTTGAGGTACTGCTGCCAGCGCGGCTCGGTGCGGAAATAGAAGGGTTCGACGAACTCGATGCCGACCTCGCGCGCGAAGGTCTCGGCGCCGGCGCCGATCATCATCACGTGCACCGACTTCTCCATCACCGCGCGCGCCAGCAGGATCGGGTTCTTCACCCGCGTCAGCCCGGCCACGGAGCCGGCGCGGCGGTCGTGCCCGGTCATGATCGCGGCGTCCAGCTCATTGCGTCCGTCGGCGGTGAACACCGCACCCTTGCCGGCGTTGAAATGCGGCGAATCTTCCAGCCGCGTGACCACCGCGGTCACTGCATCCAGCGCATCGCCACCGCCAGTCAGCACCGCGTGGCCCGCATCCAGCGCGGCCTCCAGGTCCTTGCGGATCGCCGCCTCCTGCGCCGCCGTCATCGACCCGCGCTCGATCGTCCCGGCGCCACCGTGGATCGCAATCGCCACCGGGCGTTCGGCTGCAAACGCGGAACTGGCGAGCAGCAACAGGGGGATCAGGGCGCGCATGTCGGTTTCCTTGGGTGCTTGCCGGGTTCGGTGGCGGGTGGGGAAGAAACAACTGTTCTTGTCCGCAAAGGACGCAAAGAACGCAAAGGAAAGCGAAAGCAATCAATGCCGGCGATCGTCATTCGCTCTTCTTTGCGTCCTTTGCGTCCTTTGCGGACCAATGCTCTCCCAGCGGCGCACCGAAAACCCCCAGCGCCTTGGCGAACTCCGCATCCACCGGCGCCTCGATCTGCACCGCATCGCCGGTGACAGGATCGGTAAACCGCAGGCCCTGCGCGTGCAGCAGCAGGCGGTGCACGCCGTAGTGCTGGCGGAACAGGCGGTTGTGTTCGCCCTTGCCGTATTTGACGTCGCCGACGATGGGGTGAGCGGCGTGTTTCAGGTGGCGGCGGATCTGGTGGTAGCGGCCGGTCTCGGGCAGCGCCTCGACCAGTGCATAGCGCGCCTCTGGGTGGCGCGCCAGCGGGATCGGCAGGGCGACCCGCGCGAGGGTGCGGAAACGGGTCAGCGCGGCCTTCGGCGCGCCTTTGCCCTCCGCCCCTGCGAGCGGATGGTCGACCGTGAACTCCGCTTCCGGCGAACCGCGCACCACCGCGAGGTAGCGCTTTTCCACCGCGCGCGACTCGAACTGGCCGGACAGCATCGCCGCGGTGCGCGCGTCGAGCGCGACCAGCAGCACCCCGCTGGTGGCGTGGTCCAGCCGGTGGATCGCATGCAGCCGGCCGATGCCGAGCTGGCTGCGCAACAGGCCGATCACCGTCTGCTCGCGCGGGCCGGTGTAGCTGGACTCGTGCACTGACAGCCCGGCCGGCTTGTTGACCGCGACCCAGTGCTCGCGCTGCGCGAGGATGTCCAGCCGGGTATCCACGGGCTCAGCGACGGCGCTTGCGGATCGAGCGCTCGATGTGTTCGATCACGGCGCCCGCCACGTCCACGCCTGAGGCCGCCTCGATACCTTCAAGTCCGGGCGAGGAGTTCACTTCCAGAACCAGCGGGCCGCGGTCCGAGCGCAGCAGGTCGACGCCGGCGACCCCCAGGCCCATGGTCGCCGCCGCGCGGATCGCGGTCTGGTGTTCTTCGCGGCTGAGCTTGACCCGCGCGGCGCTGCCGCCGCGGTGCAGGTTCGAGCGGAACTCGCCTTCGCGCGCCTGGCGCATCATCGTCGCCACCACCTTGCCGCCCACCACGAAGGCGCGCAGGTCCGCACCCTTGGCCTCGCGGATGAACTCCTGCATCAGAAAGTGCGCTTTCACGCCGCGGAAAGCCTCGGCCAGGCTGATCGAGGCCGACTGCGTCTCCGCCAGCACCACGCCCTGGCCCTGGGTGCCTTCGACCAGTTTCAGCACATGCGGCGGCTCGCCGAGCATGGCCACCAGGTCCTCGGTGTCATCCGGGCTGTCGGCGTAGACCGTGGTCGGCATGCCGATGCCCTGCTGCGACAGCAGTTGCATGGAACGTAGCTTGTCCCGCGCGCGGCCGATGGCATCGGAACCGTTGACGGTGTAGACGCCCATCGACTCGAACTGGCGCACCACCGCCATGCCGTAGAAGGTGATCGAGGCGCCGATGCGCGGAATGATCGCGTCGAAGCCTTCCAGCACTCGGCCGCGGTAGTGGATCTCGGCCAGCCCCGGGCTGATGCGCATGTAGCAGCGCAGCGGATCGACCACGCTGACGCTATGCCCGCGCAACTGCGCGGCTTCGATCAGGCGCCGCGTAGAATAGAGCTTGCGGTTGCGCGACAGGATCGCGAGCTTCACGTTGCGTCCTCCAGGCGTGCGCCATGCACGTACGAGCGGGCGGGATCCACCAGCAGCCGCTGTTGCATCGCGGTGCGGCCGAGCAGCATCGGGAACAGCATGTGGCGCCGGTCGGTCAGGTTGACCTCGATCGGCCATTGCAGCGCGCCCAGGCGCACCTCGGTGCGGATGAACGGACGCTTGGTGGTGTGGCCGCCGGAGTCGGTGACGTTGCGCTCGTCGATCACCGGCGCCTCGCACTCGACACTGGGCGACCCCGGCCCATCGCTCTCGACGGTGAAACGCACCCAGGGCTCGCCATCGCGATGGAAGCGCTCCTGGCGCACCACGTGCAGCGCGGAAGACCGCGCACCCGAATCGATCTTGGCCTTGATCGCCGCGACGCCCAGCGTGGGCAGCGCCAGCCACTCGCGCCAGCCGACGATGGTGTCGGGCGCCGGGCCAGGGGCGATGTCCGTGTCGGAATCCATGGCGGCGAACGCTACCACGGGGCACGGGGCACGGGGCACGGGGCACGGGGCACGGGGCACGGGGCACGGGGCACGCGAGAGGCTCGCATGCCGGAGCAACGCGTCAATTACTTGTTTCAACGCGAACCGCAGTCAGCGCACTCACCAGAATCTGGCCCAAGGTCTTCCCGTGCCCCCTGCCCCGTGCCCCGTGCCCCGTTTTTTCTTCTCCCAGCCGCGCTAGAGTCCCCGGCGGCGCCGCACTGGGGCTGCGCCCGCACCGAAGGAGCACCCATCCATGAGTTTCATGAGCGAATTCCGCGATTTCGCGATGCGCGGCAACGTGGTCGACCTGGCGGTCGGCGTGATCATCGGCGGCGCCTTCGGCAAGATCGTCGGCGCACTGGTCGACAAGGTGATGATGCCGCCGCTGGGACTGGCGCTCGGCGGGATCGACTTCGCCGACAAAAAACTGGTGCTGCAGGCCGCCGTGATGGAGGCCGACAAGGTCATCAAGCCGGAAGTCGCCATCGGCTATGGCGAGTTCATCAATGCCGCGATCCAGTTCGTGATCGTCGCCTGGGCGCTGTTCCTGGTCATCAAGGCGATGAACCGGCTCAAGAAGAAGGCGGCCGAGGCGCCCGCCGCCCCGCCGCCGACACCCGAGGACATCGCGCTGCTGCGCGAGATCCGGGATCTGTTGAAGAAGCAGTGAGTGGTGAGTGGCGGAAGCCGTTGGACCGCGGGCTTCTCGCCACTCATCGCTGAGGCACAGCCGCGCGGATGACCGGCGTAGGGCGGTGTATCGCGCAGCGATTCACCGCCGTCCGCGAGCCGCAAGCACCCGGAACCCCGTACCCCGCTACGCCTCAGGGCTGCGCACCACCCTTGAGGTGTGCGTCGAGGAACTTCAGCACCGCCTCGTAGCCGCGCTTCTCGTTCTCGCGCTTGACGAAGCCGTGGCCTTCGTCCTTGAACACTAGGTACTCGACCGGGACGTTGTTGGCCTGGACCGCGGCGACGATTTCGTCGGATTCGACCTTGAGCACGCGCGGGTCGTTGGCGCCCTGCAGCACCATCAGGGGCTTGGTGATCTTGCCTGCGTGGAACAGCGGGCTGATGCGCATCAGACGTTCCTTGTCGGCCACCGGATCGCCGAGTTCGGCATACAGCGCGGCGCGCTGGGCTTCCCACCAGGCCGGGATGCTTTCCAGCGTGCGCAGCCAGTTGGCCACGCCGAAGATGTCCACGCCCACCTTGAAGGCATCCGGGCGATAGGTCAGCGCGGCCAGAGTCATGTAGCCGCCGTAGCTGCCGCCAATGATCCCGATGCGCTCCGGATCGATCTTGCCGGTAGCGACCAGCATCTCCTTGCTCTCGACCACATCGTCGAGGTCCGCCTCGCCGTGCTGGCGGTCGTCGGCGGCGAAGAAGCTCTTGCCGTAGCCGGAGCTGCCGCGGTTGTTGATCGCATAGACCGCATAGCCGTGGTTGACCAGGTACTGGATCAGCGGCGAGTAGTTGAGGCGCGACTGCCCGCCCGGTCCGCCGTGGACCCAGACCATCGCCGGCACCTTGGCCGTGTCGCTGGCGCCGTGCGGGGTGTACAGGATGCCCGGGATCTCCAGGCCGTCGTAGCTCTTGAAGCGGACCACCTCGCCTTCGACCAGGTCGTCGACCGCGATCGCCGGATTCAGCGCCGACACCAGCTGACGCGCCTGGCCGCCGAGTTCCGCGGTCCACAGCGAGGACGGGAAGCGGCTGGAGGCCACCCAGAAGGCGAGCTTCTTGCCGTCTTCGGAGAAGTCGACGCCGGTGATGTCGCCGGCCGGCACACTCGGCAGCGCCACCGGCTGCAGCGTGGTCGCGTCCAGCATCACCAGTTCGGTGCGCGCGTCGGCATTGACGTAGACCAGCAGGTGGCTGTCGTTGGGCGTGTAGTCGGCGCCGGCCACGTCCCAGTTCGTCTCGTACACCACCGTGCTCTCGCCGGTGGCCAGGTCCATCCGCATCAGGCGGCTGAACTCGCCGCCGCGGTTCGTGGTGTAGAGCAGCGCGCCATCCGGCGTGAACGCGACCGACTCGTTGCTCTCGGTGCCTTCATGCGCCGTGAGGTTCTTTTCCTCGCCGGTCTGCCGGTCGTGCAGCACGATGTCCGAATCGTTGGTGGTGTTGACCTTGCCGAGCGCGATGTAGCGCTTGTCGCGGCTGATCGCGCCAGGGAAATAGCCGCTTTCGTTCTTGAACAGCAAGGTGCGCTCGTAGCCGTCGACCGCGTATTCGTAGCCGTCGAAATAGCGCTCGTCGCGCTCATTGGTCATGACGAAGAAGGACTTGTCGTCGTCCGCCCAGCCGCCGAACTGCGCCTTGTGCTTGTCGCCCGGCGTCAGGTCCTTGACGGTGCCGTCGACCTCGCGCACGTAGACGTGGTTCAGCTCGTTGCCGCCCTGGTCGGCGGTGTAGAGCACGCGGCCGTCCTTCGGGAAATAGCCCAGCGCGTACAGCGAATCGGTGGTCGACGCGGTGAGCGCCACCGGCTCGCCGCCGGCCACCGGCACTTCGTACAGGTTGATCACGCCGGTCTGGTTGGACGAGTACAGCACCTTGCTGCCGTCCGGCGACATGTCCGAGCTGGACAGGCGCAGGTTCGACAGCAGGGTGTCGATGTCGTACTGCTTCACCTCGCGCTTGGGCGCCGCCGGCGCTTCGGCCTTCGGTGCAGCCGCGGCGGTCTCCGGCGCGGGCGGCGGCGACGGCGAACAGGCCGCCAGGGCGGCCAACAGGGAAGAGCGACAGCAGCGACAGGCGCAGAGAGGATTTCATCAGCGGTTCCCGGGGCATGACAGGTGGCCGAGGCTGCGACGCGCGCGTCGCTTGCGCATGTGGCGGAAGGCAGGGTGGGGTGGCGCGGGCGGGCGTCAGCTGGCAGCAGCGGCTGCGCGCCAGGATGCGCTGGTCGCCGGTTGTGGGTTCTGGGTTCTGGGTTGTGGGCTGCCAGAGCTGCTGCGCTGCGAGCCTGTGCAAACGCGCGGTCCTGGTGGACGGATGCTGGCCTTGAGTCGCGCGCTTCGCTGCCCACAACCCAGAACCCAGAACCCACAACCCGACTCATCACACCAACGTAATCATCCCCGCATCCCCCGGCGCCGACAGGTGCGGGAGCGCGTTCAGGGTGGCGAGCTTGAGACCCAGGCGGGTCAGGCGGTATTCGCTGAGCGCGGTGTTGGCGATGCCGAGGTTGATGTCGATGGTCGCGTCGGTGGGCATGCCTAGCACGCTTTGCAGGAAATGGCTGATGACGCCGGCCGAGGTCACCGCCAGCACCGGCCCCTGCGCCATGCGCGCCTCGATCTTCTCCCGCGCGCGGCGGATGCGGGCGCGGAAGGCGGCGTAGTCCTCCTCGATCCCACCGATCTCACCCGCGGCCCAGGCCAGCAGCGTCGCCCGCAGCAATGCCGGCCAGTGCGCGCGGTCGTCCGGATGGGCCATCCAGTGCAGCAAGTCCGGATTCTTCGGGTCGCTGGCGGCAAAGCTGCGCACCAGGTCGACGAAGCGGTACTCGTCCAGCTCCGCCAGGTCCTCGGCCGTGGGCAGCGCCTGCCCGGCCGCGGCGTAGGCGCCCGCGATGCCCGCGAGCGTCTGCTGCTGCCGCTTCAGCCGCCCCACGTAGACCGCGCCGAACTCGCGCCGGTGCGCCGCCAGCCACTCGCCCAGCCGCGCCGCCTGCGCGTGGCCCAGCGGCGACAACTCGTCGTAATTGGCGGTCGTCGCGCCGGCCTGGCCGTGGCGGATGAGGAGGAGGGAGGACATGGGCGGCCCGGGGTGGAGGGTGATCCGACAGGATAGTGGGCGGTTATCGGTTGTGGGTTGTGGGTTGTGGGTTGTGGGCAGCAAGAGCCGGCTGACCGGAGGCCTCGGGAAGCACCGGCAGGCGCTCTTCGCTGCCCACAACCCAGAACCCAGAACCCGGGGAACAAGCCAAACAAGCCGCACAGCGCTAGCATCACGGCCCCCGCCTCCGGCCGAACTCCCATGCGCAAGACCCTGCTCGCCGCGCTGATCGTCAGCGCCCTCGCCGCCTGTTCCGAACCCGCGACCGATACCACCATGGCTCCTAAAGACGCTGCCGCCACCCAGGCGCCGGCCACGCCGGCCGCTGCCGCCAATCCCTTCCTGACCCAGAGCACCCTGCCGCTGCAGGCGCCGCACTTCGACCAGATCAAGGACGAGCACTACCTGCCGGCCTTCGAGGAAGGCATGAAGCAGCATCGCGCCGAGATCGAGGCGATTGCCGCGCAGACTGAGCCCGCCACCTTCGGCAACACCATCGAGGCGATGGAGCGCTCCGGCGCGGTGCTTTATCGCGTGGCCAAGGTGTTCTTCAACCTGACCGAGTCGAACACCAACGAGACCATCCAGAAGGTCCAGGCCGAGGTGGCGCCGAAGCTGGCGCAGCACCAGGATGCGATCCTGCTCGACAGCCGTTTGTTTGCGCGCATCCAGGCGCTCTACGACACCCGCGACACCCTGGGCCTGGACGCCGAATCGGTGCGCCTGATCGAGCGCTACCACCAGAACTTCGTGCGTGGCGGCGCCACCCTGGGTGAGGAACAGAAGGCGCAACTGCGCGGCCTCAACGAGAAACTGTCCTCGCTGCAGACCACCTTCCAGGAACTGCTGCTGAAGGACACCAATGCCAGCGCGCTGGTGGTGGATACCGCCGAAGAACTGGACGGCCTGTCGCCGGGCGACATTGCCGCCGCCGCCGAGACCGCCAAGGAGCGCGGCCTGGAAGGCAAGTGGGTGATCGCGCTGCAACTGCCCACCGGCCAGCCGGCGCTGACCAACCTGAAGAACCGCGCGGTGCGCGAGCGCCTGTACAAGGCCTCGTCGATGCGCGGCAACCAGGGCAATGAAAGCGACACCAACCAGCTGATTGTCGAGATCGCCAAGCTGCGCGCCGAGCGCGCCGCGCTGCTCGGCGCGCCGAATCACGCCGCCTACACCCTGGATTCGCAGATGGCGCAGGCGCCGGAGAAGGCGATGGCGATGATGACCGGCCTGGTGCCGGCCGCGCGTGCGAATGCCGAGGCCGAGGCCGCCAAGCTGCAGGCGATGATCGATGCCGAGGGCGGTGGCTTCAAGCTGGAGCCCTGGGACTGGGCCTATTACGCCGAGAAGGTGCGCAAGGCCGAGTACGACCTCGACGACGCCGCGGTGCGCCCCTACTTCGAGCTCGAACGCGTGCTCAACGACGGCGTGTTCTACGCCGCCAACCAGCTGTTCGGCATCACGGTCAAGGAACGCAAGGACCTGCCGGTCTACCACCCGGACGTGCGCGTGTTCGAGGTGTTCAACGCCGACGGATCGACCCTCGGCCTGTTCTATGCCGATTACTACGCGCGCGCCGCCAAGCGCGGCGGGGCCTGGATGGACAGCTTCGTCGACCAGGCCGGGCTGCTTGGCACCAAGCCGGTGGTGGTCAACGTGCTGAACGTGCCCAAGCCGCCGGCCGGCGAGCCGACGCTGCTCAGCTTCGACGACACCAACACCCTGTTCCACGAGTTCGGCCACGCCCTGCACGGCCTGTTCTCGAACGTGCGCTACCCGCTGCTGACCGGCACCAATGTGCCGCGCGATTTCGTCGAGTTCCCCTCGCAGTGGAACGAGAACTGGACGCTGGACCCGAAGGTGCTGCGCAACTATGCCAAGCACTACCAGACAGGCGAGCCGATCCCGGAGGAGCTGATCGCCAAGATCGAGGCCGCCGGCAAGTTCAACCAGGGCTTCGCAACGATGGAATACCTCGGCGCCGCGCTGCTCGACATGGAATGGCATCTGCAGCCGGCGGGCACCGCCATCGCCGACGCGCAGGCCTTCGAGCGCGACACCCTGGCCAAGTACAAGGTCGACTTCGCCCCGGTGCCGCCGCGCTACCGCAGCACCTATTTCGCCCACATCTGGCCGGGCGGCTACGGCGCCGGCTACTACAGCTACCTGTGGAGCGAGGTGCTCGACGCCGACGCCAACGCCTGGTTCGAGGCCAACGGCGGCCTCAAGGCCGAGAACGGCGCGCGCTTCCGCGATCTCGTCCTGTCGCGCGGCGACACCAAGCCGCAGATGCGGCAGTACCAGGACTTCGCCGGCCGCGAACCGGCGATCGAACCGCTGCTGAAGCGGCGCGGACTGGAACCGAAGGGCTGAGCGCAAGCTGCGGTCGCCGCCCCGGCGCGGCGACCGCGGTCCGCGTGGCCGGGGTCCGCGCGCAGCGCGTTCCCCGGGTGCTTGCGGCAATCTCCTGGCGGTGAATCGCCGCGCGATACCACCCTACGCCAGATCAAGGCGTTGCGACATCCTCACTGAGAGTCCCGGTCGCCCCTGGCGGTGCGCTTATTCGCGCATCGAACCGTAACTCTCGCAAGATCGCGGACTGTGTTTTTGGACGCAAAGGACGCAAAGGAAATCAAACGCGATACAGCGCTGGGGTATCCCCGGCACTTGCTGTCTTTGTGTCCTTTGCGTACTCAATCACAGGGTCGTCGTTTCGCACGGGCTGAAAATGTATGAAATTCAACACCTTGGCGCATGTTCGGTGAGAGTCCCGGTCGCCCCTGGCCGCTGCGCTTATTCGCGCATCGAACTGGAGGGCACGAGGGCACGAGGCCACGAGGGCACGCAAGAGCCGGTTCGGTGCGAAGGAGTGCCTTTGCGTGCCCTCGCGCCCTCTTGCCCTCCGGATTTATCATTTCCAGATCAATGCCTTGCGAAAAGTTCGGTAAGGCCGGCTCCAGCCGCGGTCTTCAACGGCCTCACCAGATGCGCACGCGCTCCTCGGGCTTGAGGTAGAGCGCGTCGCCTTCCTTGACGTCGAAGGCGCGATACCACTCGTCCAGGTTCCGCACCACGCCGTTGATGCGGTACTGCGGCGGCGAGTGGGGGCCGAGGCGCACCTGGTTGATCATCGCCTCGTCGCGGTACTTGGACTTCCAGATCTGCGCCCAGGCGAGGAAGAAGCGCTGGTCGCCGGTCAGGCCGTCGATCACCGGCGCTTCCTTGCCGCCGAGCGAGAGCTTGTAGGCGGTGTAGGCCATCGACAGGCCGCCCAGGTCGCCGATGTTCTCGCCCATCGCCAGCTGGCCGTTGACGCAATGGCCCTCCAGCGGGCAGTACTTGGAATACTGCGCGCCGAGCGCCTTGGTGCGCTCCTCGAAGCGCTGGCGGTCCTCGTCCGTCCACCAGTTGCGCTGGATGCCCGCAAAGTCCGACTTGCTGCCCTGGTCGTCGAAGCCGTGGCCCATCTCGTGGCCGATCACGCCGCCGATGGCGCCGTAATTGACCGCCGGATCGGCGTGCACGTCGAAGAAGGGTGGTTGCAGGATCGCCGCCGGGAACACGATCTCGTTGAACGAGGGGTTGTAGTAGGCGTTGACCCGCGTCGGCACCATGAACCACTCGTCGCGGTCGGTCGGGCGGTCCAGGCGCGCCAGCATGTCGTTGTAGTAGAAGGCGCGCAGCGCGGAGGCGTTCGCCACCAGGTCATGCGCCACGATCTCCAGGCCGGAGTAGTCGCGCCACTGGTCCGGATAGCCGATCTTCGGCCGGAAGTTCTCCAGCTTCTTGTAGGCCTCCGCCTTGGTCGTCTCGCCCATCCAGTCGAGCTGCTCGATGTTCTGGCGCAGCGCCTTGCGCAGGTTCTCCACCAGCTCGTCCATCGCGCGCTTGGACTCAGGCTTGAAGTGGCGGTCCACGTAGACCTCGGCGATCACATCGCCCAGGCCGCGGGTGGAGCCCACCCATTCCACCGCGCGCTTCCACAGGTCCTTCTGCGACTGCTGGCCGCTCAGCACCTTGCCCTTGAATTCGAAGCTGGCCTGGTCGATCTCCGCGCTCAGCACCTCGGCGTGGTTGTCGATCGCGTGGTAAGTCAGGTAATCCTTCCAGGTGGCGACCGGTGTCTCGGCCACGATCTTGATCACCGGCGCCATCGCGCTCGGCGTCATCACGTTGACTTCCTTCGGCACCATGCCGGCCGCCTCGAAGTGCGCCTTCCAGTCGTAGCCCGGATAGGCCTGCACGAAGTCGTCGAAGCGCATCAGGTTGTAGGTCTTGTCGCGGTCGCGCATCTGCACGCGGTCCCAGTGGACCTCCGCCATGCGCGTCTCCAGCGCCAGGATCGCTTCCGCCTTCTTCGCCGCATCGGCGACCTTGGCGAAGCCGAGCATGCGTTCGATGTGCTTCACATAGGCCGCACGGATGTCCTTGAAGCGCTGGTCCTGGTTGAAATAGAAATCCTTGTCCGGCAGCCCCAGGCCGCCCACACCCACGCTCACCAGATAGCGATCCGGGTTCTTGCGGTCGATGCCGATACCGCCACCCAGCGGCGATGTCGTGCCCTCGATCCCCGCCTTGCCGAAGGCCAGCGTCAGCCCGGCCACATCGTCCACCGCCGCAATCCGCTTGAGCAGCGGCTTGAGCGGCTTGATGCCCGCCTGGTTGCGCGCATCGAGGTTCATGTAGCTGTTGTAGAGATCGCGCACCTTCTGCTCGTTGCTGCCCGGCGCCGCGTCCGACCTGGCCATCTCCTCGATGATTTCGCGCACGTGGATCTCGGCGCGGTCCGCCAGCGAGGTGAACGCGCCGTGGCGCGTCTCGTAATCCTTCAGTTCGTAGGAATCGAACCAGTCGCCATTCGCGTAGCGGTCGAAGTCATCGCCCGGCTTGACGCTCTCGTCACGGTTGGAAAGTTCGATGCCAAAACTGCCCAGCGCCGGCTTCGGCGCGTCGGCGGCAAGTGCCAGCGGCGCCTGCAACGCCAGCAAAAGGCAGGAAATCAGCGTGGTCTTGCGCATGGTGGCCCCCGATCAGAAAGACCGGGGAGCGTATAGGCATCACGATGAAGCGCATGTGCCGATGGTTGGGGCCTGGGAGCGCCGGCTCTCGCCCCCCCCCCCCCCCCCCCCCCCCCCCCCCCCCCCCCCCCCCCCCCCCCCCCCCCCCCCCCCCCCCCCCCCCCCCCCCCCCCCCCCCCCCCCCCCCCCCCGGGCCCCCCCGGCCCCCCCCCCCCCCCCCCGCCCCCCCCCCCCCCCCCCCCCCCCCCCCCCCGCCCCCCCCCCCGCCCCCCCCCCCCCCCCCCCCCCCCCCCCCCCCCCCCCCCCCCCCCCCCCCCCCCCGCCCCCCCCCCCCCCCCCCCCCCCCCCGCCCCCCGCGCCCCCCCCCCCCCCCCCCCCCCCCCCCCCCCCGCCCCCCCCCCCCCCCCCCCCCCCCCCCCCGGGCGCCGCCCCGGGGGCCCCCCCCCCCCCCCCCCCCCCCCCGCCCCCCCCGGCCCCCCCCCCCGCCCCCCGCCCCCCCCCCCCCCCCCCCCCCCCCCCCCCCCCCCCCCCCCCCCCCCCCCCCCCCCCCCCCCCCCCGGCCCCCCCCCCCCGACCCCCCCCCCCCCCCGCCCCCCCCTGCCCCCCGCCCTTACCCCCCCCCCCCCCTGGCCTTCCCCCCTCCCCGCCCCCCCCAACCCCCCCCCAGCCCCCCCCCCCCCCCCCCCCCCCCCCCCCCCACCCCCCCCAAAAGGGCCCGGGAACCCCCCCGCCGCCCCCCCCCCCCCCCCCCCCCCCCCCCCCACCCCCCCCCCCCCCCCCCCCCCCCCCCCCCCCCCCCCCCCCGCCCCCCCCCCCCCCCCCCCCCCGCCCCCCCCAAAAACCACCCCCCCCCCCCACCCCCCCCCCCCGCGCCCCCCCCCCCCCCCCCCCCCCCTCCCCCCCCCCCCCCCCGGGGGGCGGGCCCCCCCCCCGGGCGCCCAACCCCCCCCCCCCCCCCCCCCCCCCGCCGGTGTGCCTCCGCAGGGGGCGCGCCCCCCCCGGTTGTCTGCCGGCCGGCCCCCCCCCGGCCCCCCCCCCGGCCCCCCCGCCGGTTCCTCCCGGGCCGGGGGGCCCCCCCCGGGGGCCACTTGCTCGCTGCGGCCGCCCCTCTCCATAACATCCGCCCCCACTTCATCACCGGAGCCCCGCATGCCACGCAGCATGACCGCCTATGGCAGCGCCGAAGGCCCAACCGTCCTCGGTCATTTGCGCATCGAAATGCGCACCGTGAACCATCGTTTCCTGGAGATCTCGACCAAGCTGCCGGAAGACCTGCGGCCGCTGGAGCCGGTGATGCGCGAGCGCATCGGGGCGCGCTTGTCGCGCGGGAAGTTGGATCTGTCGGCGCGCTTGCGCAGCGATCCGGAGCGGCCGACGACACTGACGATCAACCATGCGCTGCTGGATCAGTTGACCCATCTGGTGGACGAGCTGACGCGCCGCAACGGGCGACTGACGGCCGGGCATGCCAGCGATCTGCTGAACTGGCCGGGGCTGGTAACGACAGGCGAGGTGGATACCGAGGAACTCGGCCGCCAGCTGCTGGCATTGACCGACCGCGCGCTCGACGCGCTGGAAACCCAGCGCGAGCGTGAGGGCAAGCGCCTGGCCGAGATCATGCTGGAGCGGGTGTCCGCGCTGCAGGGCCTGCGTGCGGCGGCGATCGAACTTTTATACCTTCGGCTCCAAGTCCACCGACGCGCGCACCAGCCAGCTCGGGGTGGACATGAAGGTGCTGATCGAGCAGCTGCGCGAGCAGGTGCAGAATCTGGAGTAGCCCTACTCGAAGCCGTTGGCGAACACCCCGTCGGGCGCTGCTGCCTGGCGGCGGTGGAAGCCGCCGCTCAGGGTGTGGCTGGCGCTGCTGGAAACGGTGGCGTCGGGCTGGCCGAGGGTGCCGCTCAGGGTGAAGCTGGCGGCGCTCATGCGCGCGGCGCCGGCGTCGATGCTGTCGCGGGTCAGGCTGCTCTGCGCGCCTGCCATTCTGGCGCCGATCAGCAAGCCGCAGCCGAGGAGCCAGGCCGGCGGTTCATCGCTGGCCCTCGCGGCTGGCTTCCAGGGCGGCCATGCGGGCCTCGATGCGGGCCAGGCGTGCGGCATCCAGTTCACGCTCCGCGGCCAGTTGCTGCAGGGCCAGCGCGAGGACGGCGCTGAGGCGGTCGTACTTCACGCCCTCCACCCGGCCGGTGTCGTCGCGCACCACCAGGCGCGGGTCGATTGCAGCCACTTCCTCGGCGACGAAGCCCAGATCGGCCTCGCCGCTGCCGCGCCACTCGAATCCCACCGGGCGCAAGGCGCGGGCGGCGGCCAGGCCGAGAGCGGGATCGAGCCCCTCGATAGCCTGCTTGTAGCGTGCGCTCGAGGAGCAACTGGCGATCTGGTTCGACGCGTTGCGGCACAGGGTGGTGCTTCCGGCGCTGCCCAGGGTGTCCACGCGCAGGGTTCCGGCCACGCGCAGGCGGTTGCCGGCCGGATCGTTGACGTTGCCGGCGCCGCTGAACACCGCGCCGCCCTCCGCGCGCACCAGGAACTGCCTGGGACCGCTGCTGGCGTAGAGCCCGGGACTGGTGTCAGCCCACACGAAGCTGCCGTCGTCGCCGTCGAAGTCGCCGGTGCCGGTGATGCCTGCGCAGCCCAGGCCGGGTTCTCCCGAGGATGTGCCCGGGCGGGTCACCGCGCCGATGCCGCCCACCCAGGAGAAATAGCCGCCGGCGCAGTTGTCCGCGCCGTTGCCCACGCTGGCCCCCGCGCCGCTTGCGGTGTTCTCGGTTCCGCCGGACACATGGCTGCGAAATCCGCTGGCGGTGTTTTCGCGGCCGCCGCCCACGCTGGCGGCATCGCCCGAGGCGGTGTTGAAGGCGCCCCCCACAGTTGCGGCATTGGCGCCGCTCGCCTGGTTGGAAAAGCCGGCGAGCACGACGGCGCCGCCTTCCGTGGCATTGTTCAGCTGGCCGCCAAGGACCACCGACGAAGTGGCGCTTGCGGAATTGCCGCGTCCGCCGCCGATGAAGGCGTACATCGCGGTGGTCGCCGCGCCCGATCCATCGCCCGCGGTGTTGTCGTAGCCGCCGACCACCGTGCCGAAGTGGTCGCTGACCTGGTTCGGACCCTCGAAAGGGACATCGGGATCGCTGTCCCCGAGCGGCAAGCCGCCGCCAATCACGGTGGCGCCGCGCACGTTGATGGCGTTGTTGGCGAGGCTGCCGGCCACGATGTTGCTGGTGGCGGGATCCCCTTCGAACAGCGTGCTGCTCGGCGACAGGGTCAGTGCGGGTGCGCTGCGCACCGCGAGCACCAGCGGCCTGGCGTCGGTGGTGCCGAGGAAGTTCTCGCCGGTGGTGCCCGCATTGCCGCCGAGCCCCCAACCGCTGAAGGCCGGCGTGCCGCAGACCACGCTACCGCCGGCGTCCACGCTGCGCATGTACTGGCCGGCGGCGCACACCCCGCTGACGCGCGCCTGGACTTGCGCAGTGTTGATGTCGGCCACGCCCACCGCGCCGTCCTGGAGCATGCCGCCAGTCACGCTGTTGCTGGCGATGGCGATGGTGCCGGTGGTGGTGATGGTGCCACCGCTGAGGCCGGCGCCTGCGGTGATGGCGGTGACCCCGTTGCCGCTGTCGTCGGTTTCGCAGACCACGCCGCCGCTGGCATCGATGCTGCGGATCGACTGGCCCGCGACGCAACTGGCGGCCACCCGCCGCTGCACCTGGCTGCTGTCCACATCCGCGCTGCCGATGCTGCCATCGACCACGCTCAGGCCGTTGACCGAATTGGCCAGGGCGACCGCGGCGGACCAGGCATAGGGCGCCGCCGTCAGCGGCGTGCGCGGCGACAGCGTCTGGTAGCTGCCGCTGCCCACGGGCCGCACCCGGATCTCAAGCCACTGGGCGTCACCGGCGAACTGCGCCGGGCCGAAGTCCAGGGTGGTGGCGAACAGCCCATCGCTGACGGAGATGCCAGGGCGCGCGACGGTGGCGCCGATCTGCAGCGCGCCGCTGGCCGAATCGTACAGACGGAACTCGAAATCGTGCGCGCCGTTGGCGGGCGCCCCGGCCGTGCGCAACTCGCCCTGGTAGGTGAAGGCCGGCCCCAGCGGCGCCGCCGTCGCCGTGCCGGCCAGCCAGCATGCCGCCATCATCGTCCACACCAACCTGCCCATCGCCTGCCTCCCTGCCTGATCCATCGGATGGCGGAAGCCTGGGGCAGACCCGCGGCAAGCGCTTGAGGCTGCCGTGAGATTTTCCTGATATTTTCGTCAGATCAAACGCTTAGCAGGCGCGGACGGATGACGCAGGGGATCCGCGGGTATCGCTTCGGGGATTTCACCCTGGATCTGGACACCGCCCGACTGCAGCGCGCGGGCGCTGAGCCGGTGGCGCTGCGCCGGCTCGTCCTGCGCGTGCTGACCCTGCTGCTGGAGAACGCGCCGAACCTGGTCAGCCGCGACCGGCTGCTCGACCATGCCTGGGGGCGCCAGGCGGTGTCCGATGGCGTGGTGGCGCAAGTCATCAAGGAACTGCGGCAACTGCTCGGCGACAACGCGCAGCAGCCGCGCTATCTGGAGACCCGCCCGCGCCAGGGCTACCGGATCCTGCTGCCGGCGGAGGCGATCCTGCGGGCGCCGGCCGAGGCGGCGGGCGACGGTGCTGCGCAGCCAGGCACCTTGGCACCGGCGGTGATCGCTTCGGGAGACCCGGAAAACGCGGTATCAGCCAACCGGCCGAGGCGTTGGCGGGCGTGGCAACTGGCCGCGGCGGTGCTGCTCCTGCTGCTCGTGGGTGTGGCCCTGTTCTGGCGCCCGCAGTCCGCGGGCGATCCGGCCCTGGCGGCGGATGCATTGCGCATGGACTGGCACCGACTGGTGGACCGCGCGCCGGCGGAGCTCCCGCTGGCCGATGCGCGGGTGGCGGCGGACGCCCTGCTGGCGCGCGGCGACATGGCCGCGGTGCACGCGCTGGTGGCGGCGCAGAGGCCGCAGGCACGCGATGCCTGGGAGCGCGGCCTGCTCGATCTGATTGCCCTGCGTGCGGATGGCCGCGAGCACGACGCGCTGGCGCGGGTGGAGGCCTTGCTGGCACTGCGGCCGGACGACTTGCCGCTGCGTCTGTTGCGCGCGGAGCTGGAGGCGGCGTGGCGGGCGCCGTCCCGACGCGCGCCGCCGGTGACCGACCCGGCCCTGCCGCCGGAGCGCCAGTTGCTGCAACAGGCGCGCACCGCCGGCGCGGCGGGCGATGCCCAGGCGCAGCATCAGCATGCGCGCGCGGCGATCGAACTCGCTGGCGAGCGCTCGCCGGTGCTGCGCGAACTGGCGCGCATCGAACTCGGGCTGGCGCTGGCAAAGATGGGCGACAGCGAGAGCGCCGATGGCGCCTTCGCACGCGCGCAGGCGGCCCTGGCGGAGGCCGGGTTTCACCGGCTTGCGCTGGCAGCGCTGCTGCAGCGCTCGGCGCTCGCCCGGCGCACCGGGCGGGCCACCCAGGTGCTGCCGGCACTGGAGGCGGAGGACCCGCGTGTGGCCGAGCGCGGGGATGTGGCCATGCGCGCGGAGCTGACCCGCCACCGCGGCATCCTGGTCGGCATCGGCGGCGATTTCGCCACCTCGCTCGCCCTGCTGGAAAGTGCCGCGGCGATGTTCGTCGATCTCGGCGACCACGCGCGCGCGTCGAGCGCCCTGAACGCGAGCAGCGGACCCCTCGGCCGCCTGGGTCGCAATGCCGAGGTGCCTGCGCGCCTGGCCGAGGCGCGCCGCCATGCGGCCCTGAGCCAGCATCCCGAAAGCGCTGCGGCGATCGCCGGAAACCTCGGCCTGTTCCACTGGCGCCGAGGCGAGATCGGCGCCGCGACGGGCGGCATGCGTGAGGCGCTGGAACACTTCGAGCGCGCCGATCGCGCCGACGATGTGGCCCAGGCGCGCAACAACCTGGCGACCCTGATGCGCGAAGCGGGCGAGGCCGCGCAGGCGCTGGCACTGCGCGAACTGGCGGTCTCCCACGCGCGCCAGGCCGGACTGCGTTCCGACCTGGCCACCCGGTTGTACGGCCTGGCCGAGGACCTGCGGGCGCGTGGCGACACATCGGCGCGCTGATCGCGCTGGCCGAATCCGAGGCGCTCTACCGTGAGATCGCCGATCCGGTGTCGCTGCAGGCCATCGCCTGCCTGCGCGGCCTCTGGGCGCTCGAGGGCGACCGCATCGCCGAGGCCCGGCGGGCGTTGCCGGCCACTCCGCCCGGGGCGCGGCCCACCGCCGACCAGGCTGCCTGCGATGCCCTGGCTGTGCGCGTGCTTGCACGCGAAGGCCGCCCTGCGGACGCGCTGGCGCGGGTCGACGAGCGCCTGGGGGCCTTGGATCAGGCCGGCCAGCGCTTGCTGGCGCAGCAGGCGCGCCTGTTGCGCGCCGAACTGCTGATCGACCTGGGCCGCGCACAGGCCGCGAGGACAGAACTGGAAGCGCTGCGCGCGCAGTCCTTGCAGGACGGACACGTCGCGCTGGAGCGCGGCATCGCGCTCGCCTGGCTGCGCCTCAGCCGTGGCGATCCAGCCGCCCGGGCGCTGGCGCTGGAAGCGGCCGATGCCCTGCTGCGGCGCCATCCGGACCAGCCGGCGCAACTGCGCTTGTCTGCCTGGTGGCGGCCACTGCCGGCTCGGCAGCCCGGGAAGACTGCCGCGACCGCGCCGCCGCACTGGACCTCGCCGGCATCGCCCGCGAGGCGCTGGCTGAGCGCCGCCAGTCTCAGTAGCTTGTCCCGTCCTTGTGCAGGAAGATCCAGCGCCCGTCCGCGTCCTGGCGCGCGGCCAGGTCCACGTCCGGATAGCTCGCGGCATCGCGCGGATCGCGGCCGCCGATCTCGAGGTAGGTCGCCGGGCGGTCGCTGCGGTTGACCAGCTGGTGCGCGTTCGGGTCGCCGGCGCGGAAGCCGGCGACCATGCCGGGGACCAGGGTCTGTTCGCCCTGGTCCGTGACCAGCACCACCTCGCCGTCGAGGATGTACACCAACTCGTCCTCGTGGGTGTGCCAATGGCGCATCGACGATTCCGCGCCGGGATGGAGCACGGTCAGGTTGACGCCGAAGCCGGTCAGGCCGAAGGCATCCCCGAGCGCGCGCTTCTCGCGCGGCAGCACCCGCGAGCGGAAGGGCTCCGGGTACAGCGAGGAAGGTGCGGGCGGGCAGGTCGAGGGCGCGCAGGGCAGGCATGGCGGCATCCGGCGGAGGAAGGCCACCATTGTCCCGCGCGGTGCGATCGGTCGCGAGGGCGAGATCGGTCAGTTCGCGAGCAGGCGCAGCGCGAGCCAGGCCGGCGCGCCGACATAGAAGGCCAGGCGCGCCAGCCATTCGATCTGATCGCGGGCGGCGGCAGCGCGCGCGGGTGCGCGCCAGGCAGCGAGCGCGACCGCGCATTCGGCGAGGATGCGCAGCGCCGCCGCATACATCATCAGGCCGATCGACCACGCCGCCCACCAGATCGCGAGGGCGACCAGCCAGGCTTGCGCGCCGAAGGTCTGCCACTCGCCGAAAGTGCCGCCGAAGGCGATGTACTGGTGCAGGCGGAAGGCGGGCAGGGCGGGCAGCAGCGGGAACAGCGCGAACTTGACCAGCGCGTGGTCCAGCCGCGGGCGGTGCGCGGCAGCGCGCGCGGCGGCGGCCGCGGCGCGCCGGGCGGAGGCGTCGTCGATGCTGGCGGGCGAGCCAGCCGCCGCCAGGGCACGTGCGAGCGATTGCGGATCGGCGATGCGCAGGCCCTGCGCGAGGCGCCGGCCGGAGGCGAGCAGCAGGTCGACCCCCGGACCAGGCAGCGGCAGGCGCCAGGCCCACAGCGCCTGGATCGAGGCGAGCGGAACCTCGACACGCTGGCCGCGCTGGCGCAGCACCAGATGCCCGGACTCGATGCGCGCCTGCGCCGCGAACCCGCGCTGGATCGCCCACGCGACCACCAGCGGCAGGACCACGGCGGCCAGATACACCCGGATCTGGCCCAGCGAGTTCACCTGCAAGCCCTCGCGCAGCATGCCGAGCGCGAGCCAGACCAGGCCTCCGGCGGCGACCAGCCGCAACAGTCCCGTCGCCACGCGCCAGGCGGGCGTCAGCAGGACGAGGTCGGCAGTCCAGGTGGCCGGATCGATCGTGGTTGCAGTGCCGGCGGCGGGCAAGCGCGCGCGGATCGCGCGCAGCAGGCCGGCGAGGACCAGTATTGCCAGCAGTGCCAGCGCCGCGCGGCCCAGCCAGTCGCCCCAGGCTACCATCAGGGTTGGCGGCGGATCGCGCGCCGGGACCGCGCCGGCAAGTACCGCCTGGTCGCCCATCGCGGTGCTGACCAGCACCTCGCCGGCGGGATCGACGAAGGCGGTCAAGCCGTTGGTGGTGACGCGCAACTGCGGCATCCGCGTTTCGATGCTGCGGAAGGCGGCGACCGCCAGATGCAGCCGCGCGCCGATCGGCTGCGTAGTGAACCAGGCATCGTTGGACATGCCGACGATGGCCTGCGCGCCCAGGCGCGCGCCGTCGATGGCGAGTTGCGGGCGTACATCGTCCAGGCAGATCAGCGGCAGCACGTTCAGCTCGCGCCCATCGGCGGTGCGCAGCGGAACACCCCCGCGCGCCGTTGCCGGGCAGCCAGGAGCCGGCCCAGGGCAGCAGGCCGCGCAGCCCGAACTGCTCCATCCACGCGGGCACATGTTCCGTCAGCGGGAACGGATGGGTCTTGCGGTAATAGCCGCGCAGGCCGTCCTGCGGTTCGACAAAGGCCGCCGCGTTGTATTCGCCCGCGTCATCCACATCGTAGGTGCCGAACACCAGCGGCACACCGGCCGCGGTGACGAAATCGAGGATCTCGCGGTCCAGCGCGGCGCCATCCTCGCTGCGCGGATGGCCGAAGGGCGTCGGGTAAACCGTTTCCGACCACAGCAGCGCATCCACGCCGTGATGCTCGATGGCCGCGCGCGACAGCCCGAAGTGGGTGTCCAGGACCTGACGGACCACCGCGTAGGCGCCGACTTCCTGGCGCCGCCGTTCGTAGTCGACGATACCCGACTGGATCATGCCGACGCGCAGTTCCGGCACCGGCGCGGCGAGATGCGCATCCAGCGCGGCGAGGCGCCAATAGCCGTAGCCGGCCAGCAGGGCGGGCAGCGCCGATGCCAGCGCCAGCGGCGGCAGCCACCGGCGCCAGCCGGCGCGCCACTGCAGTACCGCGTATGCCAGCGCTGCATTGACGAGCAGCAGCGCCAGCGTCAACAGCGCCGCACCGCCGAGATCCGCCGCCTGGCGCATCCACACCGCAGGCGCCAGGCCGTGGCCGAGGGTATCGCCCAGCAGCTTCGGGAATGCCCATTCGCAGCCCACCCAGGCGCAGCCCGCCGCCAGCGCGGTCAGTGCAGGCCCATGCCTGCTCGATGCGAGGCGCTGCGCCAGCGCAAAGGCCAGCCACTGCGGTTGCAGCAGCGGCGCCAACGCCAGCAGCACCAGCAGGGCGGGCGCGGTACCGATCCCGGTGTACTGACCGACCGCAGCGCCAAACCACGGCAGCACCGCAGCCATGAAGGCCAGCGACATCAGCCAGCCGCTGGCGAGCGCGCCGAGGGCCGTGCGCGTGCCGCGCAGCGCCAGCAGCCAGGGCACCAGCGCGACGAAGCCCAGAGGCCAGGCCCCGCGCGCGTAGGCCGCCAGCAGCAGGGCGCTGGCGGCAACGCCGGCGAAGGTGTGCCAGCGCGGCGGGGCAGGGCGTTGCGACTTCGGGTCTGGCGATTCCGGGTTCAATCACTCACCTCGGCGGTCGTGTCGACGGGGGCGCCCCCCCGCCCCCTCGGCAACGGGCGGAGCGCGGCGCGCCGATCACTCCGGCGGCGGCGGAATCTCGATCCGGCGCGGCGCCAGGCCCGGCGGCACCAGCTCCGGCGGCACCACGCGGTCCTCCGGGATCGGGATCACGCGCCCGCTGGCGTCGCGCAGCACGAAATCCGGCGCGAACATCAGGATCGCCTCGATCGGCTGGCCGTCGTCGGTGACCTGGTGGTGGCGCACATAACCCGGTGGCAGCGGGAAGTCCTCCGGCACCGCGATGCCCACCAGCGGCGGGCTGGTGCCGGGCGGATTGAAGGCGGCGATGCCGCCGCGCTCGCCGCTCGCGCGCAGGGCCTGGATCAGCTCTGTCGAGGTCGGTTCCGGATCGCCCGGCGAAAAGTAGGTGGCGATGTCGTTCAGGTCGCCGCTGCGGGCATCGTCCGGCGCGGTCGGCATGCTGCGTGGGAGCTCGGGCGCGGGGGCGGGCACCGGCAAGGCCGCGGGAGCCGCAGGCGCGGGCTCTGGTGCCCGAGCGACCTCAACCACCGGCAGCGCGGCTGGCGTTTGCGCCGCACCCTGCGCGGGCGGCGGGTTGGCCGGCTTCATTCCGGGACGCATCTGCCAGTAACCGAAGATCGCGGCGCCGATCGCCAGCGCCGCGACAACGAGCGCCGGCCGCAGGCTCGGGCCGTGCTCGCGGATGATCCGGACACCGTCGCCGTCCGCGGGGGACGGCGCGGTGCCTTCATGGCCGGGCTGCGCCATCGGCGGCCTCCCGGCTCAGCCTTCAGGGGCTTGGCGGGTTGTAGGTCGACAGCGCCCAACCCATGCGCTCGTGGCCGTAGCGGTTCCAGATCGGGCTCTTGCCGCTGGTGAAGCTGGTGTAGCGCGGCGCGCCGGTGCCGGTGCTGCCACCCCACAGGCCGGCCGAGACGGTGCCGCCGGTGTAGGTCGGATGCACGTCGTCGGACTGGATGTAGTCGTAGCTGCTGGAGGACGACACGAAGTGCGTGTTGGCATCGCGCAGGGTGGTGCGCAGCGTGGACGTGATGCGCGTCACATAGCTCGACTCGCTCTCGCCGGCGACATAGCGCAGCGCGTCGGAATCGACCTGGCCGTCGCCGTTGCTGTCGTAGTCCGCACCCATGTACTGGGCGAAGCTGTCGGCGCACTTGAAGCCCTTCTGGCGCGCGTATTCGCACATCCAGTAGTTCATCTTCGCGATCACCGGCAGGAAGGTGGTGCGCATGTTGACGGTGGCGCCGGTGGCCGAATCCTTGCAGGTGCTCTGCACGTTGTCGGCGTTGTAGCCGGGGTAGTACAGGTTGGAAATGACCTTCAGCTTGACGTTCGGGCTGGCGTTGGCGTTGATGTAGTCCATCGCCGCGGCCACGTAGGTCTTGCAGTTGTTCAGCGCGGTGTTCAGCACGCCGTAGTTGCAGGTGCCGGACTGGTCCTTGAACGCGGTGCGCGCCTGCAGGCCGTCGTTGCCGCACATCTCGAAGGTCACCACGCGGGTGCTGGCGGCCTGCATGTAGGAGCGTTCGGAGACGATCTTGTTGTTGTAGACGTCCGAGGCCACGGCGCCGGACTTGGCGCGGCGGATGCTCTCGATGTCGGCGTTCCACAGCGCCGACAGGTACTCGGCGTCCACCGTCGGCGCGGAATACTTGGCCGCATTGCTGATCGAGGTGTTGTAGCCGGCGTAGATCGAATCGCCGTAGGCCACGACGCGATACTTGGCGGTGGTGCCGGAGCGGTCCACCGTCCACGAGACGTTCTGATTCAGGGTGCTGCCGAAGGCTTGGCCGCCAATGGCGAGCAGCAAGCCGCACACGATCCCGCGCGTTGCAGTGTTCATGAAGTCCTCCCCAGGACGAAGATGTACGCGACAGCCGCCGGATGGCAGCTACCCCAGTTGACGTAAGCAATCTCCCATGGCGCTGGCACCTTTGCAGGGTTCCCCCCAGCACCGCCGCGCAGGCTAATCCTGTCGCCCGGTCAGGGTCAATACGTCAGGGTATGGAAAGCGCGGATTGCGCCGGAGCATCAAACCCCCCAGCGCTGGTCGCGCTCGACCTCGTCGCAAACGTCCTTGGTTTCCTTCAGGCCGAGTCCGGTGATCGAGCGCAGCAGCTTGATCGCCTCCAGCTTCTGGCGCGCCTGCAGCAGGGCGAGCACTTGCTGCGCCTGCTCGCCGGCGAGTTCCGCGTCGGAGCCCTGGTTGCGCAAGGCCGAGCGCAGGGAGGAGAGCGCCAGTGGATCGGTACTGGGGGCGATCGACTCGCCACTGGCCCTGCTGGTCGCACGGGTCGGCGGCGGATGGTCATCGCGCCGCAGCATCCGCGCAAACAGCCAGCCACCCACGAAGCCAAGCACGATGCCGCCGGTCAGCGGATCGACACCTTGCGCCTGCAGCCATGCGGAGAACTCGCCCATCGGGATTCCTGGTGATTCGATCGAATTCGCACGCGGCGCGGCTGCGACTGCCGGAAGCATAGGTCCCAATGCAGGTAGACTTCCCGCCCCGCGTCCACGCCCGTTGGCTGGAGCCTCGATGACCGACGCCATCGGCAATTTGTTCGTGATCGCCGCGCCCTCGGGTGCCGGCAAGACTTCGCTGGTGCGCGCGCTGGTGGAGCGCGATGCGCGGTTGCAGCTGTCGGTGTCGCACAC
This sequence comes from Rhodanobacteraceae bacterium, assembly GCA_016713135.1. Taxonomy (NCBI): domain Bacteria; kingdom Pseudomonadati; phylum Pseudomonadota; class Gammaproteobacteria; order Lysobacterales; family Rhodanobacteraceae; species Rhodanobacteraceae bacterium. The sequence continues at coordinate 579,022 of JADJPR010000020.1, read as the reverse complement.
CACGCGCGCGGCGCGTCCGGGTGAGGTGGACGGCGAGCATTACCACTTCACCGATGTGGCGCATTTCGAGCAGTTGATCGCGCAGGAGCGCTTGCTGGAGCACGCGCTGGTGCACGGCAACCACTACGGCACCGGGCGCGACCAGGTGGCCGCCGCGTTTGCGAATGGGCGCGATGTGATCCTGGAGATCGACTGGCAGGGCGCGCGCCAGATCCGCCAGCGCTTCCCGGCCTGCGTGACCATCTTCATCCTGCCGCCCTCGCGCGACACGCTGTTCCAGCGCCTGCGCGACCGCGGCCAGGACAGTCCCGAGGTGATCGCGCGGCGGATCGCCAATGCGCGCGGCGAGATGGAACACGCCACCGAGTTCGACTACCTGATCGTCAACGACCGCTTCGACGATGCGCTCGACGATCTCGCCGCCATCGTGCGCGCCGTGCGCCTGTCGATGCGCATCCAGGGCCCGCGCCAGGCGGGGCTGCTGGCGCAGTTGCTGGGGTAGGGTGGAGCGGGGGAGGTGAAGCGGGTCAGGGGGCAGGGGACCTGCACTGGTGTTCTATCCGTGCAGCGAGGTGGGGTGGGAACCTAGTGTGGTGTTCCGTAATTACCTTGAATTATTTCCGCGCCTTTTGCGCCGATGCGGCGTTGCTCGTCGTCGCCATAGCCCTGCTGCGACTCCTCCTCTCGCCTTGCCTCGCCGCAAAATTCATCGGAAATTTCTTCAACTACGGAACACCACACTAGTGTCCTGTCCCGCAAATACCATCGAATGGTTCCGGCGTCTTTCGCCGCAATGCTGCGTTGCTCGTCGTCGCCATAGAACCACTATGGCTTCTCCTCGCGCCTTGTCTCGCGACGAAATCCATCCGGAACTTCTTCGCGCTACTTGCGAGACAGGACACTGGTTACCAGGTTTGCAGCAGTGGCAGGATGTTCCCGACCGATGATGCAACCGGTCCTCCAGGGACCTAGACCCTTACCCGGAGCGCAGGTCCGGTCCCTCGCCCCCTGCCCCGCTTCACCTCCCCCGCTCCATCTTCCCCACCTCACCGCGGCAACTCCACCCTGACCAGGCACCCGCGCGCGTCTTCGCGGTTGCGCAGGTCCAGCGTGCCGCCGTGGTTCTCGACGATCTGGCGGGCCAGCACCAGACCGACGCCGCTGCCACCCGGCTTGGTGGTGAAGAAGGGGACGAAAAGATTCTCGGTCTTGGCCAGCCCCGGGCCGTCGTCCTCGATCTCGATGCGCACCGATGCTGCTTGCGGCAGCAGGCGCGCGCGCACGCCGCCGCCGGTTTCGAGTGCGGCTTCTGCGGCGTTCTTGATCAGATTGATCAGGGCCTGTTCCAACTGGTCGGCGTCGGCGCGGATCTCGATCTCGGGAAGGTCTCCGACCTCGATCTGGCGGCGCTGTTCCAACCGCGCCACGCGCCGCAACAAAGGCGCCAGCGCGACCGCGCGCTTGCTCGGCGCCGGCAGGCGCGCCAGGCGGGTGTAGGAGGACATGAAGCGGGTCAGCGACTCCGCGCGGTCGCCGATCACGCCGAGCGCACCTTGCACGTCCTCGCGCCAGTCCGGCGCCAGCGGCTCGCGCGCGATCATCGTGGACAGGGTGCCGGCCATCGACCGGATCGGCGCCAGCGAATTGTTCAGTTCGTGCCCGAGCACCCGGATCAATCGCTGCCAGGCCTGGCGTTCTTCCTCGCGCAAGGCGCGCGAGAGGTCGCTGATCGCCAGCAGTTCATGCGGTTTGCCACCCTCGCGGAAGCTCGCCCGGCGGACCTCGAAGCTGCCGCTGCCGCCGGGGAAGGCGCGCTTCAGGGTTGCCGGGGTCTCGCTGTCGCAGCAGGATTCCAGGCCCAGTTCCAGCGCGCTCTGCCCCAGCGCCTGCTCGCAGCGCAGCGCCAGCAGGCGCTCGCCGGCGGCGTTGATCAGCTTGAGCCGGCGCTGGTCGTCGAAGGCGAAGATGGCGATGTCCACGCTGCCCAGCACCTTGCCCAGCAGGGCGCCGGTCTCCTCGACCCGCAGGCGTTCCTCGCGCAGGGTGGACGACAGCGCATTGACCTCCCACAGCACCTCGCCCAGCGCATCCCCGCGCCGCGCCGAGATGCTGCGCAGGCTGTAATCGCCCGCGCGCAGCGAATCGAGCAGGCTCACCAGCGTCAGCAGCGGATGCACCACCGCCCGCCGCAGGCGCCGCCACAGCCAGGCGCTCGCCACCAGCAGCCCGCCGATCGCCGCCATCCGACCCGCCGGGGGCCAGTTCAGCCGCCACAGCAGCCAGCACGCGACCCCCAGCGCCGGCGCGGTGAGCGCGAGCGACCACAGGGCGACGCGGGTTTCGTAGGAGGGGGAGGCCATCAGGAGCGGGAAAAGCGGGGCAAGGGGCAGGGGGCAGGGGACGCAACCGGGGGGCACAGCCGCGATCTTGTCGCCGTCCGAGCGCATGCAGAGTCCCGGTCAGCGCGCTGCGCCCCGTCCCCTGCCCCCTGCCCCTTGCCCCGCTCTTTCACGCCTCTCCCTCCTCCCCCGCCCCGCGGATCCCGAACTTCTCCAGCCGCCGGTACAGCGCGGCGCGTGACAGGCCGAGGATGTCGGAGGCGCGCTGGACGTTGCCTTCGGCGCGGATCATGGCGCGGCGCACCAGCAGTTCCTCGGCGGCGTCCAGGGTCAGGTGGTCGATCTCGGTTTCGCTCTGGCGCTGCGGCGCGAAGCTGAAGTCGAGGTCGCCGATCTCGTCGGCGCGCGACATCAGCACCGCGCGCTCGATCACGTGCGACAGCTCGCGCACATTGCCGGGCCAGGCGTAGCCGAGGAGCGCGCGTTCCGCGGCGGGCGACAGGCACACGTCTTCGCGCTGGTAGCGCTGGCCGAAACGCGCCAGCAGCCGGCGGGCCAACGGCAGGATGTCTTCGCGCCGCTCGCGCAGCGGCGGCAGGCGCAGTTCCACGGTATTCAGGCGGAACAGCAGGTCCTTGCGGAAGCGGCCCTTGGCCACGTCGTCGGCAAGGTCCGCGTTGGTTGCCGAGACCAGCCGCACATGCGCCTTGCTGGTGCGCGAGGAGCCCAGGCGCTCGAACTCGCCGTCTTCCAGCACGCGCAGCAGCTTGGGTTGCTGCGAGAGCGGGATGTTGCCGACCTCGTCGAGGAACAGGGTGCCGCCGTCAGCCAGCTCGAAGCGGCCGATGCGGTCCTGCTTGGCGTCGGTGAAGGCGCCGCGCACATGGCCGAACATCTCGGACTCGAACACGGTTTCGGCGATGCCGCCCATGTTGACCTTGATCAGCGGCTTGTCGGCGCGCCGCGAGTTGCGGTGCAAGAGGTCGGCGATCAGGCCCTTGCCGGTGCCGTTCTCGCCGAGGATCAGCACGTTCGCCTCGGTGGGGCCGACGCGCTGGATCATGTCCAGCACCGGGCGCATGGCCGCCGACTCGGCGATGAACTCGCCCGATTCGGTGCCGCGCAAGATTTCCACCTCGCGCTCCAACCGCTGGGCGCGCCGGCGGGTGGCGCCCAGCGCCGCCTGGTTGCGCAGGATCGCCAGCAGGCGCGCGTTGTCCCAGGGTTTCTCGACGAAGTCATTGGCGCCGCGGCGCATCGCCTCCACCGCGATGTCGATGGTGCCCCAGGCGGTCATCACCACCACCGGCAGCTCGGCGTCCAGCGCGCGAATGCGCTCGAGCAGATCGAGGCCCTCCTGGCCGCTGGTGGTGTCGCGGGTGTAGTTCAGGTCCATCAGCACCACCGAGACCGCCTGCTTCTTCAGGGTCTCGATCACCGCGTCGGGATGCATCGATTGCAGCGAAGGCATGCCCTCGGACTTGAGCAGGAAGCGCAGGGCCTCGAGGACATCGCGCTGGTCGTCGGCAATCAGGATGGGCAGGTCGGACATTTCATCGGATTTCCGGAGGGTTCGGAGCGCCTCACGCAGATTGCGTGCCAGCGGCTGCATTCGCCAAACACACGGTCTGCAGCGCAGATTAGCCCCTGCTCTTGCGAAAGTGTTCGATTCCGGACAGTGCCGTGTCCGCCGGCGGCGGCTCGGGTCAGGGGCTTGCTGTCCCCGCGACGCCGGGTGCATCGTTTCCCAGCGCAAACCCGTGCATCCATCGCCCCGCTTGCGGCGTAAGATCGTCACCGGTTCCGTTGCCGATCGTTCCTCATCAAGGGGGTGTCGTATGTCCGAAGTCCGTTCCACCGGTCCGCTGCGCTGGGTGAGTGAGACCCTGGGTGGTTTGTTCCGCACGGAATCGCTGGATCCCAAGGAAGAAGTCTTCGTCAGCGTGCTGTTCGCTTTGCTGGGCTCGCTGGCGCGCGCCGACGGTGTGGTCACCGCCGAGGAAGCCGAGCACGGCGAGCAACTGATCGACCGCATGCAACTGCCCAAGGTCGGGCGCAAGCTGGCGGTGGCGAGCTTCGAGCGCGGACGCGCCGGCGGCCTCGATGTGGAGGCCGAGATTGCGCGCTTCCTCAAGGTGTTCCCGACCAGTTCCACGCACTCGGAGCAACTTCTCGATGCGCTGCTGACGTTGGCGCACTCGGATGGCCGCATGCGCATCCCGGAGAAGTCCTGGCTGACGCGGGTGGGCAAGAGCCTCGGGGTGGATGCCGATGTGATGCGCGAGCGGATCGGGAACTGAGCTGGCGGGCCCCGAGGCGCGCGGAGCGTCGCCTCGCGTCTACTCGGTGCGCGCAGCGCGTATCGGGCAGCCAGAAAAAACCGAATGCCTTGCGGTGTAGGCCGGGGGCACCGCCCAGCGCTTCACCGGCGCTTTGCCGGTGAAGCGCAGCGCGCTACACCGGCCTACAGAGCAACTCTGTATTTCTTCCTTCGCGGGTCGGGCTGCGCAGTCAGAGGCTCAATAGATCTCGCCGATCATGCAGCGCAGGCTGCCGCCGGCTTTTTCCAGTTCGTCCAGTTCGACCGCGTGGATGCGCATGCCCAGCGCCGCAATGGCATCGCGGGTGGCGGGCTTGAGGCTGCGCGCCGCGCAAGCCGACATCCACAGCCCGGCCTCGCCGAGCGCGATGCAGTTGCCCGCGTAGCCGGCCTTCTCGGCGGCGTCGATCACCACGCTCGCGGCGGCATGGATGCTGATGATCGCGTCGGCGACGCGATGGTCGGCGAAGCCCTCGGGGCAAATGAGCACGCCGCGCCCGTCGAGCGCCGACATCACGACGTTGGTGTGGTACTCGCCCGGCGCGAGGTCGAAAAGCAGCAGGTCGCGCAGTCCGAAAGCGCGCGCCATCGCCGCCGCGCCGGTGCGGTCGCAGCGCTCCGACAATCCGCAGTAGCCGATGCCGCGGCTGCGGTCGATCACCAGGCTGCCGGTGAGTTCGGCGACGAATCCGTGTCCGGACAGATCGATTTCGCGATAGCCGAGCACATCGCGGAACCAGGCGCGGATGTCCTCGCGCTGCGCTTCCCGCTGGCGCACGGCGTGGCGCATCGCGCCGACAATCAGGCGGCCGGGCGCGGTCGCGAAGACATTGTTGGGGAATACCGCATCCGGCGTGTCCGGGTGGCCGGCGAAGCTGCTCACCGGGATCCCGGCGCGCGCCAGCAGCTGTGCCAGCGCCAGGTGCTGGGCGAGGGCGCGGCCGGCATCCACCCCGGCTGCCATCTGCATGTAGGCGTTGTCGCGGGCTGATTCCGCGGCCAGGTGGAAGCCTGCCGGGGTGACCAGGAACACCGCGCGCGGCACGCCGGGGGCGCGCTGCGGCAACTGGCGCGCGTGCGCGGCGAAGGCTTCCGGATCGTTCCAAAGGCGCGGCTGGGACATCTCAAGGGCTCCAAAAAAGAAACCCGCGACGAGCCTTGCGGTTCGCCACGGGTTTGCCCCCTCCCCGACAGGCACTACGCCGGGACGGAGCGATTGTGCGTGGGCGCTGCAAACCACAGCAAGCTGCGGTGCAGCATGGCGGCCGCATCCGCGGGTTCCGGCTGCGGCAATTCCAGCTCCACGCGCGGCAGGCGCGCGTTGAGCAATTCGTACAGGCGCTCGGTCGCCAGGCAGGGGCAATCCGGGCGCACATACTGGGTCTCCTGGATGTCCAGCACGGCGCGCGCACCGGCCTCGGTGCGCAGCGCGGTCTTGACCTCGTTGATCGCCGCGTCGACGCGCGCGATCGCCGCCTGGTTGGCCTGCGCCAGGCGTTCCTCGTCCGCTTCCGCGGCGGCCTCGATCTCGCTGATGCGGCGCGCGATCGCCAGTTGCCGGGTGCGGCTGGCCGCGCCTTGCTCCTTGAGCATGCGCAGTTCCTCGCGCAGGCGCAGCAGTTCCGGCCGATGGCGCTGCGCGATCGCCTTGAGTTCGGTGTCGACCGCGACCAGCAACTGCGCCAGCGCGGTGGAGCGCGTGTAGGCCTCGCTCAGGTCGACCACCAGCACCGGCGGGCTGGCCCAGGCCAGCGCGGGTGCGAGCAGCCAGGCGCACAGCCAGCGCTTCACTTGGCCGGCTCCAGCGGCTGGTCGCCGAAGCGCTCGACGAGCACCTTCTCCACCTCGTCGGTGATGTCGTGTGCGGCGGACTCGCCGATGCGGCGGGCGACCGCGCGGTCGACCACCAGGTCGGCGTTGGCGCTACCGGCAATCTGCGCGATGACCTCCGGCAGTGCGGTCAAGATCTCGCTCTGGCGCAGATCGCGCGCAAGTTCGAGTTCGCTGCGGCGTTGCGCATCCGCCCCGCTGGCGGCCTTCTCGGCCTGGCCAGCGATGCGCGCATACAGCGGCATCGTCGACTGCAGGTATTCGATGTCGAGCGCGAGCACCACCTGGGACTCCGTGGCGCGGGCGCTGGATGCACCGACCAGCAGGGCCAGCAGCAGTCCGGCGCGGATCATCGGAAGCTGCGCTCCATCACCCGGTAGTGCGCATCGACCATGCCGAGCGCGGCATAGGTGCGCATCGCCGCCTCGTTGTCATTCTCCACATACAGGCGGATGCCGCAGGCCCCTGCGGCCTGCGCGCGCGTCTCGATCTCACGATAGAGCGCGGCATAGACGCCCTGGCGGCGCGCTTCGGGGCGCACGTAGACGCTCTGGATCCACCAGAAATCGGCGTTGCGCCAGTCGCTCCACTCGTAGGTGATCATCAGCCCGCCGACCACCTGCCCGGCGCGCTCTGCGAGCAGGTAGAAGCCGCGGCGCGGCTCGATGATCACCGCGAGCACGCCGGCCTGGGCGACCGCCGGGTTGAGTTCCTTGCGCTCGGTCTCCCAGGCCATCGCCTGATTGAACTCGGCGACCACGCCGGCATCGGCAGTCTCGGCGCGGCGCAGGATCAGCGGAGCGGACATCGGGGCAAGTTCTTGTTGCATCGCATCATTGTAGGTGGCCGCCGCACGCCGGAAAGGGCAAATCGCTGGCAGGGGCGCGGGTCCGGGCGCTGGTATAACGCGACAACGCGCCGCTTCGGGACATGCTCTGGCGCCCACTGCATGGGAGACGTGAAATGCGCGGCCTGAGCGCGATCCTGCTGGCCCTGGCGATCGGCGGTGCCGATGCGCACGCGAAGGGCGTCGACACCCTGCTGATCGGACGCATTTATCCCACCGCTACGACGACGGAGCCGGTCGCCGCGCTGGCCTGGGATGGCGCTGGCCGGGTGCTTGCGAGCGGCAGCGCGCCGAGCGTTCGCGCTCTGCTCGAAGAGCGCGGCAACGCGGTGCGCGAGGTGGTCCAGGACGGCGCCGTGATCCCGGGGCTGATCGACGCCCACGGCCACCTGATGGGCCTCGGCGAGTCGCTGATGCAGGCGGACCTGGTCGGCACGCTCGGGCTCGACCCGATCATCGAACGCCTGCGCGCCAAAGCCAGGGAGCTGCCCGACGGCGCCTGGCTGCTCGGGCGCGGCTGGGACCAGAACGACTGGGCCAAGGCCGAATTCCCGACCGCCGCCGACCTCGACCGCGAGTTCCCCGCACGGCCGGTGTGGCTGGAACGGGTCGACGGGCATGCCGGCTGGGCCAACTCGGCGGCGCTGCGGGCGGCGGGCATCGAGCGCGACACGCCCGATCCCGAGGGTGGGCGCATCCTGCGCGACGCCAACGGTGCGCCGACCGGCGTGCTGATCGACAACGCGATGAACCTGGTCGTGCGCAAGCTGCCGCCGCCCGATCGCGCCTGGCAGCGTCGGGCCCTGCGCGCAGCCCTGGATGCGTGTACGCAATGGCCGACGGCGCGTCAGCGGCGCTCGACGATCTCTGCCGCGACGGCCTGTACCAGCACCCCGGCGGCCGGTTGCAGATGCGCGCGGTCAAGCTCTACGCCGACGGCGCGCTGGGCAGCCGCGGCGCGGCGTTGTTGGCGGACTACGCCGACGAGCCGGGCAACCGCGGGCTGCTGGTCGAGGCCAGCGAGCGCCTGGCCGCGATCATCCGCCGCGCCACGGGCTGCGGCGTGCAGCCGGCGGTGCATGCGATCGGCGATCGCGCCAATCGCGCAGTGCTCGATGCCTACGCCAGCCTCGGCGCGCAGCAGCGCCAATCACTGCGCCCGCGCATCGAGCATGCGCAGGTGGTCGATCCCGACGACATCCCGCGCTTCGCTCAGCTCGGCGTGATCGCGTCGATGCAGCCCACCCACGCCACCAGCGACATGCCGTGGGCGGAGAAGCGCGTCGGCGCCAGCCGTTTGCGCGGCGCCTATGCCTGGCGGCGTTTTCTCGACAGCGGCGCGGCGCTGGCGCTCGGCTCCGATTTCCCGGTGGAACGCGTGGACCCGGTGCTCGGGCTATACGCCGCGGTCAGTCGTCAGGATGCCGACGGCAAGCCGCCCGGTGGCTGGCTGCCGGACCAGCGAATGACCCTGGCCGAAGCGATCGACGGATTCACCCGCGGCGCCGCTTACGCCGGCCACGCCGAGGCCGAGGTGGGAACCCTGGAAGCCGGCAAACGCGCCGACTTCGTGGTCCTCGCCACCGATCCCTTCAAGCTGCGCGGCCGCGGCCTGCTGGCGCTGAAGGTCAGCTCGACCTGGGTCGATGGCGAGCGGGTGTGGCCGAAGCGCTGAGGTTGGTTCGACCTGGCACTGCGTTGCTGGTCAGTTGAGCTGGGCAGGGGCCGTAGCCAGGAGCGGACGCAGAGGACGCAGAGAAAAAGCAGAGAGAACACAGAGAAACACGGGAGATCCGAGCACATCCGGCTCAATCTTTCTCTGCGATCTCTCTGCTTCTCCTCTGCGTCCTCTGTGTCCCGCTTCTGTCCCGCATTCCCTGCGGGCGCGGCAACTGCGATCGGTTAACGGCTACCCGCTACCCGCCGCAGAGCGTCCTCACACGTACTCGAGCCACCCGTGGCGGTCTTCGACGCTGCCGTCGAACAGGCCGAAGAACTGCTTCTGGATCGCGCGCGTCACCGGGCCGGGCTTGCCGCTGCCGACCTGCTTGCGGTCGACCGAGCGGATCGGGGTGATTTCCGCCGCGGTGCCGGTCATGAATACCTCGTCGCACAGGTAGATCATCTCGCGTGGCAGGTTCTGCTCGCGGATCTCGTAGCCCAGGTCCTTGGCGATGGTGATCGCCGCGTCGCGGGTGATGCCCTGCAGGATCGAGGCGCCCATCGGCGGGGTGTAGATGGTCTTGCCGGAGATCAGGAAGATGTTCTCGCCGGCACCCTCGGCGAGATAGCCGTCGTGCGTCAGCGCGATGCCCTCCTGGAAGCCGAGGCGCTTGGCCTCCCGCGAGACCAGGATGCTCGACAGGTAGTTGCCGCCGGCCTTGGCGGTGGCCGGCAGGGTGTCCGGGGCCACCCGGCGCCAGCTGGAGATGCAGGCGTCGATGCCGTCGTTGACCGCCTGCGCGCCGAGGTAGGGCCCCCACACCCAGGCCGCGATCATGCAGCCGGTCGGGTTGTCCGCGCCCAGGCCGAAACCGCCGGCGCCGCGCCAGATCAGCGGGCGCAGGTAAGCAGCCGTGAGCTTGTTCGCGGTGATCACCTCGCGGCCTGCGGCCAGCAGCGTGGCCAGATCGTACTCGGTGTCGAGGTCGTAGATCAGCGCCGAGTTGTACAAGCGCTTCATGTGCTCGGTGTAGCGGAAGATCGCCGGGCCCTTGGGCGTCTGGTACGAGCGGATGCCCTCGAACACCGACGAGCCGTAGTGCAGCGCATGCGACATCACGTGAACGGTCGCCTCGGCCCACGGCACCAGCTTGCCATTGAACCAGATGAATTCGGGCAGGTTTTGGCTCATGGCCGGTTCCTTGTGATGGCGGAGGGAAAACGCCGAATATAGCGCTGCGGCGGGGGCTGCCGGCTCTAGGGCTGACGGTTGTGGGTTCTGGGTTGTGGGTTGTGGGCAGCAAGGCGCGCACGCCGCATACCTGAGGGAGCGGACTTTGTCGGCGATCTTTCCCAGCGGTCGCCCGCAAGAGATCGCGGCTGAAGCCGCTCCCACTGGCTTGCGGCTCACCGGCTGTTGCCGCCCACAACCCACAACCCAGAACCCACAACTGACAGCGCCCACAACCCACAACCGCAAGCGCCCACAACCCACCGCATGGACCCACTCCTGCTCGCCCCCGCCTTCCTGATCGGTGCGCTGCTCTACGCCAGCGTCGGCCATGGCGGCGCGTCGGCGTACCTGGCGATCATGTCGTTGGCGGCGGTGGCGCCGGCGGAGATGCGGCCGCTGGCGCTGGCGCTGAACCTGCTGGTGTCGGGGATCGCGGCGGTGCAGTACGCGCGGGCGGGGCATTTCGATGGCCGGTTGTTGTGGCCCTTCGTCGTCGCCAGCGTGCCCTGCGCGTACCTTGGCGGCCTGGTCGATCTGCCAGGCGCCTGGTACCGGCTGGCGATCGGCCTGGTGCTTGCCTGGGCGGCGGTGTCGCTGTGGATCGGCGCACGGCGCGCCGACGAGGCTGCCCGCGGCCGGCCGCGGTTGCCCCTGGCGATGGCCGCGGGGGGCGTATTGGGACTCGCGTCCGGATTGACTGGCGTGGGTGGCGGCATTTTCCTGTCGCCGCTGCTGATGCTGGCTGGCTGGGCCGGCGCAAGGACCACGGCGGCGGTGTCCGCCTGTTTCATCTGGCTCAATTCAGCGGCTGGCCTGCTGGCACAGGCGGAGCGGGTTCCGGCGCTGCTCGACGAACTCGCCTGGAGCGGCCCGGCCGTGGTCGTCGGCGGTCTGGTGGGCGCGTGGATCGGCGCCCGGCGGGCGCCGCCGCAGATGCTGCGCCGGTTGCTCGCGGTGGTCCTCGCGGTGGCGGCTGCCAAGATGATCGGGGCGGCGATCTGATCGGTCACAGTCCTGCACAGTGTTCCCCTGCGCAAGGATGCGAATCGCCACGCAAGCGGAGTCGCACTAGCCTAGTATCCGTCGGACACGCGGACGCTGGCAGCCAGCGCCACTCACTCAACGCGATCGGATCCATCCATGAGCGAACCCTTCCTCGGTGAGATCAGGATCTGTGCCTTCGGCTTTGCGCCGCGGGGCTGGGCCCTGTGCAACGGGCAGTTGCTGCCGATCAACCAGAACCAGGCGCTGTTTTCCCTGTTCGGCACCACATTCGGCGGTGATGGGCGGGTCAATTTCGCTTTGCCCGACCTTCGTGGGCGGATGCCCATCCACATGGGAAATGGCCACACCCTGGGCGAGCGTGGAGGCGAGCAGGCGCACACCCTGAGCATCGCCGAGATCCCGACTCACACGCACGTGCTCTCGCACTCCACGGCGCGCGCCACCACGGGAACTCCGACGGACAATGTCCCGGCGCAGACGCTGTCTCCAATCTACGGGCCCGCGCAGTCGCTGGTGCCAATGAACCCCGCCGCGGTGACCAATACCGGCGGCTCGCAGGCCCACCTGAACATGCCGCCGTTCCTGACGCTGAACTTCAGCGTGGCAATCCAAGGCATCTTTCCTTCACCGACCTGAGCGCGCGGAGAAACTCATGGGACAACCTTATGTGGGTGAGATCCGCATGTTCGCCGGAAATTTCGCGCCGTCGGGCTGGATGTTCTGCGACGGCCAGTTGTTGTCGATCTCCGAGTACGAGACCCTGTTCAATCTGATCGGCACCACCTATGGCGGCGACGGGCAGGAAACCTTCGCGCTGCCGGACTTGCGTGGCCGGATTCCGTTCCATTTCGGCAACGGCTTCATCCTTGGCGTGACAGGTGGGGCGGAATCCGTCACCTTGACCACCGCGCAGATCCCCGCGCACAGCCACCCGTTGCTGGCCAATTCGCAGACCGCCACCGAAACCATCGCATCGCCGAAACTGGTGCCGTCGTCGCCTTCGGTCCAGATGTACGCCAGCCGCACGCCATTCGTCGCGATGTCGCCGACGAACATCGGTTCGGTGGGTGGTGCGCAGCCGCACGAGAACCGGCCGCCATACCTGGCGGTCAGCTTCATCATCTCGCTGTTCGGCATCTTCCCGTCGCCAACCTGAGGCCATTGCCATGAGCAGTCCGTTTGTCGCGGAGATCCGCATCGTCGGGTTCAATTTCGCACCGCGCGGCTGGGCCTTTTGCGACGGCCAGTTGCTGCCGCTCTCGCAGAACACCGCGCTGTTCTCACTGCTGGGGACAAATTACGGCGGCAACGGCAAGAGCAATTTCGCATTGCCGAGCTTCCAGGGCAGTGCGCCGGTGCACCACGGCCAGGGCCCGGGACTGAGCGACTATTTCATCGGCGAGGCCGGCGGCGCCGAGACCGTGTCGCTGCTCGCGTCGGAAATTCCGGGGCATACCCATTCGCTCCAGGCCTCGGCCAATCCGGGCAGCAGCAACAACCCGGCGGGAAACCTGTATGCCGTGCCCAGGTCGGGCAGCGCCTATGCGCCCTCCAGCAGCCTGGTTGCGATGTCGCCCGACGCCCTGGCGCCGGCGGGCGGCGACCAGCCGCACAACAACATGCCCCCGTACCTGGTGTTGAACTTCATCATCGCGATGCAGGGTGTATTCCCGCAGCGCCCCTGATGCGGCCATGACTTGAGCCCGGGTGCGCAACGGGCGAGGAAGCTTCCATGAATCGTCGAGACATGTTGCTGGCCACCACCGGAGCACTTGCCAGTGCGGCTTCCGGACCTGCGTTCGGCATGCATGGCAGCAGTCTGCTGCCTTTGCTGGGCGGTGCCTCCGCTGCCGTCGCAGCAGGCGGCCCCGGTTGCGCGCTGATCCCGGTGCAACCCGCACCGCGGGCCGCGGGGATCCTTAGCGAGATCTGCCTCAAGCGCTTCTTTCCGAGTCGGGTTGCGGGCCCGGGGCAATTGGAGCATCTGTCGCTGGATCTGCAGATGCTGGATGACCGTTCCCAGTTGCAGACGGTCTACGCCTGGCAACTCGCGCGCCGCAGCTCAACCTGGTGGTCCGGCCGTTTCCGCATGCGCCTGCCGGGGCAGCAAGTCAATCTGGTCGTCAACCTGCGCCGCAGCGGATCGCGCACCACCGAATCCTGGAGTGGACGGCTGGTGGTGGGGGTCGATTCGGTGCTGGTCACCCCGCGCGTCAGCACCGGACAGTTGCCGTCCATCGCGGAATTGCGCCTGGACCCGTCCGCCCCCGAGCTCTGGCTGGCGGATGGCAGCCCGCGCGATTTCGACGCGCTGCTGCTGAGCGCGATCTGAGGTTCGCGCCCGGATGCCCGCAGCTTCGTGCGCGGCGTGGCGATTGCCCCCCGGCATCGAGCTGCGCCCGATCGGTGATGCCGATCTGCCGTTCCTCAGCGATCTCTACGCATCGACGCGCTGGGAAGAGCTCGCACCCGTGCCCTGGAGCGAGGCGCAAAAGCGCGAGTTCCTGCATCAGCAGCACACCCTGCAGCATCGTCACTACCAGACGTACTACGCGGATGCCGAGTTCCTGCTGCTCGCGTGCGATGGTGCAGCGATCGGGCGGATCTACGTCCACCGCTCGCCCGCCGAGATCTGCCTCATCGACATTGCGCTGTTGCCGACGCGCCGTCGCCGCGGGCTGGGCGCGGCGTTGATCGCGGAACTGGTGGCCGAGGCCGATGCTGCGGGCTTGCCGGTCACGCTCCACGTCGAACGGGATAATCCGGCGCAGCGGCTGTATGCGCGCCACCGGTTCCGGTTGGAGGAAGAGGGTGCGGTCTACCAGAAACTGCGACGCGACCCGCGCCCGTCAGTTCACGACCAGCTCGAAATCGGCGAGGCCACCGGTCAGCCGCCGCGGACATAGCATCAGCTCGAGGACGCCTTGCTGCGGATGATGCAGGGCGTACACGCCCTGGGCCGGCGCCGGAACGGGTGCCCGCAACATTACCGAGAAGCCGCCGCCAGGTCGCAGGGTCTGGCCGCCGAGTGCAATCGCCGAAAGCACCTCGGTGGCAACCGGCCCATGGCCGAAATCGATCTCGAGGGTGCTGCCGACGAGGTGCTGGAAGTGGTCGAGGCGCAGCTGAGCGATCGGGTCGTCCGGGGTACTCATGCGGGCTCAGGCAGCGGGCGGTAGGGAGGCGGACGATAGCAAAGCGCCAGCGCAAGGCGCCGGCCAGCCCGGGCCCTCAGCTGAAGTCCAGCGGATCCACGTCGACGCTCCAGCGCAGCGTACGGTCGCGCGCGTGGGCGTAGGCGGCGTCCACTGCGGCGGCGAGGAAGGCATGCAGCGGCGCGCGCTCGGCGGCCATCGCCACCAGTTGGAAGCGCCAGCGCGCCTGGCGCCTGGGCTGCGGCGCCGGCAGCGGTCCACTGATCTCGACTGCATTGCGCAGGGCGGCCGGACAGGCCGCGAGCACATCGACCAGGAAGCGGTCGGCCTTGCCGGCGTCGACATGCTCGGCGCGCAGTACGGCGGCATGCCCGACCGGCGGCAAGCCGCTGTCGGCGCGTTCGCGCAGCGCCAACCGGGCGTATTCGCCATAGCCATGGCGCAGCAGCGTGGCCAGCAGCGGGTGCTCGGGCAGATGGGTCTGCAGCAGCACCTCGCCGGGGCGTTCGGCGCGTCCGGCGCGCCCAGCCACCTGCACGATCAGCTGCGCCAGGCGTTCGCTGGCGCGGAAGTCGGCGCTCATCAGGCCTTCGTCCACGCCCACGATCACCGCCAGCGTCACCGCCGGCAGGTGGTGGCCCTTGGCCAGCATCTGGGTGCCGACAATGATGGTCGGCTCGCCGCGCAGCAGCTCGTCGATGGCGGCTGCGAAGCTCGATTTGCGTGCGGTCGTGTCGCGATCCAGGCGCACCAGCGGGGCGTCGGGGAAAGCCTCGGCCAGCGCCGCTTCCAGGCGCTCGGTGCCGGCCCCCTGTGGTACCAGCGCCAGGCTGCTGCAATTGGGGCAACTGTCGGGCGGGCGCCGCTGGAAGCCGCATTGGTGGCAGCGCAGCCAGGATGCGTTGCGGTGAAAGGTCAGCGCGATGTCGCAGTCCGGGCACTCGGCATGCCAGCCGCAGTCGTGGCAGAGCAGGGTGGGCGCGTAGCCGCGGCGATTCTTGAACACCAGCACCTGGCCACCGGCGCCCAGGTGTTCGCGAATCGCAGTCAGCGTCGGTGCGGCCAAGCCATCGCGCAGGCGCTGCTGGCGCAGGTCCACCACGCGCCAGCGCGGGGGCTTTGCCGCACCCACGCGCGCCGGCAGCTCCAGCCGCCGGTAACGCCCGAGTTGCACATTGCGCAGGCTCTCCAGGCTGGGCGTGGCGCTGCCGAGCACCGCCGGCACACCCACCGACTGCGCGCGCATCAAGGCCACGTCGCGCGCGTGGTAGCGGATGCCGTCCTGCTGCTTGTAGGAACCGTCGTGCTCCTCGTCGACCAGCACCAGGCCGAGACGCGGCAACGGCGTCCATACCGCCGAACGCGTTCCGACGACCACGTCGACCTCGCCGCGCGCGGCGGCCGCATAGGCCTCCACGCGCTCGCCCTCGCTCAACTCCGAGTGCAGCGCGGCGACCCGCCCGGGCAGGCGCTCGCGCACCCGCGCGACCAGTTGCGGCGTGAGCCCGATCTCCGGCACCAGCAGCAGCGCCTGGCGCCCGCGCGCGAGCACCTCTGCCATCAGCCGCAGGTAGACCTCGGTCTTGCCGCTGCCGGTGACGCCGTCGAGCAGGAACACGCCGAAGCCCTCGCCGTGCGCGCGCAGCGTCTGCAGCACGTCCGCCTGCGCCGGGCTGAGTTCGGGTCCGGGCGCGAGGATCGGTGGCGGCGCGTAGGGCGACTGCGCGATCGCATCGACCCAGCCGGCGACCTTCCACTCCGCCACCACCGGGCGCCAGCGCGCGTGGACCGCGGCCAGTTCGGCTTCGCTGGCCGGCCTCTCGCGCAGGCGAGTCCACAGGCGCTGGCGCGCGGCGCCGCGCGGCGAGGCAGCAGCGGCCCCGGCGGCCGTCATCGCGTACAGCAGCCGCTCGGGCAGCACCATCGGATCGATCCGCCGCAGGCCGACCGGCAGCGCGGTCGCCAGGGTCTCGCCTAGCGGCGCCAGGTAGTAGCGCGCCACCCGCGGGAACAGCGCCCACAGCGCCGGGTCCGGCAGCGGCGACGGGTCAAGGACCTCCAGTACGGGCTTCAGCCCGGCGGTATCGCCAGGGAGCGACGACACCACCACCGCCACCACCCGCCGCCGTCCGAACTCGACCACCACCCGCGTACCCGGCGCGGGCGCCGGACCGTCCGCCGTCCACGCATAGTCGAACAGCTTCGGCAGCGGGACCGGGACGGCGATCTGCAGGCGCATGGGTCAACAGCGGTGAGTAGTGAGGTGGTGAGTGGTGAGTGGCAGGAGCGGTTTGCGGCAACTTGCAGCCGTGCGGCGGGCACGCCGGCCTTTGCCACTCACTACTCACTACTCACCACTCACGGCATTTCACCCCACCGGCAGCATCTCGACCAGCGGCGCGAGGACGCGGCGGTGGATCTGGAACTGGCCGTCGAAGTGCGCGTGTGCCTTGGCGCGCATCCGCGGGGCGTGCTCGGCGAGGTAGCGGGTCAGCGCGTGATGGCTCTCGAGCCGGTAGTGAACGACGATTTCCTGGTGCTCGGCGTCGGCCTTTCCGGGCTCGACGATCATCACCTCGGCGCTGACGAAGCCGGGCAGCGTCAGCAGTTCGCGGACATGGTCGCCCAGCCACGCGCGGTAGTCGTCGGCCACCGCATCGCGGACCTTGATGTTCACTTCGTAGACGATCATGGGGGAGCAGTTAAAAGTGAAAGGTGAAAAGTGAAGGGTGGGAGCAGGCAGCAGGAGGTGGAAAGTAGAGGGGTTCGGGGCCGGCCGCAAGGTTCGGGATTGCCGTGTTCCCCCTTTCACTTTTCACTTTTCACCTTTCCCCGCTACATATTCACCAAGCTCATCACCAGCGCGCCGAAGGCGGTAAAGCTGATCAGGATCAGGTAGCAGGTGCCGATCACGCCGAAGGCAAATGGCGCTCCCCACCAGCGCTGCCGATACACCCGTTTCTGGGTCAGGAACAGGTTGACCGGGATCCAGGCGATGGCCAGGCCCATGAGCAGCCACCAGGGGTTGGTCCAGCCTTCCGGCCAGTGCTCGGCCATCCACGACAGGCCAACGGCCACGAGGATGCCGATGTACACGAAGGTGTGGCTGTGGATCGCCACCATCAGGTGCTCCATGTACAGCCGGCGCTTGAACACCAGCACGATCTTCAGCAGCAGCGCGAAGATCGGCAGCAGCACGAACAGGCTCTGCGGCAGCACCCGCAGGAAGGCGTGGCCCAGGCGCTTGGGATCGTCGCGCGCCAGTTCCAGGTTGGCCTGGATGATGCCGATGTAGTCATTGAGCAACTGGTTGCCCGCATCGGGCAGCCAATCGAAGACCAGCGGGTTGTCGGTGGGATGCCAGGGCTGGCTGCCGACAATCGTCAGGCTGATCGGTTCCTTCTTCTTTTCCGCGGCGGCCGCTTCCGTTGACGCTTCCGCCGCTGGCGGGCTCTCTGGGCGGGCGGAGGCCGGATCGCTGGGTGTTGCCGGCGGTGATTCCGCGGACGCGGGGCGAGGTTCGGCATCGCTGTCATCCGACGGCACAGTGGTCGCCGCATCCGGCGAGGCGTCCTCATCCCCGCCGCCATCGCCATCGATGACCACCACATCGCCGTTCTGGCTGACCTTGATTCCGCCGAGATCGCTCATGGAGGTAACCACAATGAACAGCAGCGCGCTGATCACCAGGTAGATGCGCAGCGGGCGCACGAAGCTCATGCGCTTGCCGCGCAGATAAGCCTCGGTCAGCTTGCCTGGCACGAAAAACAGGCTGACCAGGGTGCGCCAGACCTTCGCATCGACATCGAACAGGTAGTCGAAAGCATCGGTGGAGAGCGACACCAGGTCGCGGATCGGGGTCTTCTCCGGCTGCCCGCACTGGTGGCAGAAAGGGCCTTGCAGCGGGATCTCGCAGTTCTCGCAGCGACGACCCTGCCAGGCGTTCGCCTTGCGCTCGCGGCGACTCAGGGGGCGGGCGGGCGTCTCGCTCACGCGCTGCCCACCAGGCGTTCGTGGCGCAGCCAGCGCACCGTGTCGGCGAGCAGACGGTCGAGTGGCGTCACCTGCAGCTTCAGTTCGCGTCGCGCCTTGCTGATGTCGCAGCGCATGTTCTGGCAGACGAAGGCCACCGATTCCGGCGTGGCGTCCGGCTCACGCCCGGTGATGCGGCTGAGCGCGTCCAGCGCCCGCGCGTAGGCTTTCAGCGCGAATGCCGGCATCGCCCGCCGCGGCACCGGCTTGCCGAGCTGCGCGCCGATCATGCGCACCAGTTCGATGAAACTCGCTTCTTCGCCGCCGAGCAGGTAGTTCTCGCCGCACTTTCCGCGCTCGGCCGCGGCGATATGCGCGGCGGCTGCCTCGCGCACATCGACGAAGGCGCCGCTGCCGGGCGGTACGCCGGGCAGCTTGCCCTGGTCCACCAGCATGATCAGGCGCGACCAGTTGTGGGTGTCGCCGGGCCCGAGGATATGGGTCGGGTTGCAGATCACCGCGTCCAGCCCTGCGCGGATGCCGGCGCGCACCTCCTCTTCGGCCAGCGACTTGGTGCGCGCATAGCTGATCCAGGAATCCAGGCCCAGGTGCGGCGAGCGCTCGTCGATCACATCCTCGGTGAGGCCGTAGACCACCACGCTGGAGGTGTGCACCAGGCGGCGCACGCCGGCCTTGAGGCAGGCCTGGACCACATTGCGCGTGCCGTCGACATTGATCCTCTGCTGCTGCGCGTGATGCGGGCGCCAGGATGCGGTGCTCGCCGCGACGTGGAACACCACATCGACCTGGCCCTGCAGCGCCGATGCCAGCGAGTCCGGGTCGGTGACGTCGCCACGGCAGGTCTGGATGTCCAGGCCCGTCAGGCTGGCCAGCGAGGACTCGGTGCGGTACAGCGCGCGCACGCTGTAGTCCTGGTCCAGCAATTGCTGCACCAGATGGCCGCCCAGGAAGCCGGTGGCGCCAGTTACCAGTGCAGTGGTCATCGTGTCCCCATCGTGCGAGCTGCCCCTTAAGATACCCGGCCCTGTCCCCAGCGCCAGCGCATGAGCGTTCCCGAGCACCACCGCAATCGCCGGCACCTTGCCGATACGATCAAACTCGCCTCGCCAGTGGTGGTCGCGCAACTGTCGGCGATGGGCATGAACGTGGTCGATACCCTGGTCGCCGGGCGCCTGGGCGCGGCCGCGCTGGGCGGCGTCGCGGTCGGTGCGGCGGTCTACAGTTTTACCCTGCTGCTGACGGTCGGCATCCTCGGCGCGGTCACGCCCACGGTGGCGCAGCTGTTCGGCGCGAAGCGTTTCGACGAGATCGCGCCGCGCGCGCGCCAGGCCTGGTGGCTGGTGCTCGGGCTCGGGCTGTTCATCATGCTGGTGTGCTTCGGCGCCGGCCCGGTGCTGCGCCTGATCGGGGTGGACGAGGCGCTGTATCCACATGCGCGCGACTTCCTGCGCGGGATCGGCTTCGGCGGACCGGCGCTGGCGGCGATGTTCATGCTGCGCGGCTATGCCGACGGCCTGGGGCGCACCAAACCGGGCATGGTGGTGTCCTTCGTCGGGCTGGTTGCGCTGATTCCGCTGGCCATCGCGCTGGCCTTCGGCTTCGGTCCGATCAAGCCGATGGGCACGCTCGGCCTGGGCCTGGCGACCGCCCTCGTGCTCTGGATCGAGGCCCTCGCGCTCGCCTGGTACCTGCACCGCGCCAGCTGGTTCCAGCGCTTCGGCAGCATCCTCGACTTCGACCGCCCGGACGGCTCCGCGCTGCGCGCCTTGCTCGCCATCGGCGCGCCGATGGCCTTCGCCTGGCAGATGGAGGGCGGGCTGTTCATCGTGGTCGCGCTGCTGATGGGACGGATCGGCGGCGACTGGGCCGCGGCGCACCAGATCGCGATCAACGTTGCCTCGGTGGCCTTCATGATCCCGCTCGGCCTGTCGCAGGCGGTGACCGTGCGCGTGGGGCACGCGCGCGGCGCGGGCGATGTACTTGGTGTGCGCCGCGCCGGGCTGGCGGGGCTGCTGCTGGCGCTGGGCACCCAGGCCTTTTCCGCGGCCGTCATGCTGGTGTTTGCCGCGCAGCTGACGCGGCTGTACGCGCCGGATTCGCCGGAGCTGGTGCCGCTGGCGGTGCAGCTGATGTTCCTCGCCGGCATCTTCCAGTTGTCCGACGGGATCCAGGTGGTCGCCGCCGGCGCGCTGCGCGGGCTCAAGGACACCCAGTTCCCGATGCTGATCACCGCCTTCGCCTACTGGGGCGTCGGCTTCCCGCTGGCCTGGCTGCTCGGCTTCACGGCGGGCTGGGGCGGCCCTGGCATGTGGGTGGGCTTCATTGCCGGCCTGACGATGGCCGCGATAGGCATGAACTGGCGCTTCGCGGTGATGCTGCGGCGGCTGCAGTCCGCCAGCGCGACCTGAATCCGGTAGCCGGAACATGCCATCGGCCGAAGCATCCCGGGACCACGGGCCGCCACAGGCGGGCACGCTGGAAGCCTATTGGGAGCAGGGTTGGGAAGGGCGCATCGAGTACGCCTTCGCGCCCGACAGCGGTTCGCCGCAGCCAGTCTTCCTTCAGCCGGGCGATCTCCTGACGATCTTCGCGCCCGATGGCGCGGTGCTCTGGGAGGGCGCCATCGACCTGGTCGCGGTGCGCTGGTGGGACCGTCGCCCACCCGATCCCATCCAGGTCTGGTCCTACCAGAAGCAGCGCGGCGTCGCCTATGCCGACTGGGTGCGCTGGTTCTGGCAGCGCCCGCCGTTGCGGGCCGAGTTGCGCAGCGGCGAACCGTCAAGGGTGCGCTGAACCAGCATCGCGCGAGGTACCGGAAGCTCGAATCGTTGCTTCGTTGCATCGCAGCAGCGCCGTGCACAGCTTCGCAATCGCGCTCCAGCGGATGCACGAAAATTGCGCCGTCCTGCGTGAGAGCTTGTCATGCGCACCTTGATCGCCCTGCTGCTGACCTGCCTGGCCGCACCCGCCGCGGCGCAGACGCCGCAGGTGGACTACGACATCGTCTACGTGCGCCAGCCGCGCCTGGGCGACCAGACCTTCACTTGGTGGCCGGAGGTGTTCCATCCGGCGCGGCTGGATCCGGGCGCGGACCTGATGCTGCTGCACCCGGACGGCAGCGAGGAGGTGCTGGTGGCCGGTGGCAACGGCGGGGTCACCGATCCGGTGGTGTCCTTCGATGGCCAGTCGGTCTACTTCGGGCGCTTCCCGGACCTGCGCACGGAGAACCTGAACTACCAGCGCGACTTCCTGCCGGAGCAGGGTGCGGACCTCTGGCGCATCGACATCGCCACCCGCCAGCTGACCCAGCTGACGCACGGCGAGTTCACCCCCAACACCGGCGCCGGCCACTGGCATCCAACGAATCCGCTCGATCCGCCGGAGGGCTACAACCGCCTCGGCTACGGCGTGCTCAACCTCGGGCCGATGCCGCTGCCGGACGGGCGCATCGTTTTCACCAGCAACCGCAACGCCTTCGTGCCGCCGAAAGGCTTCACGATGCCGACGCTGCAGCTCTTCGTCATGGACGCCAACGGCGAGAACGTCGAGGCGATCGCGCCGATGACGATTTCCTCGGCGCTGCACCCGACCATCCTGCGCTCGGGTGAGCTGATGTTCTCCAGCCACGAGGCGCAGGGCCTGCGCGACGAGCGCCTGTGGGGCATCTGGGGCATCTGGCCGGACGGGCGCAACTGGCGGCCGATCGTCAGCGCCTTCCACGACGCGCGCGCCTTCCACTTCATGACCCAGGCCGGCGACGGGCGCATCGTCGTGGTCGATTACTACAACCTCAACAACTCGGGCTTCGGCACCCTGCTGACGATCCCTTCGGCACCGCCATCCGGCCAGGCGCCATTCCACCCGGCCTTCCTCGACCAGAACCCGGCGCTGCCAGAGACCCTGTCCTTCGGCCCCTACCAGTTCCAGATGCACTTCACGCCGCGCGGCGCGCAGGTGCTGACGCCGTTCACCCATCCGGAGGACGAGGCCGCGCCGATCGGTGCTGGCGGCGCGCGCGTCGGCAAGCTGTCGCATCCCTCCGGCGCGCCCGGCAACGATCTGCTGGTCGCATGGAGCCCGGGGCCGGTCAACCACCTCGACCGGCCCACCCAGTTGCCGCGCATCGACAGCGGCATCTACCTGATCGACCAGATGCAGACGGTGACCAACCCGAACCAGTTGGTGCTGGTCAAGAACAGCCCGAACTACAACGAGGCCTGGCCGCGCGCCCTGGTGCCCTACGCGGCCATCCACGGCATTCCCGCGCCCGCGATCAAGCCCTGGCTGCCGAACGATGGGAGCGTCGACACGCGCCTGCCGGCCGGCACCCCGCACGGGCTGGTCGGCTCCTCCAGCGTCTACAAGCGCGAGAGCTTCCCCGGTCACACGCGCAACGGCTACGAGAGCTATCACGGGCTGGATGCCTTCAACACCGCCGAGAACGGCCAGAGCCCGAACTGGTTCACCCAGGGCAGTGACGCCGGACGCTATGCCAACAGCGACATCTGGGCGCTGCGCATCGTCGCGATGGAACCCAACACCCACCGCTCCTATGGCCCCAACGAAGGCCAGCATTACCGCTCGCACGCCAACGAGCGGCTGCGCGTCCTTGGCGAGATCCCGCTGCGCAAGCGGAACGCCCAGGGCCAGCCGGTGCTCGATCCGGAGGGCAATCCGGACACCAGCTTCCTGGTGAAGCTGCCGGCCGACACGCCGTTCACCTTCCAGTTGCTCGACCGCCGCGGGATGCTGCTGTCCGCTTCGCAGACCTGGCACCAGTTGCGGCCGGGCGAGAAGCGCGTCGACTGCGGCGGCTGCCACGCGCACTCGCAGCAGCCGCTGGCCTTCGAACAGACCGCGGCGGCGGCGCCTGGCTACCCTGCGCACGACCTTGGCGCATCGACGCCACTGCTGGCGCCGGTGACCGGCGGCGGCGATCCGGGTCTGCGGATGGCCCCAGCCGGCACCTGGAACGTCGAGTTCAAGCGCGACATCCGCCCGCTGCTGCAACGCTCCTGCGTCTCCTGCCACAGCGGCGCCGCGCCGGCCGGCAACCTCGACCTGGGCAGCCTCACGAATGTCGATGGCTTGCCCGGCGACTACTTCCGCCTCGCCGCTGACCGCGACGGCCAGTTCGGCTACCCGCCGCTGATCGGCAGCTGGCGCCAGAGCAACGCCAGCCGCTACATCCGCGCCTTCCAGAGCCGCCGCAGCCTGCTCGTGTGGAAGCTCTACGGCCAGCGGCTGGACGGCTGGAGCAATGCCGACCACCCGACCGAGTCGGTCCCCGGCAATCCGGCGACGCTGCCATCCGGCGCGGATCCTTCGCTCGCGGACCTCGATTACAGCGGCACGATGATGCCGCCGCCGGGCTCCGGCGCGGTGCCGCTGAGCGAGGAAGAGAAGCTCACCATCGTGCGCTGGATCGATCTCGGCGCGCCGGTCGACACCGGCAGCGGCAGCGCCGCGGCCTACGGCTGGCTGCAGGACGAGTTGCGCCCCACGCTGAGCGTCAGCGCACCGCGCACGGGGAACAACGGGCCACTGACCGAGCTGCGCTTCGGTGTTGCCGATGCCTACACCGGCATCGACGCCGCCAGCCTGGATGTGCGCGCCGACTTCACCGTCAACGGCCGCGCGCCCGGCACCCAGCTCGCGGACCTGGTCGAGGATCTTGGCGATGGCCGCCGGCGCCTGGCGCTGTCCGCACCCATCACGCAACTGGCGCGCGGCGTGCTGACCATCGCCATCGCCGACCAGCAAGGCAACCTCAGCCGCGTGCAACGGGTGTTTGCGGTGGATGGCGGGGCAGGACTGTTCGCCAACGGGTTCGAATGAGTTGGATGAAACCGGGCGCTTCTGAGTAGGCCGGTGTAGCGCGCAGCGCTTCACCGGCAGAGCGCCGCAGAGCCGCTTTGCGGCACTACGGCCTACGCAACTACGCATCCGATTTCCTGATTCGTACCAATCCTCATCGCCGATGGACCGGCGATGCGAAAAGCGTTCGGACAAGGTCCGGACCCACAGATGCCGCGAGCTTGCTGTGCGTGGGTTTGGACCTTGTCCAAACGCTGTTGCTTGGGGTGCTCCGGCGATGAGGACTGGTACGAATCAGGTCCGGTTTCCCTGGCTGGGTCCCGGCGCGAGTTCGGCGCGTGGGTTGGCCTTGATTGCACGGGTTGGGCCGGGGATTGCGTATCTCCCAGCAACGCAGCCACCGGCTGCTCCTGGAGCGCATGCATGCGTGCAGTTTCATTGGCCCTGGCCATGCTGGTTCTCGCCAGCACCGCCAGCGCTGGTTCGCCCACGATTCGCTGGCCCGACACTACGCCGGGTGGCACCTGCACCGGACTCGGCCTGCAGCAATGCATCGATGCGGCGCCAACCGGCGTGCAACTGCGCGTGGTCCGCGGCAGCGGCCCAACCCCGCGCTATCACGCCATTCCCGGCACGCTGACCATCCGCCGGGCGATGTACCTGCGGGTGGATCCGGGCGTGGACGCGGTCTTGCCCGAGGGGGCCGACATCATCTGCCGCCCGGCCGCGGGCGCGTCCGGGTACTGCGGGATCGAGGGCTTCACGCTGCGTCGCGGCAGCATCGTGGTGGATGCGCTCAACGCCGTCCCGTCGGCCGTGCTCATCCAGCGCAACCGGATCGGCATCCCGCCCGCCGCGCAAGCGAGCGCCGGCATCGAGGTCTCGATCCTGAACTCGGCCACCGCAGATTCCTGGGATGTGGAAGCCGTGGGCAACGTGCTGTTCTCGACCGGACCCGATGGGGCCACCGGCATCAGGATCGCCCATGCCCTGGATGCCATTGGCGCACTGCGCGCCCGCGTCTCCGACAACCTGGTCGAATCCAGTCACCCCCAGGGCATGCGCAGCGGCATCTTCCTAATCCGCCGGCGCGGCGACGAATGGCGCGCCGAGCGCAATCTGGTGCGCGGGCCGACCGACACCAGCGCCGTCTCCGGACTGATCGTCATGTCGCAGGTGCTGGAAGGGTCCACCAGTCCGCTGCGCATCGCGGACAACTGGGTCCACGCCGCGCGCAACGCCACCGGTGCCGGCATCCTGGTCAATGCCATCGAAGCCCCGATCGCCATCCAGGCGGTCAACAACAGCGTGATCGAAGGCACCAAGGGAATCGAAATGAACTCGGTCGGCGCCGGCGGCGTGATCGACCTGCACAACAACCTGGTGGTGGGCCAGAGTTCCTTCGGGATGCACGTCGCCGCGTCCCAGGCGATCATCCGCGAGAGCCACAATGCACTGTTCGCCAACGCGGCCGATGCCAGCGGCTTCACGTTGTCGCCGACCACCTTGCTCAGCGATCCGATGATCGAGCGCCGCGATTTCCCGCGGCCGCGCGCCGGCTCGCCGCTGGTCGACGCCGGTGACGCCAATGCCTGGGTGGCGGGCGCGGGTGCGGCGATCGGCGATGTCGCCGGCGATCCGCGCGAACTGGGCGCGGGCATCGACATCGGCGCCTTCGAATGGAATCGCCACCGGGTGTTCCAGCACACCGTCAGCAGCGACAACCTGACCGCCAACCACACCCTGTTGCCGCCCGAGATCGCGGACACGGACCTGCCGGTGGCGGTGGGCCTGCGTGACGGCAGCAGCAACGCACAACTGGACCAGACCCTGGGGCTGTGGAGCCCGTCAGGCGGGCGCCTCGCGATCTACCACGAGCAGCAGTTGCCGATGTCGGTCGGGCAGAGCTTCATCGTCGCGCGGCTGGGGGACGCCTTTCCGTTCGCCTTCGCCCACGACAGCCTGACGCCCGGCCCGTGCACCGCCGTCAGCGGCCTCAACGATCGCTCGGTGGCCATCGCGATGCACCGCTTCGAGGGTCCTGCCGGTGCCGCGCTGCTGCCCGCGCCGATCAGCTTCCTGCGCGAACCCGGCACTGGCTGGATGCTCTGCGACGAGCGCAACCTCGCCATCCCCGCGGACCGGCGCTTCCATGTCGTGGCCCCGCCCGCCGACTCGGCCAATGCCTTCTTCACGCCCGCGCTGGAACAGTTCGACAACCAGATCCCGCTGGCGCATCGCCTGCTCGACGGCACGCCCTGCGCCTTGCCCGTCGTGGGCCGCGGACACGACACGAGCCAGTCCTTCATCCCGTTCAACCCCACACCCTTCGCCCTGCAACACACACCCCCAACAGGCCCCGGCGCCCCCTCGCGCTGGGTCGTGCATGCAGTCGGCAGCCAGCCCAGCCCGACGTTCACCTCCGGCGGATCCTCCTTCAACGTCATCCTCAGCGGCGCCCAGGCACTCCGCTGCCGGGTAGACGCCGATCTGCTGCGCAGCGGGTTCGAGTAGGTGTGCCGACGAAAACGTGGTGTGTTGGGGCGGGAAGTCCGGTTGCTCAAACCAATGGCCAGTCGATGATTCCAAGCGCATCGGCAGTGTTGAGTGCGCATGTGCCATCAACACTGAGCCGCTCGCGGCGCTGAAACGCGACGACCGCGTTCAGAGTTGTGCGGCCGTAGTGCGAGTCGATTTGGCCGGGTTCCAGAAGGCCAACTTTCGCGAGTGCGTGCTGGACTTTGGCAACCAGTGGTCCTGTACTACCAAAGCGCAACAGGCAGGGCACCGAGGCGGGTGGCGCCGTTGCGACAGCTTCAGCCTCACCGCCATTTGCCAAAATCAATGAAAACGATTCCTGCGCACTGGCGTATGCGGCGTCGCGGAGCCGGGGCCAGCATCCGATGTCTCGCGAATTCGAGTAGCCATGTCGGATCGGATAACCCGCCACAACGATGCAACCTGCGCTCTCGAAATTGGGTGGGAAGTCGCTTGAAGTCGTATCCGTGTAGCCGGCATGAAGATTGTCGCCCGGCGTCCCCACGGTGATCACATCGTCGTCGTCATAGTCGAGGTCGTCCTTGGTTCGTTGATACGGAAAAGGTTGTGCTTGTCGGAAGGCGACATGAGAACCGTGCCCGCCAGCGCCCGGGTGTGTGCCCTTCGCAAATCGAAGCAGGCCGGGGGTCAGGCAGTTCGTACCTTGCCCTGACTTGTTGAGAGCCATCTGAATGTGCTTCTGATGTGGCACGGTGCTGGCGGGACAGGCCATCAACTGTCCGCTGCGCAGATCCGCCCAGCCCACGGTGCAGCGCAGACGCAAGTAGTCCACCGGAATCTGGCGCAGAGATTTAAGGGCTGTCTTGGTGACGTCCTGCAGATTTGTCGGCAGGCAGCCGCGGAATGCGAACAGCACGATGTCGTCGGTGATGGAGTAATGGTGAGCTTCAATGAGGCGCGCAAGATGGGCGACGGAGAAGTTGAACATGCTGAAGTACCCCGATCAGCGTCAGGAAAGTTGCCAGGTCTCTCCGGCCGTCTCGGCGTAGTTGCCCGGATCCAGTAGTGCGTAGGCAGGAATGCAGTAGCTGAGTGCCCGGCCACTGCCGTCGTCCGGAGTCCCGGCGATATGCATGCCGGCCAGTCTTGGTTGGGCGAATCCAATGACCAGCGGACTCCCGCTGTCACCCGGTCTCGTGCGTTGACTGCTTGGCAACTCCAGTTCCACCAATGGTCCGACCGTCGCGATGAAGCTGTAAAGGCGAGGACACGCACAGATTGGTAGCTTTCCGACTCGGCCGTCAGAGCTTTCCGACAGCCGGTGCCTGCTGTTCGCGTAATGCTGCGCCCCATGACGCAAGCCCGCTCCCTTTTGGTCCCCGCCAACGCCCACGGCGTCTATCACTGCGTGTCGCGCTGTGTACAGTACGCCGCGCCTGGCTCTGCGGCCAGGATCCATTGACCGGCTCGGATCACGAGCATCGCTGGCAATGGGTCGAAGATCGCCTGGCGCAGTTGGCTGAGCTTTATGTCGTCTCGATCTGGGCCTACGCGGTGATGAGCAATCACCTGGATGTGGTGATCGAGATGCATGCCGACGTCGCGCGGGACTGGGGCCCGGACGAGGTCGCCGCCCGCTGGCTGAGGCTGGCAACGGTTGAACCACAGCGAGCGTACCGCGCCGACCTGAGCTGGCGCCGGTGCTGGGTATTCGCGGCCTGTCGGTTACGGCGCCCTCAACCGCCGACTACATCGAACTGGTCGACATGACCGGCCGCCAATGGCAGCCCACCAAGCGCGGGCGGATCACGGGGAAACCGCCGGCCGTTCTTGAACGCTTCGGCATGGACTCACGGGCGAGGCCGCCTAGGCGCCGGTGTCGCGTCCTAGCCGGCCGCCTGGTCGCGCGCGTAAGCTTGCTGCACGCCGGCGGCATCGCTGACGCGCACGCCGTCGGCGCCGGCGATGAACCAGTGATACTGGAAATCCGGGCTGGTCTGCGGCACCCACGCCCGCGCGCGGTTGTGGGCGCGTGCCTCGACGCTGCGGATCACGTAACGCGAGCCGTCGTCGTTGCCGTGGCGCCAGGTGGCGCCATACAGGGCCTGGCAGATGAGTTCGAAGCCTTCGCGCTTCAACGCAATACCCTCTGGCCAGTCCTCGGCCGAATCAGGGTGGTCGCCCTGGCCCCAGTCGGCCGGCACCAGAGCGTACAGGATCAAGGTCTTTGGGCCCGGCGCAACGAACCCGCCAGGCAGTTCCAGTCCGTCGGAGATCACGATTACGAACAGCCGTTTCATGGCGGGCTTCCGGTGCGGGACCATCGCATCCTGCGCCGAGTGAGCGTCGCCGGCAACGGGTAGGCAATGCCCGCGCCGCGTGCGCCGGCGGACGCTTCGACTTCCGCCGGATGAGCGTCTGCCGGGGCGCCGAGTCCGATCTCTTGGCCGAAGCTGTGGCGCGTGGAACCCTGAATGGCGGCCCCGTGGATCCGGCATCCCGCCGATTGCCCTAGGCTCACGCCGGGCGATGCAACCTCCGGTACGGGCGAAGTCGTGCGCTTTCGCGGCAGCTGTCGTTATCCAGCGGGTCGCCGACAGGAAACGCGCATGAGTGATGCTCAGGTAGGCGATACCGCCGGGACCGCACGGCCGCGACGCTTCTGGCAGGGCGTGCTGGTTGCGATCGCGCTGCTGTTCCTCTTCAGCGGAGTGATGATCGCGACCGGTCGGGTTGCGCTCGACAGCGTCGGGCTGGTGCTGGGCGGCATCGACCTGCTGGCGCTGGTTGCGCTCGCCGGCCATGCATGGCGACGGCCCTTGCGTGGTGCCGGCCTGCAGTTGCTGGTCCTGCTGCTGGCCGTCATCGAACTCGTGCGCGCGGCAATCGTGGTCATCGGCGTGTCTCCGAACCTGATGCCCTGGAATGGCGATCAATACGCCTGGCAGGCGCTGTGGATCATCGCCACGGTGCCCTTGCTGGTGCTGCTCGGCGTCGGCCTCTACGGCTACGCAACGGACCGCAGCCACGCGACATGAGCCGATTGCGGATGCGCCGGCAACGGATCGAAGTGCCGCACCAGCAGATCGTTGCCACGACGCTCCAACAGATTGACACTGAAGAACCACGCCTCACGCGGGTTGAAACGAATCCGAGCCATCGAGTCAGATCCTGCTGGCGAGACATTGTCCTGCACTACGGTTGGCAACGGTCGTGCCACAGCAAGAGCACCGCGCCGACCTGAGCTGGCGCCGGTGATGGGTATCCGCGGCTTGTCGGTAACAGTGCTCTCAACCACCGAGTACATCGAACTGGTCGACATGACCGGCCGCCACTGGCACCCCACCAAGCGCGGACGGATCAGGGGAAAGCCGCCGGTCATCCTTGCCCGCTTCGGCATGGGCTCAAGCGAGTGGACCGACTGTGTGCGCGCGCTCAAGCCCGGTGAAGGCTTCTGTCGCGTGATCGGGAGTGAGAGTGCGTTCCTCGACAAAGCCGCCGAGATCGGCCAGTGCTGGTTGCGCGGCCTGGGCGTAGTGTTCCCTCTCGAACTGAGTGCGACAGCCCATCCTTTTCGGCGCCTGGGGGCGTTGGCTTTGGCCGGCACAACCTGTTGAAAGCACGAAGGATTCCGCCGCGAGGGGCGTGTGCGCATGCGGTCGGCTGAGGAGTCGATGGGTGTTCTTGCTCGCTGCTTTTCTTCGGTGTCCCAGCTTTTCCGCCCGGCTTTTCCCGGAATCGGACGCCGTGTTTCAATACTTGCGGCACCAGACGTACGCTTCAAGCAAGAAGGCGAGCGCAGATGGATCAGGAATCGAGCAAAGCCTACGCGCACCTGGTGTGGTGCACCGAGCATCCGGAATCGGAATGGCGTCGTGTGCCGCGGGCGCATCTCTCCGATGCGGCAAGAAACGTGCGCTTGGTCATGGACTTGCTGGGAGACCTTGATCGTCTTGGTTGGGCCGCCGAGTATCCCGAAACAGTGGCGCTGATCCACGCGTATTCTCCGGATGAACTCACGGAAATCGGCGACGCCATCGCGTCCGTCGGCGGCACACGCGCACTTCGGTACCTCAATCTCCTGGTTCGCCATCTTCGCGGCAGACGCGATGACACCCCGATGCAGCCTGCGGCGGCGCTGGCCAAGCTCGAACAACGACCGGGGCTGCAACGCGTCTTGTGGCGCAGCATGGAGATCTGCGACGAGTTGGTGATTCCGCTGAGGCGGTACCTCGAGCAGCATCAGCTAGATCGAGGGCTGACCTTTCAGGACATCGGCCACCTGTCTTCGCGTGCCCCATCCAGCCCGCAGCCTCCTCACCATCGATCGCCGAGCGATCCGAAGTTCGTCATTCTGAGATGGGACCACGAAGTCTCATTGGACTTGATTGATGCGTGGCTTGGGCAGATTGGGGGCGCAGTCCACTTTGGAGTCAAGGCAAGCCGCCTCGTCTCGAGCGTTCGTCAGGCCGGCGCCCACGAGCCCCGTCATCGGTGGTATTTCGGGCTGCCCGACAAGGAGGCCATCGGCATCCTGCGCGCTGGTCACGAACATCCACAGTTGTCGTTGGGCGCGCTCTGCGCACATCCCGATGAGTACATCGCGTCATTGCTTTCTGCTTTCGAGTGGGCGCTGGTGCCGATGATGACCATCGAGCGCGAGAGTCGATTTGCCTTCGTCAGCGACAATCCCCAACTTCAGCATCGCTTTCTGCACTTCGTTGCATCGAGCCGATTCCGACCGCTCCTGATCGGTTTCCACGATGACCCACACTTGCTCGGCTCAAGCGCTGAGGGCGCCCAGTTCGGCGAAGCGGACCAGTTCGGCCAGGTCGCCCTGCTGGCGGCGGAGGCGGATGGCGAACTCCCGCTGGTCGGAGCTCACTTCTGCATGCACAACGGATTTCGCTGGTTCCGCCTGACCGAGCAATGCGAGTGCCTGGCGATCAGAGGACCGGGCGATCCATTGGGGGCGCGTGTGGGCGCGGTATATCGTCCGCCCAATCGCGAGGTGTTTCTCGAACTCTGGTCGCGGATCGGCCGGGACGACAATATTGCCTTCCTTTCCGTGCCGGGTGGCAGTGACCCGCAACGCGTCGCCGATCACTTGGTGTGCAACCAGCCCAGCGAGATCGAAATTGCCTCACATCGATTCGGCTGGGCGTACGGACATGTATGGGGCGGCGGCGCCGACGAACACTTCGCGGTCTTCCACGCGAAGGACGCGGCGATCACAAATCGCGTGTATGACTATGCAGCCAGCCGAGTCAGCGAAGGCTGGTGGCTGAGTGGACGTTGGTCGACGCCGACCAAGGTGACGTCACCCTGAAACATCGCCCGGGCTGGCGCCACCGGCGCGCATGCCGATCAACGCGACCCCGCCCTGTAGCGGCATCGTCTTGGACTCAAACGAGTGGACCCACCACGTGCGCGCGGTCAAGCCCGAGCAAGGCTTTTGTCGCGTAATCGGCAGCGAGGCGGCGCTATTCGACAAGGCAGCGGAGATCGGCCAGCGCTGGATGCGCGGCCTGGGCGTGGCGCGTTCGCTCTCGAACTGAGTGCGTCAGGCCATCCTTTTCGGCGCCGCGGGCGCCTGGGGGCGTTGGCTTAGGCCGGACCAAGCCGCTGAAATCACGAAGGAATCCGCCGCGACTGGCGCGTGCTTCCCCGTTCGTTGGATGTGGAATCGACGAGTGTCCCAGCTTTTGGCATCTCCCGGTCAAGCGGAAGCAAGCGTCAGTTGTCCGATAGGTTCGGCCGCTGGCCGCACCCTGATTTCGATGTCGAAGCCCAGGCGGTTCAAGCAGTCCATCAGCTTGCGCTCGGACAGGTTGGTGTAATCCCCGCGCATCATGGCTGACACCTTCGGTTGCGGAATGCCCATGCGCTTGGCCGCCACCTGTTGATTCAGCCCGAGAGTGGACATCGCCTTCCTTATCTCGATCACCAGACCAGTCTTGATCTTCAGTTTTTCGGCGTCCGGCAGTCCAAGGTCGGCAAAGACGTTGCCCGAACTGCGCTGAACGTCTACGCCTTCAATGTTCTGTTTTTGCATTGCGTAGCTCCTGTGCGATC
Source organism: Rhodanobacteraceae bacterium (assembly GCA_016713135.1). Classification (NCBI taxonomy): domain Bacteria; kingdom Pseudomonadati; phylum Pseudomonadota; class Gammaproteobacteria; order Lysobacterales; family Rhodanobacteraceae; species Rhodanobacteraceae bacterium. The sequence goes on along the minus strand of JADJPR010000020.1, from coordinate 546,246 downwards.
GCCTCGGCGACCTTCAGGCGAGCGCGGATGATGTCCATGTCTGCCTTCGGCGTGGCGATCCCGGTCTTGCTTTTCTTCTGGAAGCAGTGCAGGACGAACACCGCCTCCGCGAACCCCATCTGCGCCAACGACAGGGCGAAACCGAAACGCCGGCGAACACTGGGCGTCAACGCCATCAGATCCCTGTAGCTGCTCGCGATCCATACGAGCGGCCGTTCTTTGCCGTACATGGCTACCTTATACCTGTTCAGGTATGGCAACAAGCGCAGCAAACCCAGGCTGGCACCCGGTTAGCAGATCCTCGATGCACAGAAACGCTCGGCGCTCACGGCGCAACAAGCCATGAGTGGCGCCAGTGGCGCCACGGGGGATCAGGATTGAGCGTGAACGTGTCATGGCGCCGATGTTGACGACCGCAGACGCCAGCATCAGTCAGCGAAGTGCGCGGCTTGCTGTGGAAAACTCTGACTCTTGGCTATCCCTTGTCTTGCTTTGTCGAAGCGAGCGGAAGCGAGCGAAGCGAGGACACGCATGGAGAAGCGAGGACACGTGGAGAAGCGAGGACACGCACAAATCATCCGCTTTCTGACACCGCCGTCAGACTCTTCTGACAGCCGGTGCCAACCAGTTGCGCCATGCTACTTCCATGACCCAAGCCCGCTCCCTCTTGGTCCCCGCCAACGCCCATGGTGTCTATCACTGCGTGTCGCGCTGTGTACGCCGCGCCTGGCTCTGCGGGCAGGATCCATTGACCGGCGCCGATCACGAGCATCGCCGGCAGTGGGTCGAAGACCGCCTGGCGCAGTTGGCCGATCTTTACGCCGTCTCGATCTGGGCCTACGCGGTGATGAGCAATCACCTGCATGTGGTGATCGAGATGCACGTCGACATCGCCCGGTCCTGGAGTCCGGACGATGTCGCTACTCGCTGGCTGGGGCTGTACCCGCCGGAGGACGGTCAGTTCGAAGCGGCGAAGGCGCAGATCGTCGCGAACGATGCCCGGCTGGCTGTGCTGCGCGCGCGGCTCTGCAGCCTCTCGTGGTTCATGAAGTCGCTGAGCGAACCCATCGCCCGGCGCGCGAATGTCGAGGACCACTGCAAGGGCCGCTTCTGGGAAGGGCGCTTTCGTTCCCAGGTCCTACTCGACGAGACCGCCGTGTTGTCGGCGATGGCCTATGTGGACCTCAATCCCATCCGCGCCGGCATGACCTCGCAACTGAAGGGGTCCGTACACACGAGCATCCTGAAACGTATCCGAGCCATCGAGTCGGATCCGGGTGGCGAGACATTGGCATGCACGACCGTTGGCAACGGTCGCGCCACAGAACGCGCACCGCGCCGACCTGAGCTGGCACCGGTGCTGGGTATTTGCGGCCTGTCGGCAACGGCGATCTCAATCAACGAGTACATCGAACTCGTCGACGCAACCGGCCGCCAATGGCACCCCACCAAGCGCGGACGCATCACGGGAAAGCCGCCGGCCGTCCTTGGCCGCCTGGGCATGGACGCCAGCGAATGGACCGACCGCGTGCGCGCGGTCAAGCCCGAGCAAGGCTTCTGCCGCGTGATCGGCAGTGAAAGTGCGCTCCTCGACAAGGCAGCGGAAATCGGCCAGCGCTGGCTGCGCGGCCTCGGCGTGGCCCGTTCGCTCTCGAACTGAGCGCGACTGCCCATCCTTTTCGGCGCCGCGGGCGCCTGGGGGCGTTGGCCTTGGCCGGACCAAGCCGTTGAAATCACGAAGGATTCAGCAGCGACGGGTGCATGCGCTTGCGTTTGATGGCCTGGGAATCATTGGGTGTCCTCGCTTTTGGGTGTCCTCGCTTTTGCCAGGCGGGCACGCGCACCCTGGCCTAGATCACGCCAGCGTATCTCATCAAGGAGAGCGCGTGAGCTTCCCGCAGCCGCCTCGAACCTATTCCTCGGCCTCTTCTTCGACCTCTTCTTCAGCCTCTTCCTCTGCAGCCTCTTCTTCCGCTTCCTCGGTCGGCTGCGCCGCGGGTTCCGCTTCGGAAGAAACCTCCGCAGTGGGTTCGGCGGAGGCTGCGCTTCCCTGTGCCGCAGGAGCGATGTCGCCGAACATCACTTCCGGTTCCGGCATGTACTCCGGGATAACAGGTTGTTCATCAGGAGGAAAAGTAGCCGCAGCGCTGGCCTGTGCGCACATCGGCAACGCGGCGAATGCGAGGGCGACCGTAGCCATGAGCAGTTGCGATTTCATCGGTATGGCCATCGGTTCCTCGTCGCCTCTGAGTGCAGGGGGACGGTAGCACGAAAGGAAGTGGCGCGCATGCGTCCCCGTGGGCTGGATGGCTGCGATTCAAACGGCGCAGGAAGCGGACGGCAAGACGCGGACACCCGGGCAAGACGCGGACACCCAAGGTTCCAAGACACGGACACCCAACATTCTCACCACTGGGAGTTCCTCCACTGATCGGCAGCCTCTCGTGGTTCATGAAGTCAAAGCGAGGACACGCACAAATCGGAGCTTTCGGACGCGCGCGTCAGCGATTTCCGACAGCCCGCGCCAATTCAGGCGCGCATGCTCCGCACATGACGCAAGCCCGCTCCCTGCTGGTTCCCGCCAACGCCCACGGCATCTATCACTGCGTGTCGCGCTGTGTACGCCGCGCCTGGCTCTGCGGGCAGGATCCATTGACCGGCGCCGATCACGAGCATCGCCGGCAGTGGGTCGAAGACCGCCTGGCGCAGTTGGCCGATCTCTACGCCGTCTCGATCTGGGCCTTCGCGGTGATGAGCAATCACCTGCATGTGGTGATCGAGATGCATGCCGACGTCGCGCGGGACTGGGGCCCGGACGAGGTCGCCGCCCGATGGCTGGGGCTGTATCCGCCGGAGGACGATCAGTTCGAAGCGGCGAAGGCGCAGATCGTCGCGAACGATGCCCGTCTGGCTGTGCTGCGCGCGCGGCTCTGCAGCCTATCGTGGTTCATGAAGTCGCTCAGTGAGCCCATCGCCCGGCGCGCGAATGTCGAGGACCACTGCAAGGGCCGCTTCTGGGAAGGACGCTTTCGTTCCCAGGTGCTGCTCGACGAGACCGCGGTGCTGTCGGCCATGGCCTATGTGGACCTGAACCCGATCCGCGCCGGCATGACCTCGCAACTGGAAGGGTCGGTACACACGAGCATCCTGAAACGCATCCGAGCCATCGAGTCGGATCCGGGTGGCGAGAAACTGTCCTGCACGACAATTGGCAACGGTCGCGCCAAAGCCAGCGTACCGCGCCGACCTGCGCTGGCGCCGGTGATGGGTATCCGCGGCCTGTCGGTGACGGCGCTCTCAAGCACCGAGTACATCGAGCTGGTCGACATGACCGGCCGCCAATGGCACCCCACCAAGCGAGGACGCATCACAGGCAAGCCGCCGGCCGTCCTTGACCGCCTCGGCATGAACTCCAGCGAGTGGACCCACCGCGTGCGCGCGGTCAAGCCCGAGCAAGGCTTCTGCCGCGTGATCGGTAGTGAGGGCGCGGTCCTCGACAAGGCAGCGGAAATCGGTCAGCGCTGGCTGCGCGGCCTGGGCGTGGCGCGTTCGCTCTCGAACTGAGAGCGACAGGCCATCCACTTTGGCGCCGCGGGCGCCTGGGGGCGTTGGCTTTGGCCGGACGACGCCGATGAAACCAGGAAGGAATCCGCCGCGACTGGCGCGTGCTTCCCCGTTCGTTGGATTTGGAATCGACGAGTGTCCCAGCTCTTGTGTGTGCGCCAGCTTTTGCGGCGGACAGTTCCGCTGCGAGAAGTCGCACTCCAACCGGACATGCCTACCGAGACCCGCGAAAAGTCGCGACGCCGCCGCGACGAAGGAGGGACTGTGAAGGCAAATGCCAAGAACAACGACTTTGCACTAAAGGCCTGCGTGCTCCTGCAGGTCGATCTGGAAGGCCACTCTGCCTGGATGGCCAACGACCCTTCGAAACCAGATGTTGCGCGGAAACGGGTGGAGTTCGCCGAACAGCTCCGCAAGTCCGTCGGGACGAATGATTTTCGGTTGCTCTCTTGGAAAGGAGACGGCGGGGTGTACGTAGCCTCCCGCGATGGGCGACCGAATGTCGACTTCGCGGTCGATGCCGCGTTTGCGGCGGCACATTCCTTCTCGAAATGGCGTAAACGGGCACCGTCACGCTCGCTCTTGCGACTGCGCGTTTCGATTCACCTCGCAGACGACGTCTACACGCATCCTCAGGAAGGTTACTGGAGCTCGGACGACCTGAATGTGTTCTTGAAGTACGAACGCGCGATCGGCGTCAGTGGGACGATCGCCATTACGCAAGCTGTGCACGAGCATCTATCAAAAGGCACCCAGAACCGCTTCAACATCGCGCGCGATCGGCAGTTCGGTGCAGGAGGAAAGCCGCTCATTTCCAAGATTTATCACTCGTCAATACCGGCCGAAGTAGCGCTCAATCGTGATGACAAATCGGGCTTCTTTGAGTGGATCAATTCGTTGCGGCTGCCGGGAGCGCTCACTGACGATCCCGATGTCGGCCCGGAATCCCGCCGCCGATTATCGCTGGATGGAGCCAGCTTCCTTTTCGTCGCACCGGATCCCGACTCTGAACTCTCACTCGATCTGGTTGCGCGCGACAGCCCCGCGACTACGAAGCTTACTGAGAAAGAAGACTCTGCGTGGAGGGAAATGCAGGCGAAGGAACGGGCGGGCAGCGACGCCAGGGGAGATGGTCGCAAGGTATCAGCCTTGCGTGTCATTCAGCCGCTTACGGACATTCCGCTTGCGAAGATCGAATACTATGTGGAACGTTGGAGTCGCGCCCGGTCCTTCCATCGCCTTCTTGAGATGAATCCCCCGTTGAGGACGCGGCTTGCCGCCAACGTCCTCGATGTCCAAGGGAATGGACTGGCTCATCCCGGCATTGCTGGTTGCCATATGGTCATCCGGACCGCCGATGCAGGCAGGCCCCACGTTCTGCTTTGCCAACGGCAGACCAAGGGCCAGGACGGTGCGTACCATCCCGGACTGTGGTCAATCTCGATTGAGGAGCAGTTGCAGCCATCTGAAACCATCGATAGCTGCGTGCTGCGGGGGCTGGCCGAAGAACTACTGGGCCAGCAGGGAACGGCCGGAGTCACGAGTCGCGTAGTAGGTGCCGTCGTCGAGAAATCCATTCTCAATCTCAGCATTATTGTGCTTGTCGACATTCCATTGACTCTCACCGCGCTCAAGGAGACTTGGCAGACAGCTATCGACAAGGACGAGCATTGCCAAGTTGCAGCGCTCGCACTCGACAGCGGCGTACTGAAACTACTTGCGAATTCAAGATCCCTCACTCGCGAGATACGCGCGAGAATGATACCGGCCTACCCGAAAGAGTTTGACAAGAACGACCAGTGGAACTTGCATCCAACGGCACTTGCGCGAGCCGCGATGTACGCGTGGGCACAATTCAGACGCGACGGGGCAGCAGCCAGAAACGCATCCGCGCCGGCATGACCTCGCAAGTGGAGGGGTCGGTACACACGAGCATCCTGAAGCGTATCCGAGCCATCGAGTCGGATCCGGGCGAGAAATTGTCATGCACGACCGTTGGCAACGGTCGCGCCACAGCAAGCGAAGCGCGCCGTCCTGCGCTGGCGCCGGTGATGGGTATCCGCGGCCTGTCGGTCACGGCGCTCTCAACCACCGAGTACATCGAACTGGTCGACATGACCGGCCGCCAATGGCACCCACCAAGCGCGGGCGGATCACGGGAAAGCCGCCGGCTGTCCTTGACCGCCTGGGCATGGACTCCAGCGAATGGACCCACCGCGTGCGCGTCGTCGGCGGTGCGCCTGAGTTCGTCGGCTAAGGAATCGACGGGTGCCCTCGCTCTCACTCGCTTCTGCTCGCCTCTTGTGACGTGTTCTTTGTCGTCTTGTCGCCATCCTCTTTCGAACCTGTCTCGCTCCATCTTTCCGGAAATGAGCATGTAACGTATCCTTTCTGGCCCACGCCCAAACGAAGAGAGGCCGCAGTCCGTGCAACCTTTCATCGCGGCGATAATGCTGATCGGCGCATACACAATCTCGAGACTACCGCTAAGGCGCGTCGCAGGTGGAGGTTACGATCGCCGCCCCGAAATGGTAACTGCCCTCGTCATGTCTGCCATCGTAGTCCTTGCGGCGGATCAGTTCTTTGATTGGACAAAAGATTTCCGCACAGCGTCATTATCATTGGCCGGGATCTTCACCGGAATAGTAGCCACAATCGCAGGCGTTTTTCCTGAGTATCTACGTGGGAGCAAAACTGCCCGCTTCGCAGCGATACTTACAATAACCTCGACAACAGCACTTGGCATCCCAACCTGAGAACGAAGCCATGAAATCTCGCCCACCAGTGAATCTGAACGCCAAGGTCGTCGGGTTCGGCAAATGCGGCTCTCGGATGTGTTACGACTTCTTTGCCACATCGTTCGGCAAACCTCTGTCTTACGAACTGCGAACCCGCCAGGGAAATATTTTGGTTGACTATCTGCAGCATCGATGGAGCGTCGCTAAGTACTGGACAATTGACCTGTTTGGTACTCGCGCGCACCCGCTTGACGTCGAGTACTCTATTGTTGATTCGGATGGCGAGAATGAGATTGTCAAGTTCGTCGCGTATGCCGAGGAAAATGGCAAGAAGGAATCCTACGCGTTCAACGGGGATCGCTTAACTCTTGGTCAGCATGGCACGGGATGCGACTATGGCGCGGTCGCGGAAGCAATCACCAAGGAAATGCTGACGCGAAACAACAACCAACTCGCTTCAATCTTTGGAAATGACGCGACCTTTCGAATTTGGATGACCTCGATAGCCGGCGGAACAGGAAGCGGTTCGTCACTAGTAATTCTGGAGCAAGATAGGAAGCGAAAGCGAAAGAACTCAACCTACCATATGGTTATGGGTGTGCTGCCTGCTGAGCCAATTTTGGTTGTCAATGGAGACGAGCGTTCAGACCCGGATCGGAATGAAGCCATTAATGCGGGCCGATTTTTGGTCAAGTGGCTCGCCTCACAGACTCAGGCAGAAAAAGCAGATGCGTTGTTCTTGGCGAGCAACACAACGACAAAATACATCAATGATCAAGGGGTATCTGACGCATTCAAACCGGAGGCGTTGATTAATGCGTATTGCGCCTCGGTTGTATTTCAAATCGCAGAAGCAAACTCGCCGGATGCGAAATGTTCCCCTGACTATGACCCAGTGGAGATGGCTAACCGATGCACTGGTTGTGCTGTGCTTGTTGCCAAGGCCTTTCGTGAGATAGAGGAATCGCCGGATGCCGATCAGAATCGACGTGCAGCAAAAGATCTCTTGAGCAAAGCAATTTCGAACCCAACCATCGTCCGTCGTGGATCCGATGAATTCCTTAATGGGCTTTCAGTGCCCCTAAGGACCAAGGAGATTAATTGCCTTCTCGACGCGATCCAGAAAAATGATCGGATCAGAGCTTCGGACAGAATGCCGCTTCCGAAGGAATTTCAAACGGCCAAGACCATCGTCCTCCTTCATGGATTATCCGACAACGGAAATCCCGGACTTCGAAAAGGAAGCGACAGAAGAACTAGCGAAAGGAATCTTTTGGAACTCCGACGTTCACGCTTACAAGTTTAAGACTAGGTCCGATGCAGACTCACTGAGCCTCCTGGTAATCGACCCATATATCCGACAGGTTCAAAGGTTGATCTACGCTTATATATCGGCAGCTTGGTCCGACTCTGGCCTAGGTGACCTTGGATCCAAGTTAGACGAACTTCTGCTTGGTTCGAAGAAACTATGGTCAAAAGAAACCGACGGACAGTTGGATTCCGTCGATCCCGCGCTGTTGAAACTAATTCGCGAGAACGAAGATCTCTCAGCCAAAACCCTCGGGGAAACCGCTGCATCAATGATTACCAACAACAGCCACGGAAAACCGTTAACGCGCCTCTGTATGGCGCGCGCCCTTGAAGCACTGCGGATGCAGCTATCACGCCAAAGAACTCAGATTCCTCAGAGCACAATCTGAAAAAATTTGGATTCGGCGGGCCTAGGTCATCGATGGCACCCCGACAAGTGCGAGCGGACCGCGGGACAGACGCCCGGCGTCCTTGGGCGCATGGGTATTGACGCCAGCCAATGGAAGCGGAAGCGAGGACACGCACAAATCATCCGCTTTCTGACACCGCCGTCAGAGTCTTCTGACAGCCGGTGCCCGCCGGTTGCGCCATGCTGCTTCCATGACGCAAGCCCGCTCTCTCTTGGTCCCTGCCAACGCTCACGGCGTCTATCACTGCGTGTCCCGCTGTGTACGCCGCGCCTGGCTCTGCGGGCAGGATCCATTGACCGGCGCTGAACCCGATCCGCGCCGGCATGACCTCGCAACTGGAGGGTTCGGTACACACGAGCATCCTGAAACGCATCCGAGCCATCGAGTCGGATTCGGGCGGCGAGTCATTGTCATCCACGACCGTTGGCAACGGTCGCGCCACAGCAAGCGTACCGCGCCGACCTGAGATGGCGCCGGTGCTGGGCATTCGCGGCCTGTCGGTGACGGCGCTCTCAACCACCGAGTACATCGAGCTGGTCGACATGACCGGCCGCCATTGGCACCCCACCAAGCGCGGGCGGATCACGGGCAAGCCGCCGGCCGTCCTCGACCGCCTGGGCATGGACTCAAGCAAGTGGACCCACCGCGTGCGCGCGGTCAAGCCCGAGCACGGCTTCTGTCGCGTGATCGGCAGCGAGAGTGCGCTCATCGACAAGGCAGCGGAAATCGGCCAGCGCTGGCTGCGCGGCCTGGGCGTGGCTCGTTCGCTCTCGAACTGAGCGCGACAGGCCGTCCTTCTCGGCGCCGCGGGCGCCTGGGGGCGTTGGCTTGGGCCCGCCCAAGCCGTTGAAAGCACGAAGGATTCAGAAGCGACCAGCGCGTGTCTGGGTTCGTCGGCTGTGAAATCCAACGGGTGTCCCAGTTCGGCGCATCCCAGTTCGGCGTCCCGCTGTGTACGCCGCGCCTGGCTCTGCGGGCAGGATCCCTTGACCGGCGCGGATCACGAGCATCGCCGGCAGTGGGTCGCATGCGCGCCACTTCCCTTCGTGCTACCGTACTTCTGCACTCAGTGGCGACGAGGAACCGATGGCCATACCGATGAAATCGCAACTGCTCCTGGCCACGGTCGCCCTCGCATGCGCCGCGTTGCCGATGTGCGCACAGGCCAGCGCTGCGGCTACTTTTCCTCCTGATGAACAACCTGTTATCCCGGAGTACATGCCGGAACCGGAAGTGATGTTCGGCGACATCGCTCCTGCGGCACAGGAAAGCGCAGCCTCCGCCGAACCCACGGCGGAGGTTTCTTCCGAAGCGGAACCCGCCGCGCAGCCGTCCGAGGAAGCGAAAGAAGAGGCAGCAGAGGAAGAGGCTGAAGAGGAGGTCGAAGAAGAGGCCGAAGAACAGGAGTGAGGCGGCTGCGGGAAGCTCGCGCGCTCTCCTTGCTGAGATACGCTGGCGTGATCTCGGCCAAGGTGCGCGTGCCCGCTTGGCGCATGGCGATCAACAGTTCCTTGCGCAGGATGCGCAGAACCTGCTCGACCTCTGGCTGCCCGAAGGCTGCGAGTCCCCAGATGTCAGGCCGCCCGACGCCCACCGAGGTCGCGCCGAGCGCGAGCGCCTTGAAGATGTCGGAACCGCGACGGAAGCCGCTGTCGACCAGCAAAGCAAGGACACGCACGAATCCGGCGCTTTCGGACGCATCCGTCAGCGATTTCCGACAGCCCGCGCCAATTCAACCGCGCATGCTGCTTCCATGACGCAAGCCCGCTCCCTCCTGATCCCCGCCAACGCCAACGGTGTCTATCACTGTGTGTCGCGCTGTGTACGCCGCGCCTGGCTGTGCGGGCGGGATCCGCTCACCGGCGCGGATCACGAGCATCGCCGGCAATGGGTCGAAGATCGCCTGGCGCAGTTGGCGGAGCTGTATGCCGTCTCGATCTGGGCCTATGCGGTGATGAGCAATCACCTGCATGTGGTGATCGAGATGCATGCCGACATCGCGCGGGACTGGGGCCCGGACGAGGTCGCCGCCCGCTGGCTGGGACTGTATCCGCCGGAGGAAGGCCAGTACGAAGCAGCGAAGGCGCCGATCGTCGCGAACGATACCCGTCTGGCTGTGCTGCGCGCGCGGCTCTGCAGCCTCTCGTGGTTCATGAAGTCACTCAGTGAGCCCATCGCCCGGCGCGCGAATGTTGAGGACCACTGCAAGGGCCGGTTCTGGGAAGGGCGCTTCCGATCCCAGGTCCTGCTCGACGAGACCGCGGTGCTGTCGGCCATGGCCTATGTCGACTTGAACCCGATCCGCGCCGGCATGACCTCGCAACTGGAGGGGTCGGTACACACGAGCATCCTGAAACGTATCCGAGGCATCGAGTCGGATCCGGGTGGCGAGACATTGGCATGCACGACCGTTCGCAACGGTCGCGCCACAACCAGCGAACCGCGTCGACCTCAACTGGCGCCGGTGCTGGGCATTCGCGGCCTGTCGGTCACGGCGCTCTCAACCACCGAGTACATCGAACTGGTCGACATGACCGGCCGCCAATGGCACCCCACCAAGCGCGGACGCATCACGGGCAAGCCGCCGGCCGTCCTTGACCGCCTCGGCATGAACTCCAGCGAGTGGACCCACCGCGTGCGCGCGGTCAAGCCCGAGCAAGGCTTCTGTCGCGTGATCGGCAGCGAAAGTGCGCTCCTCGACAAGGCAGCGGAAATCGGCCAGCGCTGGCTGCGCGGCCTGGGCGTGGCTCGTTCGCTCTCGAACTGAGTGCGACAGGCCATCCTTTTAGGCGCCGCGGGCGCCTGGGGGCGTTGGCTTTCGCCGGACCAAGCCGTTGAAATCACGAAGGAATCAGCCGCGACTGGCGCGCGTGTCAGCGGTCGCCAGCCTGGGAATCGATGGGTGTCCTCGCTTTCTAGGCGGCGCTCCTCGACAAGGCCGCCGAGATCGGCCAGCGCTGGCTGCGCGGCCTGGGCGTGGCTCGTTCGCTGTCGAACTGAGTGCGACAGACCATCCTTTTCGGCGCCGCGGGCGCCTGGGGGCGTTGGCTTGGGCCGGAGCAAGCCGTTGAAATCACGAAGGAATCCGCAGCGAGGGGCACGTGCGCCTACGATCGTCGGCTGTGGAATCGATGCGTGTCCTCGCTTTCGCGGCGCCGCAGGCGCCTGCGGGCGTCGGCTTTGGTCGGCCCAAGCCATTGAAACCACGAAGGATTCGGTAGCGACGTACGCTGGTGTCCCCGTTCGTTGTCCGTGGAATCGATGGGTGTCCTCGCTTCGTTTCCTCGCTTCGATGGGCTGGATGTGGTGATGGCCGGCGTGTCATTGGCGGGTGTCCTCGCTTCGCGGCAGCGACCGGCGCGCGGGTCTGCGTTCGTCGGCTGTGGAATCGACGGGAGTCCCCGCTTTTCAAAGACGGTTAGTACAGAAGTGTCACGCCGCAGCCGACCCGTGCGAGAAATGCCGCGTCAGCCCGACCGTGTCCTGCACGGCACTCTATGGCGCCGTGTCTGGGACCCACCTACCATCGACCGCTGACTCCAAGTTCTCAGGACCGCTCACCCGTGCCCAAAGCCGCAACCGCCCCGAAAGCGAGAAAGGAAAAGTCCGACAGTGGCGCCAATCCTGGCTTCGAGGCCAAGCTGTGGCTGATGGCGGACAAGCTGCGCAACAAGATGGACGCGGCGGAGAACAAGCATGTGGTAATTGGCCTGATCTTCTTGCAGTACACCTCCGACAGCTTCGAGGCGCATCGCGCCAAGCTGATGGGGGGGGAGGGTGACTACGCCGGCGCCAATCCGGAGGATCCGGACGAGTATCTGACCGCGAACATCTTCTGGGAGCCGGCCGATGCGCGCTGGCCCTATCTGCAGGCCAGTGCGCGCATGGCTAGCATCGGTCGCCGTGTCGACGATGCAATGATCGCCATCGAGGCTGTCAACCCTCGGCTCAAAGGCGATCTTCCCAAGGATTACGCGCGCCCGGCGCTGGACCAGCAGCGTCTAGGTGAGCTGATCGATGTGATCGCCAAATTGAAGGGGCTTGGATACGGGGACTCCTGAAGCTCCACTAATCACCGTTGTCCCGCCACCCGAGATCCAAGCTCGCTTCGCTGAAATCACCGCCCTGTAGGACGAACGCGGCACCAATGCACTCCAACAATTTAAAACCATGGCCGTCCTGCGAGACACGTTACTCCCCCGCTCCTTGCCGGCGAAATCGCCCAGAGTTTGAAGTGCCAGGACCTGGCGGAGTACGACGTTGGGTCGAAATCACGAGAATTGGTAATTGGGAGTACGACGTTGGGTCGAAATCACGAGAATTGGTAATTGAAGGAGGGTAAAGCCGCTCCTGATTAGCGTCGAACCTCAGTGCGCCGTGCACCGGAACCATTCACAATGCCCAAAGAACAACAACTTGCGCGAGTCTAACCCCGGAAGTTAGTTGCTCGTAAGTGCTTGATTGTCCGAGCGTCCGGATGAGGCTACTGAGGTTCGACACTAATCAGGAAGCCGCTTGCGGAAGCGCTAACCCTCATTCGGCAGAAAACCGAAAAATGCTTGATGAAGTCGGAGGTCAAAGAAAGTGATCATTGAAGGCGCCTTGGCCGATTACGCCAGTACGATAAGGACCTCCAGAACCATTGAAAAGGCATTATTTTCGGGTCGATCTATCGCTGATGCGCTCATTCATTGTGCGATAAGAAATCAAATTGATGGCGCGGCCGACACGGCAACCCGTAGAATTATTGATGCACTCACGCATTTGCCGGCAAATCCAAGTCGAGAGCCCCAGACCCAACTGCTTGTTGATTCATATTGTTTCACGTCTCAGCCTGATCAAACGGTACTAAACTCGTCGGAGCCAATAGTTGCTGACTTCGTGGGCCGTTTGATCGCCTATTCACGGATGAGTGCTTTGGGGGGCGGCTCAAATGGCAGAATATTCGTTCTCCGCGGCGAGCGCGGCTGTGGCAAGACATTTTTCTTGAATTATCTCCTATCTCGATTCAACAATTCGTTCAGTTCAAAGAAAGTGGTCGTGGTCCGCGTCAATCTGACCAGGAGAATCTCCGCGCGTTTCGATCAGGATATCGAGCGATGGTTCTATGCACAAGCAACAAAGGTATTGCTGAAGTACTACTAAAAATCTTCTCCTCTGAGGAATCGCGCGCCAGATTGCGCAGCCGCTATTGCGCCGTACTACGAGATGCTATTGGCGGAGTTAGAATCGTCCGATGAAGAGTCGTCACTAAATGATGCTGTATTCGTTAAGGAGCTGTTCATTCAGTCTGGGAGCGGAGAATTGTCGGATAGTGTAAGCCCGTCAATCTGCCGCAAGGTTGTCCGAATAGCTCAGTCAATAGGAATATGTTTCGTCTGTATAATTGATGGATATGACCGATTAGGTCGTGACGTTGAGTCGGAAAGGCGATTTAATGATCTAGTAACGTCGACGCGGGAGTTTATTTCGAGGCGCATTCCTGCAGGCGTTTCCTTGGTGCTCGCAATGCGCAACTCGACTTACGTAAGTGTCCAAGGTCAACTGATAAATCAGGCTTTTAGAGCCGACGTCGCCCATGAGCAATATGAAATCAGGAGTCCGCCCTTGGATCAGGTCATCCGGCGGAGATTTGAGGCAGTTCATACCGCACTCTCGCGAGGAGCAGGGGAACTTTCAACGCGCATGGAGGAGCTGTTCAGCGAGTTTAGACTGGGTTTTGAGTCCGAAGCAAGATTTCGGGAGCCAATTGTCGCCAATATGCGTACCTGCATGCCGAATCTCCGAGCTGCCATGCAGGTGCTCGCTGGGAGTTTTTTGATCTAGCCTCGGGTCATCATAAACACGGCTACCGCGTTCGCGAGCAGATTTTTCGCGGAAATATGCGGTTTCCACCCATAGTATTCAAGATTGTCTCAGCTGACGGTCGTCCAGCAATATCTCCATTCGAGGTCAATGATCTCACTAAGTACGACGGCCTGGCAGTACCAGTCCTCTACTGGCCGCAATTCGTGGAGAACGGGAGGTGCGATTTTAGCGTTGCGAGCGTAAATTCTTGGCCTGCATCGATGTTGCTGGCTTCGAGGGTACTTTATGCGCTAGATGAGCACGGCCGCGGTGGTATTTTGCTGCACGATTTGGCGGAGGACCTGAATGGTGGCTGGAAGTACGATCCAGGGCTCATTCAGGCGGTTTGCGACTTGCTGGAGTCGCATCTCTGCATGCTAACAATCGACGCTGGAGAGCCGTCAAACGGCGATGGTTTTTCGCGACGACTCATTATTACTGCACATGGACATAACCTGATTCACAATCACGCGCGAGACCCTGCGTATCTGCATCTGTGCGCACTTCGAATTCCGATATCTCGCGAAATCGTTCGATTGAATCTCCTTCAAATAGCCCGCTTGGAGTCGGTGGATTGGGGCCAGAAAGTCGTCAAGTGTGGCGTTACGAGCTGGATAGAAGCGAAGATAAGGAATGCTATTTTTTTGGCAGTGTTGACTCAAGCATGGTGCGAGGGCGATCCGCCGACAGGTTCGAAAGCGTATATATTCAGGGCGCATGATGCGATGAATAGGGCGTTCGGCGATCGGGTTAGTTACGTCCTTATCCAATTGTCAAAGGCGCTTGATCAATTGGATGTTCGAGAGAGGCGGGCAATTCTCGGCGCGCTGAGCCGGTCAGTCGAGGCTATTAAGGAGAGTGATTATGCATCCCGGCCTTGAGCTCCAAGAGTTCCACGTTGGAGATCGGATTGACAGTTTTTCGCTCGAAGCGCGAATCGATGGGGGTGGGCAAGGGCACGTATGGAGAGCTCGTGATCTAGGAACTGGGACTGCAGTAGCATTGAAGCTGTTCCCCGCCTGTGATTTGGCAATGACGGATCGTGCGAAGCGGGAGTTTGACCTGTTGGTTGAGGCGGCGACGGCTTGTCCGGACTCCTTTCCGACGCCTTTTGGTGCGGGTAGGATTGGAAGTACACAGTGGATTGCTATGAGCCTTGCCGAAGGTAATTTGGCGCGCTATCTTCACTCCGAGCGTGACCTTCCATTTCGGACTCTATTGGACCTGCTTTCGACAACGATTGTCGGGCTGAAGTGGATGCACTCAAGAGAATATGTCCACCGGGATCTGAAGCCGGAGAATATTTTGGTGGATGGAACTGGCACGAGATTGTGTGACTTGGGGACTGCGAAAGTTCCGTTGTCCAGTTTGACGGGAAATTCGGGGACCCCGTGTACTCCAGCTTACGCCGCGCCGGAGATAATTAACGGGAGTCGGGGTTCTGTCGCTTCTGATCAGTATTCCTTTGCGCTTGTTTTGCTATTTGCCCTTGGTCTCTCAATTGACAATCGCGCTGGGTGGAATCTGTCCCCGGCACTATCAAGTGCATTCGATAAGGAGCTGTCATCGTCGCCCGGTGATCGAAATGAGCGCGGGATTGATGGATTTGTTCAGGAACTTCGGGCTGCTCCCGGATTTGAGTCGCTGCTTTGCAGGCCAAGACAAGAGCGTCAAATGGACATTGCGAGAACTTTGCGCAATCCGGCGCGTGATTCTATTCTATTTGAGATGGACCAATTGCGCGCGCGACGACTTAGTAGAAGCGACGTTCCTTTTGAAGTGCATGTCCGTCTTGGCATGGAAAGCGCTTATCGAAGTGAGGGGAATTTATCGTTTGCGCGAGAGGTTCTCCTCGGAATTCTTCGAACCCCTGAATTTTCGGTAATTGCCGGCAAGCTTGATGAGGTTGCCGTTCTGTCTAATTACCACGACGTATACAGGGAGTAGTTTCGCGCAGCGGGATGGACAATTCGCGTATGGAATGTTCCCCGTGTCGCGATTGCATGAGTGGCACCGCTGTGCCGCCGGTTCGTCACCGTCTAACCGCTCGGCAAAGGTCGCCGTGGTGATGCCACGCTGCGGTAGGTGCCGAACAGGGGCTCTCAACCACCGAGTACATCGAACTGGTCGACATGACCGGCCGCCAATGGCACCCCACAAAGCGCGGGCGAATCACGGGAAAGCCGCCGGCAGTCCTTGACCGCCTGGGCATCCCAAGTTCCGCAGCCGCAGCCGTAAGTATTTGATTCCGCTGTGCGCGGATTGCGGATTTGTCACTACGCCTGGTCGTCGACCGGGGGAACTGGCAGTTTTAGTTGCTGCAGCTCGCCACGTTGCGCGGCGTTGATCTGGCTGGTGCGAGTAGCGCAGCGGCGGTCGATCTTCACGTGCAACTGCTGGATCTGGCGCAACAGCGCCAGCGCGCGTTGCGGGGACAGTGTGCTGGCGGTGGCCTTCAGGCGCATGCGCATCACGCGGTGGAGCAGCAGGGCCAGGAAGCAGATCAGCGCATGCGCCCGGATGCGCTCCGGCAAGCGGTGATGCACCGGTGCGATCTCGATATCGCTCTTGAGTACCCGGAAGCCGCGCTCGATGTCCGCCAGCGCCTTGTAGCGTTCGATGACGCCCGCCGCCGGAAGATCGGTGTTGGTCACCAGCAGCAGCTTGCCGTCGAGGATCTCAGCGGCCCGCTTGGCGTCGTTGTCGATGCGGTAACTGAAGCGCTCGGCCTGCAGGTCGGCCTTGACGATCCGCGACAAGCGCGCGGCCTTGGTCAGCTCCGAGAACTTGAGGTAGGCGCGCCGGTCGCTGGAGCGACGTCCACGCTGTGGTGTGCCCTCATCCTGTGCGTCCAAGACGGCCCGGGACTGCCAGAACGTACTCGATCGGCTCACCACTGGCGCTCTTCAACGCCTCGACCGCTGCCAGATTGTCCAAGCTGAGCAGGCCGCGATCGGCGATCAGGATCACCCGCTTGAGGCGATAGCGCTTGACCGTGGCCTGGATCATCGGCAGCAGCGTGCCGACCTCACCGATGTTGCCGGCGTGCACCTGGTGCGCAATCGGCAGGCCCTCGCGGGTCTGGATCACGCCCAGCACGAACTGGCGCGCGATGCCACCGGTCTCCTTGCTCATCCCGTGGGTGCGCACATCGCCAGCGACCTTGCCGGTGCCGCTGATGCGCACCGTGGTCAGGTCGTAGAACACCACCGACATCTCGTCGTCCAGCAGCGGCCGCAACTGCGCGGCCACCGCGTCCTCGACCGCGCCGGCGCGCTCCATGAGCGCATCCATCGCGCGCAGCAGGTGATCGTGACTGGTCTGGTCCGGATGGCCGGGCATGGCCACTGTATCCAGCCAGCGCAGCACGCCGAGCTTGGAATCGGGTTCACACAGGCGGTTGAAGACCATGGCGCGGACCATGGCGACGGCATCAAAGCGCCGGTAAGACGAACGCAGGGCGCGTGCCACGGCGCTTTCCAGGCCGAGTTCCTGCCAGAGCGCGTGCAAGGCGTAGACATCGCCCATCGCCTTGGCGCTGACGAATTCGACTTGCGGCACCGGTGCCGGGGCCCGACCGAGCGCCCGTTGCAGACCGGCAATCAGCGGATCGAGATCCTTCGGGCGCAACTGATCGAGGCGTCCCAAGTTGGAAACGACCCGTTGCCGAGGTTCCCCGTTGTCAATAAGGAAGGCCTCGACGAACTGCAGATAGGCCCGCCCACCGGACTTGGAAATACGTGTCAACATGCGGCCAAGGTACGCACCGCCTTGCGCGAGTTCAAGCTGTAAGCGAACCTGAACGTGTGACTACAGAGGTTTCGCGGAAGAGGCGCCGACGGCGAGGCAAGCTGTTGATCGGAAACACCATGAAACCGCCGAGCCAGCCGGAATCGGGTGGGAGAGTGCGGAACTTGGGGGGCATGGACTCCAACGAGTGGACCCACCGCGTGCGCGCGGTCAAGCCCGAGCACGGCTTCTGTCGCGTGATCGGCAGCGAGAGTGCGCTCATCGACAAGGCAGCGGAGATCGGCCAGCGCTGGCTGCGCGGCCTGGGCGTGGCTCGTTCGCTCTCGAACTGAGCGCGACAAGCCATCCTATTCGGCGCCGCGGGCGCCTGGGGGCGTTGGCTTTGGTCGGACCAAGCCGTTGAAATCACGAAGGAATCAGCAGCCACCGGCGCGTGCGTCTGCGTTCTTTGGCTCTGGAATCGTTGGGTGTCCTCGCTTTTCGGGTTCGTCGGCTGTGAAATCCAACGGGTGTCCCAGTTCGGCGTCCCGCTGTGTACGCCGCGCCTGGCTCTGCGGGCAGGATCCCTTGACCGGCGCGGATCACGAGCATCGCCGGCAGTGGGTCGCATGCGCGCCACTTCCCTTCGTGCTACCGTACTTCTGCACTCAGTGGCGACGAGGAACCGATGGCCATACCGATGAAATCGCAACTGCTCCTGGCCACGGTCGCCCTCGCATGCGCCGCGTCGCCGATGTGCGCACAGGCCAGCGCTGCGGCTACTTTTCCTCCTGATGAACAACCTGTTATCCCGGAGTACATGCCGGAACCAGAAGTGATGTTCGGCGACATCGCTCCTGCGGCACAGGAAAGCGCAGCCTCCGCCGAACCCACGGCGGAGGTTTCTTCCGAAAGCGGAACCCGCCGCGCAGCCGTCCGAGGAAGCGAAAGAAGAGGCAGCAGAGGAAGAGGCTGAAGAGGAGGTCGAAGAAGAGGCCGAAGAACAGGAGTGAGGCGGCTGCGGGAAGCTCGCGCGCTCTCCTTGCTGAGATACGCTGGCGTTATCTCGGCCAGGGTGCGCGTGCCGCCTGGCGCATGGCGATCAACAGTTCCTTGCGCAGGATGCGCAGAACCTGCTCGACCTCTGGCTGCCCGAAGGCTGCGAGTCCCCAGATGTCAGGCCGCCCGACGCCCACCGAGGTCGCGCCGAGCGCGAGCGCCTTGAAGATGTCGGAACCGCGACGGAAGCCGCTGTCGACCAGAACCGGCACGACGAGCGAGGACAAGCGCAAGTCATCCGCTTTCTGACACCGCCGCCGGAGTCTTCTGGCATCCCGTGCCAACCGGTCGCGCCATGCTGCTTCCATGACGCAAGCCCGCTCCCCGACGTCGCCGCCCGCTGGCTGGGGCTGTATCCACCGGAGGATGGCCAGTACGAAGCAGCGAAGGCGCAGATTGTCGCGAAAGATGCCCGGCTGGCTGTGCTGCGCTCGCGGCTCTGCAGCCTCTCGTGGTTCATGAAGTCGCTGAGCGAACCCATCGCCCGGCGCGCGAATGTCGAGGACCACTGCAAGGGTCGTTTCTGGGAAGGGCGCTTTCGCTCCCAGGTCCTGCTCGACGAGGCCGCGGTGCTGTCGGCCATGGCCTATGTGGACCTGAACCCCATCCGCGCCGGCATGACCTCGCAACTGGAGGGCTCGGCACACACGAGCATCCTGAAACGAATCCGAGCCATCGAGTCGAATCCGGGTGACGAAACATCGGCATGCACGACCGTTGGCAACGGTCACGCCACAGCCAACGTACCGCGTTGACCTGAGCTGGCGCCGGTGATGGGTACCCGCGGCCTGTCGGTGACGGCGCTCTCAACCACCGAGTACATCGAACTGGTCGACATGACCGGGCGCCAATGGCACCCCACCAAGCTTTCGGGCGGATCACGGGCAAGCCGCCGGCCGTCCTGACCGCCTCGGCATGGACTCCAGCGAGTGGACCCACCGCGTGCGTGCGGTCAAGCCCGAGCAAGGCTTCTGTCGCGTGATCGGCAGCGAGGCGGCGCTCCTCGACAAGGCAGCGGAGATCGGTCAGCGCTGGCTGCGCGGCCTGGGCGTGGCCTCGTTCGCTCTCGAACTGAGTGCCGGACAAGCCATCCTTTCGGCGCCGCGGGCGCCTGGGGGCGTTGGCTTTGGTCGGACCAAGCCGTTGAAATCACGGAGGAATCAGCAGCGACGGGCGCGTGCGTCTGCGTTCGTTGGCTGTGGAATCGATGGGTGTCCTAGCTTCGGACCAAGCCGTTGAAATCACGAAGGAATCAGCAGCGACTGGCGCGTTTGTCCCCATTCGTTCTCGGTGGAATCGATGGGTGTCCTCGCTTTTACGGCTCTTTCGCGGCCGCGGTTGGTACAGAAGTGTCACGCTGCAATCGATCGGTGCGAGAACTGTCGCGTCCGCGCGACTTGTCCCAAATAGCTCTATGGCGCTCGTCTGGGACCCACCTCCCATCGACCGCTGACTCCAGGTTCCCAAGACCGCGCACCCGTGCCCAAAGCTGCATCCGCCCCCAATAAGAGAAAGGAAGAGTTGCGTTCGCAGGCCTGGGAATCACTGGGTGTCCTCGCTTCTACGTGCCCGCCACAGCTATCGTTCATTTGGCCCGATCTAGCGCTCTGTGCCTGTTCGGCTCGCCTACAAGCCCCTTGTCCAGACTGTCAGCGCACATGAGCACTAAGACGCATCCACGCTTTAGTTGGCCCAAGCTGCGGAGCGTCGAGCTCCACGCCTTTTTCGCTGTACAGCCGGGATCCCGATGTGCGCTTGGCCCTTCGATCGGGCGTGACGTGCTGGCCGGTGCCAACGGCATTGGCAAATCCACGTTCCTCGGCACGGTGAACTTTGCGCTCACGGGCGCAGTTCCGGAGCCAAAGCGCGAGTTCTTATCGGCCGCGGCGTATTTTCAGAAGGCCAGAGACTACACGCGCTCGTTTTACGACGGCCGCATTGCGGAGCTGGATCGGGACGCTGCAGCAGTTTCCGTTCAGTTCAGCGTCCATGAACGTACCTACGCCATCAAGCGCAACCTGTTCAGCATCGGCGCCCTCGAAGAGCTTCAGATCTCGCAAGGCGGCAACGTCGTGCACAGATCTGACGGGGCCGCCGCTGAGGAGAACGAGCAGCATTACAGGAGTGACCTGTGCCAGACGATCGGCTTGAACTCATTCGACCAGTTTGTCATGTTGCAGCACTTCCTGTTCACATTCGACGAGAGTAGGCACCTCGTGTTCTGGGATCGCGAGGTCTCCAGTGCGCTGCTGCACGTGTGCTTTGGCGGGAATGCTCAAGAAGCCGGCCGCGCCGATTGGCTGCACCGCGAGATGGAGAAGGCTGCGTCGCGTGGTCGCAACTACCAGTTCCAGGCGAACAACATAAGCAAGCGGATCGAGACGCTGGAGGCGTCCATAAAGGCGGGTACCGACAACACGGCTGACGGCGAAAATGCCCAAGCACAGTACGAGGCGCTGACCGTCGCTTCGGAACGCGCGGTGACAGAGCGCGACGAGGCGGAACGCCAGGTCAACGAAGCCGAGCTGAAAGTCATGAGCTCGCACGCTGAAGTCATTGCAATGCGCGGCGCATATGCGAAGGCCTTCGAACAGTTCATGACCGGGATCTCCTCGCCGCAGCGGCACCCCTTGGTCAGCTCCGCGATCGCCGACTGCCGGTGTCCGGTGTGCCAAAACGAGGGCGTGCATATCGCTCAGGCGATTCAGGCGAAGCTGCAGGCCACGCAATGCCCGCTGTGTGCATCGTCGATCGCGCCCACGAACGCGACGCCGGGCGAACAACGCGGAATTGACGCGGCTGGACGCTGCACTTGCGACGGCCAAGCGCAACCTGGATGAGGCGATCATCACCAAGGCGCGCTTAAGCGAGATGCTGCGCACCTGCCGGGATGCCGCGCTGTCAACACGCAGCGCGCTGGAGGACTTCGAGCGCGCCAACCATGCGGCTTTGGAGCTTGTGCGCGGGAAGATGGCGTTGGTTGATGGTCCGCTGGCCAAGACCCTGGACTCGTTCCGTGAGACGCGAAGGGATCTGCAGCATCAGCGGGACGAGGCGTACAGAGACCGCGACAGGCACAAGGATGAGCTGCGTGGTCTGCAGCGCAACCTGGAGCAGCGGTACCTGCAGGCCGAGGCGGAGTTCGTGCCGCGGTTCAAGAGCTTGGCGCGGTCGTTCTTGGGCATGGATCTGGACATCTCCCTGGTGACCGGCGGGCCGAGTGGCGAGGGCGTCGGTGCTCAGTTGCAGATCGATATCCGCGGCAACGCTCGGCGCAAGGAGTCGCAGCTGTCTGAGAGCCAGCGGTTCTTCATCGACATTGCTTTGAGGATGGCGCTGTCACAACACGTCTCCAATGCTGATGCGCTGGCGACGCTCTTCATCGACACGCCGGAAGGTTCGCTGGACATCGCGTATGAACAGCGCGCCGGTCAGATGTTTGCGGATTTCGTCGTGAGCGGGCACGACTTGCTTATGACCGCCAACATCAACAGCTCCAGGCTTCTGAAGACCCTAGCGGAAGCCTGCAAGGCCGACACGATGGCAATTGTCCAGATGACGCACTGGACGGAGCTGTCAGATGTGCAGCAGGCGTCGTCCGATCTCTTCGCCGAAGCGTTCGAAGAGATCGAGCAAGCGCTGAACGGCTGACTGCCGATGAGCATCATGCAGATGAACCCTGAAGCTCATTTCGACTGCTTACTAGTCGCCTCCGAGTTAGACAAGCCGCTCGGCGGCGTTACTCGTCTCGAGCTGCAACGCATCGCTTTTCTCTCGTGCCTGCTGTCGATCTATACGAAGCAGGCAGTGTCCGATTGGGGGTACAAGTTCGCCAACACCGGCACAGGCCTGCCTTTCAGCGACCACCTCATCGAGGCCATGGACTACTTGGTCTCGACTGGCCTGCTGAGCGAGACCCAAGGCAGGCTCAGGTCCACCCCGCTCGGCAGTCAAATGCTGGCTGGCCTCGCGGCGCTGCAGATGATGGCGCCACGCGTCCCCTGCCTCAGCGCCGCCGCCGCGAGCTTGCTCGCAGTCCCGGGGTCAGTCATGGCAGAGGGGCTGCAACAGGAGCCGACGCCTGTTGCCAGCAAGCTCCGTGGTTCGCCCACGATGTTGCTGGACGAGCCGCATCTTCAAACCCTGCATGAGCACTTCGCAGCCCTGGCCGCCGTGATTCCGCCCGGGCAGCAGGACTTGCTAAGCCCGTCCATCCTATGGCTCACCTACATGGCCCATGTCAATGAAGCAAAGAGGATCGCGGGGGACGACCTGTCAGGCCCGGGAGATCCAGGCGGTCCTGGCGGTTCGGGCATGCCGGGAGGGCCTACATCGCCCAACGGGTCAGACAGTGGGGCCGTGTTCGATCTTGACGCACTCGAAGGCGGTGAGGCGGCCAACGGCTACGACATCGCAGTCCAGTCTGCACCGACCACCCATGCGCCGCACGTCACGGCGGCATGGCACCATGACGCCGCTGAATGTGCGACAACCGCGTCGGAGCGCGCTGCGGAAGCGGAGCTCTCATGATCACGTTGGACTTTGAAAAGCTCAAAGCGCTCAACGCCAAGCTGTACGCCTCCGCCGTTCAGGAGGTCTTCGGTGACATGGGGGCTACAGCACTGAAGGAATTGCTGGGGAAGATCGTCCAGATCTACGCTCGCCTGGATCCGAGCATCAGAACCCATCCGCTGGCCGTGTTCGCCGATGCGACCCTGACGCCGTCAATCGTCGCGGGCCCGGTCAGAAGCGTCACCAGCGTCGACAACCTGACGAACGAACTGGACGGCCCGAGCCTTGTGCGCGTGACGAGCAGCGATGTGGTTCAGGTCGTGCCGCTGGATGTCTCAGTGCTTCAGCAGCTCTCCACGACGGCCGTCGTTTATCTGTACAACACCGCCGCGGAAAAGTTCATTGTCGGTGGCAAGGTGTACGACGTGGAAAACGTCGTCGCGGGGTATCCCAGTGCCTTTTGCAGGCCGACGTTCGGAACGCTGAGGGCGGCGCTGGATGACTACCGGGTGCGCTCGGCAGCCCGGTCGACCTGCTACGAGCTGCAGAAGGCGTGGGAAGACAACAAGCACCTGCGGTTCAAGAACAAGCCCGAGGCCATCATGCGCCGTTCGCTCACGCAGTTCTTGCGCAACGTGCTGCGCAACGAGAATGTGCAGCCTGAGCAGAATGTCGACGAGACGCATCCGGTCGATATTCATGTGGCGTTCCAGATGACTTCCCAGCACGCCATCATCGAAATAAAGTGGCTGGGGAAATCCGTCAAGGCCGATGGCAGCCCGGGAACGGCATACAGCAAGAGCCGCGCGCTGGAGGGCGCCAAGCAACTGGCCGATTACCTGGACTCAACACACCAGTCGTCACCTCACTATGGCGCAAGGGGCTATCTCGTGGTGTTCGATGGCCGGCGTGGCGGTCTCGCTGACGGGACAACCGAGCTCGATGCGACCAACGCTCTCCACTACGAGCACTCGGACATCGACTACGCGCCGGACTACAGCACCACCCGCCAGGACTTCGATCCGCCGATGCGGATGTTCCTGTATCCCAAGCTGGCCTGACAAACGAGACCGATCCAGCGGATATGCAGGAGGGGGCTGTGGTGCTAGCCCCTGGCGAGCCATCTCGACGATGCACTCGCGCAGGTGGTGACTGCCTCCTTGCTGCGCGCTCGCGCGCTCATCTTGCGCACTTCGAACGTTTGCACCTTCTCGAACCCGACGGCTCGCCCGAAGTTCCGCAAGGATTGTGGGAACGTCGATCAAGATCCCGGCGTAACGTGAATCGCCGACCACCATGAGGACCTTGCCCCCGCTCGCTCACCAGTCGCAGTGATTCCGTGAGCACGAGCTCGAGGTCTCGGAAGTAGCCGAGAACCATTTCGGGTATTCGCGAGTCCCACAGCGCAGCCCGCTTCTCCTCCAACTGCGTCACTGCAGACGTCAACGTGGCGCATTCGTGCACTGGCATTTCAGCGGCGCGCATGATCTGCACATGCGAGTGCACGGTGGAGCGGCGCAGCTTGAGGTTGTCAACGGCGGAGGTAAGGTAGCCCAGCGCCCACAGCTCGACATTGTAGATATCGGTGTAGTCGAACGAGTTCGGATATGGCGGCGAGAAGACGATGAGATCGGCCGGGCGCTGCAGTGACTGCATGACAACGCGGGAGTCGCCGTGCACAACGTCAACGCGCGTGGCCGGGCGCGCGGCGAAGCGATGCACGTCCTCGAACGCCGTGTTGAACTGCTCATGGAAGCGAAAGTCGAGGAGGGCGCCGTTGGCTTGAGTCTCCTGCCATCGTCCGCGGTAGCGCCTTCCCTTGCCGTTTACGTAGACGTTGCTGCAGTCGACCAGGACAGCCCCCAGCGCGACACGGAAGAATCGTTGAACGTCCGCGTCGCCAATTTGACGGATGCACTTCAGGTACTGCGAGAGCCGCTCAGCGAAGTCACGCGAGAAGATCCAGCGCGCCTTGTCGTCAGACTCAATGAACGTTGGTGGTAGCGACGCCAGCACGTCGAGGTCAGGCTTGTGCGTGCCAGACCGTGGCGGAAGCTCTGCGCAGCCTTGATCAGCGTCTCGGGATTGATACGGCTGGTCTTGGCACGGATGACGTCGGCAAGGAACGGGTTGATTTCGATGGTCGTCGCATCGATGCCCAGCAGCTGACATGTGATGCCGGTGGTTCCGGAGCCTCCAAAGGGTCAACCACGTGCTCCGGCATGAAGCCGAGCGTCTCGATGGCCGTGGAGACGAAGGAAGGAGAGAACGCCTCTTTGAAGTGAAACCAGCGCTGAAACGCCGTGCCTTGAGCGGCCTGATTTGTCGTCGCGGGAGGCGCGTTCACCGCGTCATGCGTACTGGTCCAGCCACTCGACTCGTCAACCGTGAATGCAGGCGCAGTGGGAAAGTGCTGCTTCAGCGTCGTGAGGTAGCCGTCGGGTGGGTTTCTCATAGCGGCGTGGGCTGTACGCGACGTCCATAGTATCAACGGAATGGCGTGATTAACATAGCGTGGGCCCTACCCGGAAAGCCCTGTCTTGCTCGAACGGACGCGCGAGCGGGTGTTGGTTTCCATCGACATGATCGGCATGTACGACCAAGAACTTAGCAAGCTGAAGCCGGGACACCCAGCGACTAAGCCAGAGCTGACTCGTGGCTCGCGCCAACGCGTCAGATGGAATCGGTGAGGTTAAAGACCCTCACCCATACCTCCCCAACGCCGCCCTCAGCATCCCCCTCATCTCCTCCCGCAACCCCTCAGGCGCAAGGACCTCCGCCTCAGCCCCATGCCGCTGCACATCCATCAGCAGCTCCCGCGCGTTGGAGTACGGGAGGGTGAGTTCCAGGCTGCCGTCGGCTAGCCAGCGCTGACGCTGGCGTGGGTGCCAGCGTTCGTCGGCTACCCAGCGGGCCGCGTGCGGGCTGAAGGCGATGACGGCCTCGTGGGTGTCGGGGCCGGCGAAGATGCCGTAGCCGGCCTCCTCGCGCGCATCGAGTTGGTCGGCGGGCAGGTCGATCGATGCCTCGGGCATCAGTTCCGGGTGGGCGATGCGATCGAGCGCGAAGCGGCGCAGGCTGGCGCGTGGCGCGTCCCAGGCGTCCAGGTACCAGTTGTCGCGGTGGTGGATCAGCCGCTGCGGCGAGACCACGCGTTCGCTGGCGCGCGCGGTTGAGCGGGCGCGGTATTCGAAGCGGAGCTGGCGCGCGGCGAGGACCGCCTCGGTCACGAGCCGGAACACGGTCTGGTCGCCGCTGCGTGCCTGGGTGCGCAGCACGCGCAGGCGGTCCAGACGGAACGCGCGTGACCCGAGGAGCTTGTGGATGCGCGGTTGCAATGGCCCCAGCGCGCGTCCAAACAAGCCCGCGCCACTGCGCTCCAGCATCTGCTGCGCGAGCAGCAGCGCGTACAGCTCGTCCGCGTTCATCCACATGCCGGGCAACTGGAAACTGCCGACGTGGTCGCTCGCATAACGCCACAGACGTATCGGATCCCCGACGCGTTCGATCGGCGCACCCAGTGTGTCGCGCATGTACGCAGTATCCCGGTACAGCGACGCGCGCGAACAGCCTGCCTCGCGCAGCAGCCGCTCCTGGCTGAGGCCGCGCGGGTGGCTGCTCAGCAGTCCGTGCAGGAGGTTGACGCGCTCGGTGCGGTCCATGATCGATTCCTGGTCAATGCTGGCGGCCGTCGCCGCGTGCTTCAGCTTCCCGGTGCGTCGCGACACCCGTCACGGGTATCGCAACACATCTGCGCACCTGTGCCGATACAGGATTTCAGTCTCGCGACACCATTGCATCGTCCTCGCGACACCTGAAATCAGTCTCGCGACACATCGAGGCAGGTCTGACGAGATCTGATTCTGGTGTCGCGACACCACCCATCGGGTGTCGCGACACCTGCAACTGGTCTCACGACACGTCGGACGCGGTCTCGCGAGACCGGATTCCAGCCTCGCGACACCGGGCGACGGTCTCGCGACACGTCGACGCAGGTCTCGCGACACCTCTCGGACCTCTCGCGACACGTGGCGGACGTCTCGCGACACCTGCCGGACCTGTCGCGACACTGACGATCAAGCAATCGGTAGCTGGGTAGGCCGGTGTAGCGCGCAGCGCTTCACCGGCAAAGCGCCGGGGAACCGCTGCGCGGTACCCCGGCCTACGCTGCGGGGCATTCGGTTTCTCCCCGGGGGCGGCGCAGATCTCGCGAGACTGGCAAGAGCGCTCGCGATAGCCACGATCAGACAATCGGTAGTTCATTGTCTCATCCGGTGAGACATCGATGGCGAAGTATTGCATCCGTGCCGACGACGGCACACCGGGACGGCACAGGGCCGGATCCGGAAATCCTTGAAGGAGTAGAACCATGCAGAACCTTGCTACGCTGAACCTCACCGACACCCAGATCGTCGAGATCGACTCGGCCCTGTCGGCCCTCGAAACCGCCCTCGCGGGCCTGATCGCCCTCTCGCCCACTGCGAAGAAGCGGGCCATGCCGCTCGGCGACAAGTCCGAAGCCTTCTGCCGACAGGCCCTGCGGGTCCTGTCAGAAAACCCTCAGGTGGTTCCGCCCAACCTGGATGTCGCAGAGGCCCTGCGCGACCTGGATGCGCGGGATCGCCTGAAGCCGCGGGCCATCCGCCTCGCGCGGCTGGTGTCGAAGATGGAAGACACCGACTTTGCCCTCGGCAGCGATGCCATGCAGGTCGCCACCCAGGGCTACGCCCTGCTCAAGGTGGTCGGCCGTTCCGAAGGCTTGAGTGACTTGCGGAAGAACCTCTCCGTCCGCTTCAGCAAGTCCCGGCGTGCGGCCAATGAGGAGAAGAAGGCCGCGTAACCCGCGGCATATCGACGGCCGCCACATGGCGGCCAGTCATCAGAGGCATCGGAAAGGCCGCCTTGGGGCGGCTTTTTCTTTTGTGCAAGTCGCCGCAGGATCCAACCCGCGCGGGATAAGACTCCTCTTCCCGCGGGCGGGGAGAAGGATGCAAGGCCGCCGATGGGCGGGTTTCTTGCGGGTGGTCCACGGCATTCCCCTCGGCCAGTCCGACAAGCGCACGCCTGATTCGTACCAATCCTCATCGCGGGAGCGCCCCAGGAGCAACAGCGTTTGGACAAGGTCCAAACCCACGCACAGCAAGCTCGCGGCATCTGTGGGTTCGGACCTTGTCCGAACGCTTTTCGCATCGCCGGTCCATCGGCGATGAGGATTGGTACGAATCAGGAGCGCACAAGATGGGGGTGAAGAACGAGAGCTTCAGCCGCCAGGTACTCCAGGTGTTTGGACAAGGTCCAAACCCACGCACAGCAAGCTCGCGGCATCTGTGGGTTCGGACCTTGTCCGAACGCTTTTCGCATCGCCGGTCCATCGGCGATGAGGATTGGTACGAATCAGGAGCGCCAAGATGGGGGTAAGAACGAGGCTTCAGCCGCCAGGTACTCAGGTGTTTGGACAAGGTCCAAACCCACGCACGGCAAGCTCGCGGCATCTGTGGGTTCGGACCTTGTCCGAACGCTTTTCGCATCCCCGGTCCATCGGCGATGACGATAGGTACGAATCAGGAGCGCACAAGATGGGGGTGAAGAATGAGCGCTTCAGCCGCCAGGTACTCCAGGTGGCTCACGCGCGTGCCGCTGGGTCGATTGACCCGACCAGTGCGCTGTCCCAGCATGTGATGGCCTCGCTCCGGATGGCGAACGCTCGATGGTCTTGCTCGCTTCTGACTCAAGGTCGAGGCTGAAACGATGATTGCGACGTGGCTGTTCGCGCTGCACGCCGCGGCGCTGCCGGTCGAGCCATGGGACTGCGCGGGGCAGGGTGGCGATGTCATTCGCGACGAGACGGTGACGCTGCCGTTCGCAAGGACGTTGCGGGCGCGGGCGGATCGGGTGGCGGTGCTGGTGGTCGAGGAGCGTGGCGAGCCGCTGGAGTTGTGGCTGGCGGAGGATGGCGCGCCCGCACGCTTGCTCGACCTGCCGCCGGACGGTCGCGCCTTCGAGGTGGTGGTGGTGGACGCGGGCGGCGCTGCGGACGTGCGCCTGCAGTCCAGCGGGGAGGCGTCCGAAGCGCCTTTGCGCCTGCGGCTATCGTGCGATGTGCCGGCAACGGCGCCGGAGCTGGCGGCACTGCGCGCGCTGCAGTCGGCCAGTACCTTGTTGGCACGGGCAGAGTCCGATCAGGCGAACAGCGAGGCCTTGCGCTTGCAGGCCATCGATGCGCTGCAGATCGCGTCGATGGCGGCGCCTTCGGAGCAATGGCCATGGCTTCGTGCCGCCGCCCTTCATGGATCGGCCTTTCTGCAGGGGCGCCGCAACCAACCGCGCAAGGCAGCGGAGCAGTACGGTAAAGCCGCACGCGCCTGGCTGGATCTGGGCGACTCGCAACGGGCAGCGTGGGCGCAGCTGCGCGAGGCTCAGCAATGGCGGCGCGTGAGTCAGTTCACGCGGGCGCTGGAAGTCATCGACCAGGCGCAGGCGTTGGCAGGCGACAGCGACGATGTCGGCCTTCAGTTGGCGGTGGCGACGGATGAATGCCTGCTGCGACGCTTGACAGACTCCGCCGCAGGCGCGCGCGATTGCTGGCGCGACCTGCTGCCGCTGGCGACCAAGCATGCGCCGCCCGCTGAAGTCGCCACGCTGATGGCCAGTTAGGCAGACGTCCAGATGTCCCTCGGCGAATTCGAATCGGCCGAGTCGCTTGCCGAACGTGCCGTCGAGCACGCCCGTGGGAGCGACGCGCGGCGCAGCCTGTTGCTCGCGCTCGCCGTGCTGGGGCGGATCAACGGCCTGCAGGCGAAGGTGCAGGAGGCGCTGGCGCATTTCGCAGAAGCACGCGAGCTGGCGAGCGCACTCAACGATCTGCCGATGCTGGCCAATTCGGAGCTGCAACTGGCCAGGATCTGGACCTTGCTGGAACAGCCGCGACGGGCATCGGCCGCGGCAGACGCAGCGCGTGCCGCATACACGCGCCTGGGCGACGCTGCGCGATCCGCCCACGCGGCACTGTTGGTGGAGGCCTTGCGCAAGCCGGAGGAACGCTCAGCGCGCGGGGCGCTGTCCGGACCCGTGGTGCTTCGCCTGGTCCGCGATTTGCCGCTGCTGGGAGAGTATCAGGTGGGGGTGCGGCTTCTTGCCGTGGACGTCTGCCTGACCCAGGGCGATGCAGGGTGCAGCAAGCAGCTATTGGCGCCCCTGATCGAAGCCGAGGCTGAGATGTCGTACACGCATGCGCGCGCGCTCGGCCTGGCCCGCGCTCGTCTGGCCCTGCTCGAAGGTGATGCGGAGGCCGCTATCGCGCTGTCCAAGTTGTGGCATGCGCGCGCTCGGCAAGCTCGAGATCTCCCGACCGAACTCGATGCCCTTTGGATCCGGGGCCAGGCGGAGATCCAGGCAGGCAGGGCAGAGGAAGCCTGCGGGACGCTGCAGGAGCTGGTCGACGGTGCGCTTTACCTGGGCCAGATGCAGACCTATCCATTCCATCGCCAGCAGCTGCTGGAGCGCGCGCGCGCGGCCTTCGCACTGCAGCTGAACTTGCGCCCGCCCACCGACGATGTTCCCCTTGCGCGCTCGGAGTTGCCGGTCTTGCTGCAGTTGCTGGCGAGCACACGGCCGCCGGATACGCTTCCGACAGCGCGCACGCGCGCTGCGCAGGCGCGCCTGAATCGAATGATGCAGCAGCACTGGCAACTCGACCTCGGGGCACCCGCGGCCCCGATGCCCGACCCATTGCTTCCCACGTCGGCGAGCCTGCCATTCGATTCCGCGCAGGCATCCAGAGAATCGATTCGACCGACGGACGGAATCTGGTACGGCTTCCTGGCCGAGGATCGGTTGCACTGGTGGCAGAAGCGCGGCGATCGCGTGCTGCATCGGCAAAGTACGGCGCCACGGGCCAGATTGCTGGTTCTGCGGGACGCGCTCTTGCGCCAACTGCGGGCGCCGGATTCGGATCCTGCTGACCTTGAGCGACTGGCCAAGGAACTGGCGGACGCCAGTGGCCTGTCGCAGTTGGCGCTCTCGCATGATGCGGCGGACAGGCTCCAGGTGGTGCCGCCCGACGCATTCGCATCGCTGCCGCTGCCTTTCGTGTTGAAGTCCGCCGGCGCGGATTCGCTGCTGGTGGTTGTGATCGAGCCGGTGGCCGGTGGCGACCGTCCAGCGCCGTGCTGCGCGGGTCGGCAATTGCTTGCGGTCGCCGATCCTGTGCCGGTCCTTGGCTCCGGGGCCAGGCTGCCGCGCCTGCCGGGTGCGCGCGATGAGGCGCGACGCGTCGCCTCGGTTTGGCCGGCCGAGAACCAGCGCGTGTTGTTAGGGGCGGACGTCGGCGCCGAGCATGTGCTGCGGGGGCTTGCCAGTGCGAACACCGTGGTGCACCTGGGCACCCACGGATTGGCGCGTTTCGACGATCTGGAGCTGAGCGGACTGTTGACGGTTGACGGCAAAGGCAAGCTGCGCGCGCTTGGGGCAGTCGAGCTGATGTCCACTCGATTGGCCTCCCCGTTGGTGGTGCTCAGCGCCTGCGATGGCGGTCTGCCCCTGGAGATATCCGCGACCACCAATACCAGTCTCGCGCGAGTCCTGTTGCGGGCCGGCGTGGCGCGAGTCCTTGCATCGTCGTGGCAGGTGGACGACATGGCGGCGGCCGAGCTGATGTCCGAACTGCACCGCGGACTGGTCCGTGGCGATGCGCCCGAAAGCGCGCTGCTCCAGGCGCAAAGCGCGCTCCGTGCGAAGCGGCGCTACGCGCACCCCTACTATTGGGCGGGGTTCCAACTGGTCGAAGCATCGCGGGTGGACTGAGCCCCGGATCAGATTCCGGGAACGCCAAGGTCCGCCAACAAGTCGGCAATCAAATCGATACGACTGCACCATGAGCTGTGGTGGCCGCCTCCCGCGCCATCCGGTGTTTCCGTCGTCGCGTCGGTGCGGTGCGACATGACCCCGACCACGCGTCCGAAGCGGTCCAGCAGCGGCGAGCCGCTGGATTTCTGCAGTCCATGCACGTTGGTCTGTGCGCGGCGGGCATCGAAAGACCAGACGCGCGGCCCATTGCCCGCATGGCCGTCTGCCACCTCGGCCTTGCACGGCAGCCCACGTGGGTGGCCGATCATGCTGAAGCCCGGCCCGTTGCGCAGGGACTGGCGTCTCGCCAGTTCCAGCGGGACAGCCGTTGCCGAATTCACGGCATCAGCCAAATGCAGTACGGCCAGATCGCCTGTCGCTGCTGCGGTAGAGCAATAGAGGATTCGATCGACGCGCGCCAATTGCGACGCCTCGAGCTCATACGGCGGTGATTCGCACTCGAGATGGTTGCGCCAATCAGGCCTGGCGACATATCGAAAGACGACGCAAAGGTCGTCCACCTGAAGTGACGCGACAAAATGACCGGCTGTCACCACATGACGTTCGTTGACCAGAAACGCCGTCGCGGCCATCCCGGTGTATTTGGGCTGCCCGATGTACTTGCTGCCGCCGGCGCAAGCCACGGCGGTTTCGCGCCGGGTATGTAGCCGTGGCTTGCGGCTGCCGTCGAAGTACAGATTCCGGTGATTGACCAGCATGCCCACGCCCGCCGCCGCGCGGCGCACGATGTCGTGCCCGGGAACGTCACTGCGCAGCTCGTGGAGATCCAGCCGCCAGTCCTCACCCAGAATGACGTCCGAATCGAGCTTGAACACGCCGCCGCTCCAGTTGTCCGCACCCGAAGCATCGGCCTCCGGCCTGTTGCCGGCTCGCCCAGACTTTACGGCCAGACGGTGGGCTCGCCTTCGCCGCTCTCGTCCGGGGTGGCGTGAGGGGCGCCGAAATATTGTCCTTCGTAAGCAACTCGGTCCCCCGATTTGCCGAAAGCCAAGGTGCGCCCGTATGCCTGAGCCACGAACCCTTCGGCGAGCGTCAGCTTGTCGTCCACTTTGCTTGGGTCGGCGAACTTGAGCAGCAGCTTGGGTTCACCGAATACATTCAGTGGCCCGCCCGCCGGGTCCTTGCTGCCCTGCTCGAAGACCTGAAGGTGCAGTTCGAGATCGCTGCCTGCACTCACCCGGGTGAACACCAGGACGTCGCGGCGTTGCAGGAGTGGTCGCCGAAAGCCGCCCATCACGTCGGCCAACAACCAGCCCTTCTCGGTCGTTGAATTGTCGCGTACAAGGAAGTCCGCCAGATCTTTCGCAGTCATTGCTGTGCTCCGTTGATGCCTTGATGGCTCAATGCATCCATGTCTGCGCAAGGAGCGAAACCTCGCACCTCGACGTCCTCTTTTTCGCTCTGGCCGCTCGCAGCGTGCGCAGGCGCGGCGCTCCGGCTACTGCGAGCGCGGCTCGACGCTGAAACTGAATCGACCGTCACCGCTGACGATGGCATAGGCGCCAATCTTCACCGGCGGAGCCAAGGCGATGCGCAGATACCCAGCATCGCGCGTGCCGGTCACCACCTGCGACTGGCCGTCAGGTCGGATCACTTCGACCTTGGCAATGGACGGCTCGGCCGGCACTTCGACAATGAGCAATGACTGCTCGCTCAAGCGCTGGACTCGAGGCGTTGCTGGCGGCTCGGCACTTCGAACCACGCCCAGCGTCAGGTACTCGACCTCATTGATGACGGCGGCTGGCCTGTCCGCGTCATGCACGATGCTCAGGCCCACGACGCCGATCAGCACGCCGGCTGCCAGAGCCAACCAGGGCGAACGCGCGGAACCGGGCGTAGCCACCGCTGGCCTGGCGGCCGCGCCCGGCGGGTCCAGCGCGTCGCGCAAGAGCATGGCCGCTTGCACGTCGGAAGCCAGCCCGCTATCGCTGAGCAACTCTGCTTCAAAAGCGGCTGCCTCGTCCGCGCCCATGCGATCCGCGCAATAGCGCGCGATCCGCTGCTCGCGTTCAAGCCATTCACGTTCCACGTCTTTTCTGAGTCCCATGTGCTCGCTGGCCAGTATGCGCTTGGAAATCGCGCCAACATTGCTGATCACCGGGCTTCACCCCGGCCGCAACATTTGTTTTGTCGAACGCGACCTCGCCTCAATGAGGCTGCAGCCACGTTGCCCAGCCTGTTAGTCTCGTGCCGAGGTTACATCTCGCATCAATCCGGGGGATCGATGGGGCGCTGGACAGGTCTTGTTCAGGGAATCGTCAATGGGGATAGGGCTGCCGAGGCCGCTCTGATCTCCGGAATGCTCCCAGCGGTACGCGTGATGATCCGGCGTCGAGGTGTTCGCTCCTGGGCCGACATCGACGACCTCGCGCAGGACGCGGTGGCTGCCTTGCTGGTGGCTCTGCGCGACGGCAAATTGCACGACCCCGAGAAACTGATGGGCTTCGTGGCGCGTTTGGTTCAGAACATGTGTTCCGATCAATATCAGCGCCAGCAGCGAATGGTGTGTCTGAACTCCGAATCCGAACAAACGGACCCGGCGAATGTCCCCTTGGTGCGCATCGAGCATCAGGAAAGGTGGTCGCGGGTCATGGGTGCAATAAGTGCGCTGACGGTGCCGCGGGACCGCGACGTTCTGATTGACTTCTATATCCGCGGAAAGGAAAAGGCGGAAATCTGCGCGCACTTTGCGTTGGAGCCGGCGCAATTCGATCGCGTCATCCACCGGGCACGGACCCGGGTGCGCAGTCTGTTGTCGATTGAAGCCGGCGGCTGAGCGCCGGGCGCCCGCAAACCTGCGGTCGAGCAGCTCGATCCGGGTGTGACGGCAACGAACCCCCTGTCAGTTGGCCGCAGCGCAAAACACCGATGCAGGTCTCCGCACATGGGGCTGCACGGATCCGGGGCTTTCTTGCGTATGCACTTTCGGATCACCCGAGGAAGCACCATGGATCACGCTGCTTGCGAGCTGGAACTGGCTTGTGCCCACGCGGGTGCGCCCTTGAGCGTGGACCGTGGCGCGCTGACGCGCATGCGCCAGGGGCTTGTCCGTGCCTACGCTGCGGCGGCACCGGGCGCGCCCTTCGAAGTCCGGGAGCTGCGTTGGGGTGCGCTGCCCGACGATGAGGTCGAGGTGGTGGTCGAGGCTTGCGGGCTGTGCCACTCGGACCTGGCGATGTGGCGCGACGACTGGTCGCGCAAGCGCTTTCCGCTGGTGGCGGGGCACGAGATCGTCGGCCGCGTCGTCGCCCTCGGGCGCGAGGCGCGCGGGCTGGAGCTCGGCCAGCGCGTGGGCATCGGCTGGTTCCGCAAGAGCTGCCTGCACTGTCCCGCCTGCCGTCGTGGAGATCTGCAGCACTGCGTGGCGCTGCAGCGCCTGCTGGTCGACGGCACCGGCGGCTTCGCCGAACGTGTGCGCTGCCACTGGGCCTGGACCTTGCCCTTGCCGGACACCCTCGACCCGCGTAGCGCCGGTTCGCTGTTCTGCGCCGGCATCACGGCCTATGCGCCGATCACGCGGCACGTGCATCCCAGCCACCGCGTCGGGGTGGTCGGAATCGGCGGTATCGGCCATCTCGCGGTGCAGTTGCTGCGTGCCTGGGGTTGCGAGGTGCTCGCGGTGGTGCGCGACGAAGCCCAAGCCGCGGACGCCCTGCGGCTGGGCGCGCACCGCGCGGTGCTGAGTGGGTCCAGCGCCGAGGAACTGCGCCGCGCCGGCGGGCTGGACCTGCTGCTGGTGGCCACCGGTGCGCCGCTGCCGTGGCCGGCCTTGCTCGGGATGCTCGCGCCGCAGGGGCGGCTGCATCTGCTGGCGATGAGCTGCGAATCGATCCCGCTGGTGCCGGCCGAGTTGATCCCGCGGGCGCTGACCGTATCCAGTTCCCCCCTGGGGCGCCCGGACGAGATGCAGCAGCTGCTGATGTTCTGCGCGCGCCACGGGATCGCACCGCAGGTGGAAACCCTGCCGATGCGCCGGCTCGACGAGGCCATGGCGATGCTCGAGCAGGGCAATGCGCGCTATCGCCTGATGTTGATCCCGGATCTCGACTGAGCCTCGCTATGCTGGCCAGGGTGCGGGCAGACGGGAAAACGGCGATGGATCTGGAGCGGCTCGCCGCGGTGGTGGCACTGATCGAGGCGGGGGACATGGCGCGCGCGGCGCAGCAGTGCGGCCGCAACCAGACCCAGTTGCGCGCGGACCTGCGCGCCATCGAGGACTGGCTGGGCGTGCCGGTGCTGCAGGTCGATGCGTCTGGTCGGATCGAAGCGAACGCCGAGGGCCGCCGCCTGCTGCCGCGTGCCCAGGCCCTGCTTGCGGATGGCGAGCGCCTGCGCGATCTGTTCCGTGCGCCGGCCGCGGGGCGCGAGTTGCGCGTGATCTGCAGCCACTACCTCGCCAGCTACTTGCTGATCGACCGCCTGCAGGCCTTCCGTCTGCGCCATCCGGACGTCGTGCTCAAGCTCTCGGTGCGCACCGAGATCCAGATCCTGTCCGCGCTGCAGCAGGACACCCTGTGCGGCGTCGGCTTCTGCGCGCCGCTGGAGTCGCCGCCGGGCCTGCGCTATCGCCACTGGTTCTCGATGCCGTGGTCGGCGGTGCTGCCGCATGGCCATCCGCTCGCCGCGCGGCCATCGCTGTCGCTGGCGGAACTCGCGCGCGAGCCGCTGATCCTGTTCGAGCCCGGCTCCACCGGCCGCCAGCACCTGCTGCAGGCCTTCCACCGCGCCGGGGTGGAGCCGCAGGTGGCACTGCAAGCCACCACCACCGCACTGATCGCGCAGATGGTGGAGGCGGGCCTCGGCATCGCCGTGCTGCCGCTGCTGCCCTCCGGCCGCGTGACCGCCGGTCGCGCGCTGGCCGTGGTCCCGGTCAGCGACCGCATCGAAGCCATCGACTCCGGCATCTTCATGCGTCCCGAGTGGGCGGACGATCCGCTGCTCAACGAGTTGATCGACTGGGTCACCGCCGAGGCGGTCTGAGCCGGGTGTCGGCGGGCGCTGCTGCTGGCGGCAAAGGCCCCGTCTGCGCCGACGCTGATGGCGATCCCACGGTGATGCCGCCCAAGGCTCTCGTGTTCGCGCGGCCGGGAGCCGGCGCGTGGCCGACTCCCGGCGCGTTGAAGGACACTCAGGGGCAGCTGCGCTGGCTCGAAAGCCGGATGTGGTGCTGCAGCGGGACCTGTACCGGTGCAGCCAGGATCCAGTCGCCCTTGATCAGTCCGGGCTGGAAGTTGCGGAACACCGGGGTGCCCCATTGCGCGGGACCGAGCTCCGGCCAGCCCTGCGCGGGGCGGGTCCAGGAGCAGCTGAAGTGCTTCAAGGTGGTGCTCCTGGCGCGGACTTCGTCATGCGCCAGGCGGCCGGCGCCCATCCATGCGCTGCCGATGATGAGGTCGCCGGAGCCATCGTGGCTGAGGTTCAGCCCCGAATGGAAGGTGCGGTTGATCGTGTACGCGCCCTGCGGCAGCGTGGACTCGATGCGTGCGGCAGGTTGCCGCTCGCGTCGAGGGACCACGGATTGGCCCTGTGAAGCGAGACAGACGAAAAACCACGCCGGTTTCGTGCAGCGGATGGATCAATCCGGCTGCGAGGGTGGCGCATCCACCTGCGTCCGCTGCAACTGGTCGAGGCGCTGTTGCAGGTCGGCGATGCGCGCGTGCTGCCACCAGATCCATGCAGCGAGCGCGCCGATCGTGGCCAGCGCCAGCCAGGTGGCGAGGCTCGCGTGGCGTGCTCCGGCGGGCGCGGCCGCGGTCGCTCGCCCGTGGGCATCCCGCAGCTCCGCCAGCAGCGCGCCGGCCGTTGCCGGACGCTTCGCCGGATCGCGCGCCAGGCAGCGCAGGGCGAGGGCATCGAGGCTGCCGCGGAGGCGTGCTGCCTCGCGTGCCGGCGCGCGCTGGCTGGGGGCCGGCGGGTCCTGCTGCTGGCGCAATGCCTTCAGCTCGGACAGCGAATGCGCCTGTGCATCGACGGGCGTATCGCCGGTCAGGACCAGGTACAGCAGCAGGCCGAGCGCGTAGACATCGCTGCGCGCGTTGGCGGGGCTGCCGTCGAGTTGTTCCGGCGCGGCCCAGGCCGGGGTCAATCCGTGCAGGGCCGCGTGGCTGGCTGGTGCGGCGTGCTCCAGCAACCTTGCGACGCCGAAGTCGAGCAGGTGCGGTTGGTCATGCGCATCCACCAGCACATTCGCCGGCTTCAGGTCCGCGTGCACGATGCCGCGGGCGTGCGCGCAGGCCACTGCGTCGGCCAGCGCCGTGAAGGTCTTCAGCCGCCGGTCCAGGTCCGGCGCCGTCTCGCGCAGCCAGGCATCCAGCGGGCGTCCGCTGATCAGTTCGGTGACCAGCCAGGGGCGCCCGTCGGGGGCAACGCCGCCGTCCAGCAGACGCGCGATGTTGGGGTGGTCCAGCCGCGCCAGCAAGCGCCGCTCCTCGACGATCAGCGCATCGGCGTTGCGGTCCGCGCGCAGCAGCTTGACCGCGACCTCGCGCTCGAAGGCGCCGTCGGCGCGTCGCCCGAGGTGGACCTCGCCGCTGCCGCCGCGGCCGATCAGCCCGGTCAGGCGCCACGCGCCGATGCGCTCGATGGCGGCCGGCGCGGCGACCGGGCCGGTGTCTTCCAGCAGGCCCGCCGACGCGCTGACCGCGCCGAGCCAGCGGCGCAGCGCCTGCGCGCGGCCGGGGTCGCGTGCCTCGATCTGCGCCAGCGCGGTGGCGCGGGCGGTCCCGGAGAGGTCCATCAGCGCGTCGAAATCCGCCTCCAGCTGCTCCGCAGACCAGCGCGCGTCCTCGCCCATTCAGTCCGGCCTGCCGCCCAGGTGCAGGTACAGCCAGGCGCGCGCCTTGAGCCAGTCGCGCCGCACCGTGCTCTCCTCGACCCCCAGCAGCGCGCCGACCTCGCGGTCGTCCAGGCCGACGAAATAGCGCAGGTGGACCACCTGGGCCGCACGCGGCAGCGCCTGTTCCAGCGCCGAGAGCGCCGCGTCGATCACCAGCAGGTCGGCGCCGAAGGGATCGTCCGCGGCCAGTTCGATGGCTTCGTCGATCGATGCGTGGGCGGCCCCGGCACCGCGTTTCTGCGCGCTGGTTGCGCACATGGTCGACCAGGATCTGGCGCATCGCGCGCGCTGCGGTGGCGAAGAAGTGCTTGCGGTCGGCGAAGCGCGATCCGGCCTGGGCGAAGCGCAGCCAGGCCTCGTTGACCAGCGCGGTAGTCGACAGGGTTTCGCCGGCGCGCAGCGACATGCGCTCGGCATGCGCCACCCGGCGCAGGTCCGCCTGCGCCTCGCGCATCCAGTCCGCGAGCGCCGCCTCGCTGGAGGGTGCGGCGCGGCGCAGCAGGGCAGCCATCTGCGCCAGGTCGGCTGCATCTTCCGCCGGCTGTTGCGGGTCCGCCGTCATCGCCTGCAGCTCCCAGTGCCTGCACGGAATGCTGCCACTGTTGCGTATGTCTGGCCATGGACACACAAGGAGCCCTGCCCATGAACCTCTCGCAAGCGGATCCCTTCGCCGACGACCAGGTCCTGCGCCTGCAGGCGCGCCTCGCCGCACTGCGCTACCGGCGGCGCCTGCCGAGCGCCGTGGCGGGCGAGGACTACCTGGCGGAACTGTCCGACCAGCCGGTGCGGCTGCTGCCCGGGACGCGGCTGCCGCCTGGAATCACCTTCGATCCCGCGACCGGATTGGCCGGCGTACCCGCGGTCGCTGGAAGCTACGTCGTCGAGTTCGAAGAATGTCCGGCCGGGCCGGTCAGGCGCTGGTTGCTCGAAGTGGCCGAGGCGCCGCGGCTGGAAATCGTGCGCGAGAGCTTGCCGGCGGCCCGCGTCGGCAACGATCTGTGCGCCCAGATGCGCCTGGCCACGCCGTCGCTCCCGGTGATCTGGAGTGTCTGCGACGGCCGCTTGCCGCCGGGCCTGCGCCTGGATGCGCACAGCGGACGCCTCTACGGCGTGCCCACCCAGGCCGGCGTCTGGTGCTGCAGCCTGCGTGCGCAACTGGGCGCGCAGGCAGCGCTGGCACCGTTGGCGCTGGTGGTGTCGCCGGCGCGCGCGGCGCGGGCGATTCCGGTCGGCGGCCTGCTGGCCGAGGTGCGCCGGCGGCATGTGGGCCTGGCCGCGCCAGCGGCGTGAACCGCCGGCGCGCGAACCGTCAGGCGCCGAGGTAGTCGCGCTTGCCCAGAACCACGCCGTTGTGGCGCATCAGGGCGTAGGCCATGGTGTAGTGGAAGTAGAAGTTCGGCCAGACCCAGGTATGGGCATAGGCCTTGCCGGTGAACTCCAGCGTGCGGCCAGGGATCGTGATCGACACCGGCCGCTCCTCGGCGCCGGCGATCGCATCGCGGTCCAGGCTGCGCAGGAACTCCTGGGTGCGCGCGATGCGTGCCTTCAGTTCCGGGATGGTGGTCTCGACGTCCTCGAATTTCGGCACCTCGACACCGGCCAGCCGCGCGCCGCAGCCCTTGGCCTGGTCGGTCGCGATCTGGATCTGGCGGGTCAGGTCGAACATGTCCGGCGCCAACCGTGCGCGCAGCAGGTTGCCGGGGTCGAAACCGCGCGCCGCGGCGTGCTCGGCTGCCTTGTCGAGCAATCGATCCAGGCTGCCCAGGTGGTGCAGCAACAAGGGGACGGTGGATTCGTAGAGGTCGATGGCCATGGGTTGTCCCGAGCGGATGGGGCGCAGATCATCCCACGCGGGCGGGCTGCAGTTGCCGCCGCCCTGGCGTAATCTCGCGCTTTTCCGCTGCTGCCCATTCCCGACGTGACCCACCACGACCCTCTGCTGATCGCTGGCAAGACCTACCGCTCCCGGCTGCTGACCGGCACCGGCAAGTTCAAGGATCTCGAAGAGACCCGGCTGGCCACCGAGGCCGCCGGTGCGCAGATCGTCACCGTGGCGATCCGCCGCAGCAACATCGGCCAGGACAAGAGCCAGCCGAATCTGCTCGATGTGCTGCCGCCGGATCGCTACACCATCCTGCCGAACACCGCGGGGTGCTTCTCCGCCGACGACGCGGTGCGCACCTGCCGCCTGGCGCGCGAGCTGCTGGACGGCGCGCCGCTGGTGAAGCTGGAGGTGCTGGCCGACCTGAAGACCCTGTTCCCGGATGTGGTCGAGACCCTGAAGGCGACCGACATCCTGGTGCGCGAGGGCTTCCAGGTGATGGTCTACACCAACGACGATCCGATCGTCGCGCGCGAACTGGCCAAGCGCGGCTGCGTTGCGGTGATGCCGCTGGCGGCGCCGATCGGCTCTGGCCTCGGCATCCGCAACCCGTACAACATCCTCACCATCATCGAGGAAAAGACCGTGCCGATCCTGGTCGATGCTGGCGTTGGCACCGCATCCGATGCCGCGGTGGCGATGGAACTCGGCTGCGACGGCGTGCTGATGAACACCGCCATCGCCGGCGCGCAGAACCCGGTGCTGATGGCCTCGGCGATGCGCAAGGCCATCGAAGCCGGCCGCGAGGCCTTCCTCGCCGGCCGCATCCCGCGCAAGCGCTTCGCCAACGCGTCCTCGCCGATGTCGGGGATGATCGAGTAGCGGCAGCTCCGACCGTCGCACCTCTGAACAAAGCTGAGCAAAGAGCCTTGTCCGCAAAGGACGCAAAGGACGCAAAGGAAAGCAGGGTCACATTCAGTCGGCGCAGGTTGCGAGACTGTCGCTGGAACTGACCAATCGTCGCTCTCTTTGCGTTCTTTGCGTCCTTCGCGGACAAGAATTCTGATCTGCAACCACTGATTGACCATGTCCGATCCCGGTTCACCGCCCTCCATACAGCACCGCGCCATCCGCAGCTTCGTGCTGCGCCAGGGGCGGACCACCGATGCGCAGCGCGAGGCGCTGGAGCGCGACTGGCCGCGCTATGGCCTGGACTGGCCGCGCCCGGCGGCGGATCCGCGCGACTGGTTCGCGCAGCCGCTGCCGGTGGTGATCGAGATCGGCTTCGGCAACGGCGAGGCGATCGCCGCGGCGGCGGCGGCCGATCCGGCGCGCAACTACCTCGGCATCGAGGTGCACCGGCCGGGCGTCGGGCGTTTGCTGCGTGAGCTCAACGCGCGCGGCATCGACAACGTCCGCGTGATCTCGCACGACGCCGTGGAAGTGCTGCGCAACGCGATCCTGCCCGGCTCCCTGGACGAAGTGCGCCTGTACTTTCCCGATCCCTGGCACAAGACCCGCCACCACAAGCGGCGCATCGTGCAGACCCCGTTCGCCGAGCTGGTCGCCAGCCGCCTGCGCCCGGGCGGCCGCTTCCATCTCGCCACCGACTGGGAGCCCTACGCGCTGTGGATGCGCGAAGTGCTCGATCCCTCGCCGCTGTTCCGCAACACCAGCACCAGCGATGGCTACGTGCCACGCCCTGAAGGCCGCATCGAAACCCACTTCGAGCGCCGTGGCCGGCGGCTGGGCCATGGGGTGTGGGATATGGTGTACGAGCGGGTGTGAGGCGGCGTGGGCGGAGGCGGCCTCGTGGTTTCGATGAGCGCGTGCCGGTTGTGGGTTGTAGGTTGTGAGTTGTGGGCAGCCAGGGCGGGCGAAACCGCGACCCACCGGCACGCCGCGCGCTTTTGCTGCCCACAACCCAGAACCCACAACCCAGAACCCGCGGTGCCCACAACCAACCCGCAACTTCCCGCGCTTCATCCCTCTCGAACGCTGAACAGTGCGCCTGAACCGCTGCCATCCTGCTTAACATCCTTTTAATATCGACTTCCTGCGGGCCGCGCGCCCGACGATGCTGCGAGTGAGATGGATGGTGCGCTGACACTCTCCTTCGACATGGCGCTGGTGCTGGTCATCCTTGGCCTCACCGTGATCCTGTTCGTGCGCGAATGGGTGTCGTCCGATGTCGCGGCGCTGGTGATCCTGGTGGTGCTGGGGCTCACGCAACTGGTGCCGGTGGATCGATTGTTCGACGGATTCGCGTCGAACGCAGTGATGAGCGTGCTCGCGGTGATGGTGCTTGGCGCGGGACTGGACCGCACCGGCGTGATGGGGCACGCGGCCAGCCTGGTGCTGAAGCTCTCGCAGGGCGAGGAAAAGCGCCTGGTGGTGGCGCTGTCGCTGGTGGCCGGCACCACCAGCGCGTTCATGCAGAACCCGGCG
The DNA here is from genome assembly GCA_016713135.1 of Rhodanobacteraceae bacterium. Classification (NCBI taxonomy): domain Bacteria; kingdom Pseudomonadati; phylum Pseudomonadota; class Gammaproteobacteria; order Lysobacterales; family Rhodanobacteraceae; species Rhodanobacteraceae bacterium. Next base: position 503,106 of record JADJPR010000020.1, on the reverse strand, counting down.
GTGGTCGCGCTGTTCCTGCCGGTGGCCAGCCGCATCGCCGCGCGCACCGGTTATCCGCTGGCACACCTGCTGATGCCGATGGGTTTCTGCGTGGTGCTCGGCGGGACCATGAGCATGGTCGGCAATTCGCCGATGATCCTGCTCAACGACCTGCTGCTGGCGGCCAACCGCAACCTGCCCTCGGGCGCCGAGTCCTTCCGCACCCTGCCGCTGTTCGTGGTGCTGCCGGTGGGGCTGGCGCTGTTCATGGCCGGGGTCCTGTACTTCCGCTTCTACGGCAGTCGCGTGCTGGAAGCGCAGGACGATCGCCAGCCGGTCACGCCGGGTACCACTGAGAGCTACTTCGAACAGGTGTACGGCATCCGCGGCGAGGTCTTCGAGCTGACGGTCGAGGCAGGCAGCGCGCTGATCGGCCACAGCATCCAGGATGCCGAGACCTTGCCCGGCGCGCCGTTGATCCTGGCGATCAAGGACAACCTGGGCGTGCGCGTGGCGCCGCCCGGCGACCAGTTGCTGGCGCAGAGCACGGTGATCGGGGCGCTGGCGCCGCCGGATGTGCTGGAGCACTACGCCCAGCAGCACGGGCTGTCGCGTGCGCCGCAGGTGCGCCAGCTGGAGGAGGCCTTCAATCCGGCGCGCTCGGGTATTTCCGAGGCGGTGATTCCGCCGAACTCGCGCTTCATCGGCAAGACCATCGGCGAGCTGCGCCTGCGCAAGCGTTACGGCATCAGCCCGCTGGCGCTGACCCGAGGCGATGAGGTCTATCGCGAAGACATCCGCCGCGTGGTGGTGCAGTCGGGCGATTGCCTGGTGTTTCACAGCGGCTGGCCGGAACTGGCCGAACACGTGCACGAGCGGGATTTCGTCGTGATCACCGACTTCCCGCAGGAGGAGCACCGTCCGCAAAAGCTGTGGTACGCGGTGATCTTCTTTGCGCTGGGCTACGGGCTGGCGCTGGTGGGGCATTTTCCGCTGTCTGTGGCGCTGCTGGCGGGCGCCGTCGGCATGCTGCTGACCGGCGTATTGAGCATGGACGAGGCCTATCGCGCGATCAGCTGGAAGACCATCTTCGTGCTCGCCTGCCTGATTCCGCTCGGCGCCGCCGTGGACAACAGCGGCACTGCGGCCTGGCTCTCCCAGGAGGCTTTCGCCTATCTCGGCGGCTGGCCGATCTGGTCGCTGCAACTGGCCATCGCGCTGCTCAGCGCAATGGCCGCAATGGCGATCAGCCAGATCGGCGCCACCGTGCTGATGGTGCCGATGGCGATCAACCTGGCGCTCGCTGCGAACGCCAGTCCGCTGGAGTTCGCGCTGATCGCCGCGCTCGGCGCCTCGAACAACTTCCTGACCGCCAGCAACGCAGTCAATTCGCTGATCAGCGGGCCGGGCAGCTACCGCACGCGGGATTTCCTGCGTATCGGCCTGCCGCTGACTTTCGTCTTCGCCGGGCTTTCGGTGGCGATGGTCACCTGGTTGTTCTGAGCTTGCGGATACCGTCCGGAGTCCCGGCTCCATCTTCAATCCACAATCGCACGCTAACGTGTCCCACAGCCCTGTAGTGGAGACACCTGTCATGCGTCTGTTCCTGGCTGCCCTAGCCCTCGTCCTCACGTGCGCGGCCGCGCCGCGGTTGTCCGCCCAGGGCGGTCCGCCCCCGCCGCCCGCTTTCGCGCCGCTGCCCGCGGCGGCGCCGGTCCCGGCGGGCAACCCACAGTCCACGGCCAAGATCGCGCTGGGCCAGGCATTGTTCTGGGACGAGCAGCTCTCCAAGACCGGCACGGTGGCCTGCGGCAGCTGCCACATGCCGCGTGCCGGCGGCACCGACCAGCGCACGCGCACGCCGAACCCGGCCAGCGTGCACCCGGGGCCGGACCAGGTGTTCGGCACGCCGGACGACATCGTCGGGTCGATGGGCGTGCCGGCGCACGCCGCCAACGGCATTTACCAGTTCGACCCGCTGTTCGGCATGGCCCCGCAGGTGGGATCGCGCCAATCGCAGACCGCGGTGAACGCGGGCTTCCCGACCACCCTGTTCTGGGACGGTCGTGCCGCCGGCGTCTTCCTCGACCCGGACACCCAGCAGACCCTGATCCCGGCAGGCGGTGCGCTGGAGAACCAGGCGCTCGGGCCAGTGGTGAACGCGGTGGAAATGGCACATGCCGGCGGCACCCTGGCGGACATGACCCAGCGCATCGCCGCCATTTCGCCACTGAAGCTGTCGCCCGCAGTGCCCCAGGCGCTGGGCGACTGGATTGCCGGGCGCAGCTACCCGCAACTGTTCGAAGAGGTGTTTGGCACGCCGGAGGTGAGCTCCGCGCGGCTGGCGCTGGCGATCGCAGCTTACGAGCGCACGCTGGTATCGAACCAGACGCCGCACGACCTGCAGCTCGCCGGCAACCAGGCGGCGATGACCGCGGACGAACTCGCCGGGCGCCAGGCCTTCGTGCAGGCGGGCTGCGCGCGCTGCCACGGTGGGCCGCTGCTCAGCGACAACAATTTCCACTATATCGGGGTGCGCCCGGGCAACGCCGATCCGGGCCGCTTCGCCGTGACCGGCAACAATGGCGATCGCGGCCGCATGCGCACACCGCCGCTGCGCAACATCGAACTGTCGGCGCCATATTTCGCCGACGGGCGCTTCCAGACGTTGGAAGAGGTGGTCGCCTTCTACAACCGCGGCGGCGATTTCAGTGCGCCGAACAAGGATCCGCGCATCGTGCCGCTGGGCCTGACGCCGCAGCAGCAGGCGGCCATCGTGACCTTCCTGCGCCGGCCGCTGACCGACCCACGGGTGCAGAACGAAACCGGGCCGTTCGCGCGGCCGCAGCTGTACACCGAATCAACCGCCGTGCCCCAAGCTTCCAGCCAGGGCATCCCCGGCAGCGGCGGCGCGATCCCGCGGCTGACTGCCTACGAGCCGCCGCTGGTCGGTGACAGCGGGTTCACCCTCGGCGTCGATGGCGGTTTGCCGGCAGCCCCGGCACGTGCGCTGCTGGCGCTCTCCGATCCCGCCAGCGCCACAGCCTCCGCGCTGCGCAGCATCGACTTCAGCCTGTCCGCGCTCGGCGCCGGTTCGATCGACCTGGCATTGCCGACGCGCACCGAGGTCGGCGATGCGCTGCTCTACCTGCGCGTCTTCGTCCAGGATCCGGCGGCACCTGGCGGCTGGTCGGCCAGCGGTAGTGTCGCTTTCCGGCTGATCGGCCCCGACGATGAGCTGTGGGCCAGCGGCTTCGAGGACTGACGTGCCCGGCGCGCTTCAGATATTGAGCCAGCGCCCGCCGTCCACCCGCAGCACCTGGCCGGTCACATAGCCGGCGTCGCGCAGCAGCCACAACACCGCGCCGGCAAGGTCTTCCGGGGAGCCCTGGCGCTTGAGCGCGGTGCGCTGCTCGACCATCGCCAGGGTCTCCGCTTTCTCGGGATTGGTCGACCACAGGATGTTGCCCGGCGCGATGGCGTTGACGCGCACCTCGGGGCCGAGTTCGCGCGCCAGGCCGTAGGTCAGGGCGACCAGCGCCGCCTTCGCCATGCAATAGGGCAGGTAGCGCGGAATCGGACGGTCCGCGTAGATGTCGACCAGGTTGACGATCGCGCCGCGCGCAGCGCGCAGCGGCGCCTCGGCGGCCTGCGCCAGGAACAGCGGCGCGCGCGCGTTGGTCGCCATCAGGTCGTCGAACTGCGCTTCTTCGATGCCGCCGAGTGGCGTCGGGTAGAAACTCGACGCGTTGTTGACCAGCGCATCCAGCCGGCCGAAGCGCGCCAGGATCGCCGGCACCAGCGCCGTGGTCGCCGGGATGTCCGCCAGGTCCGCCTGCAGCGCCAGCGTGCTCCCCGGGCGCGCCGACTCCAGTTCCGCAACCAGCGCAACCAGGTCGGCGCCGGGACTGCGGTAATGCAATGCGACATCGAACCCCGCCGCATGCAAGCGGCGCGCAATGGTGGCGCCAACGCGGCGCGCGGCGCCGGTGACGAGGACGACAGGGGCTGTGCTCATCCCCGCAGCATATCGCGCCGCGCACGAACAGGCTTTGTCGCACGGCCCAGCGACAAGCAGGACGCAGAGAACGCAGAGGAGAAGCAGAGAGACCGCGGAGGGTAAGGCTTGTCTGGTCTGGATCCTGCGTTCGACCGTCAATACTGCGACTGGATCACTCGGGAGACAGGCGCTCCAGCCCAAGTGATCTCTCTGCGCTCTCTCTGCTTCTCCTCTGCGTTCTCTGCGTCCTGCTCCTGGGTGCAAGCCCGCAGTGAGCAGGTTTGCCGCGCACTCAGGGCTGCGACAGTTCGCCGCGGTCGCGGAAGTGCTCCAGCGCCTGCGGGTTGGCCAGCGCGTCGGTGTTCTTGACCGGCTTGCCGTGGATCACGTTGCGCACGGCGAGTTCGACGATCTTGCCGCTGATGGTGCGCGGGATGTCGGGCACGGCGAGGATCTTGGCGGGGACGTGGCGCGGGGTGGTGTTGTCGCGGATGACCTTGCGGATGCGGCCCTGCATGGCCTCATCCAGTTCATGGCCCTCGCGCAGGCGCACGAACAGCACCACGCGAACATCGCTGTCCCAGTCCTGCGCCACGCAGATCGATTCCAGCACTTCCGGCAGCTTCTCCACCTGGCGATAGATCTCCGCGGTGCCGATGCGCACGCCGCCGGGGTTCAGGGTGGCGTCGGACCGGCCGAGGATGACGATGCCGTCGTGCTCGGTCAGCAGCGCGAGGTCGCCGTGGCACCAGGTGTTGTCGATCTTGCCGAAGTAGGCGTCGTGATACTTGTGGCCGTCGGCGTCGTTCCAGAAGCCGACCGGCATCGACGGGAAAGGCTGGGTGCAGGACAGTTCGCCGGGTTCGCCGCGCACCGGCTTGCCGTCGTCGTCCAGGATCTCGACCTTCATGCCCAGGCCCCGGCACTGCAGTTCGCCGCGGTACACCGGCAGCACCGGGTTGCCGAGCACGAAGCAGGAGACGATGTCGGTGCCGCCGCTGATCGAGGCCAGCAGCACATCCGGCTTGATGTCGCGGTAGACGTAGTCGTAGCTCTCCGGCGCCAGCGGCGAGCCGGTCGACAGGATCGTGCGCAGCTTGCTCAGCTTGTGGGTCTCGCGCGGCTTGACGCCGGCCTTGTCGGCGGCGGCGATCCACTTCGCGCTGGTGCCGAACACGCTGATGCCGAGTTCGTCCACCAGGTCGAACAGCGAGCCTGGGCCCGGGTGGAAGGGCGAGCCGTCGAACAGCACCATGGTGGCGCCCACCGCGAGGCTGGACACCAGCCAGTTCCACATCATCCAGCCGCAGGTGGTGTAGTAGAAGATGCGGTCCTCGCGGCGCAAATCGGTGTGCAGCACCAGCTCCTTCAGGTGCTGGATCAGGGTGCCGCCCTGGCCGTGGACGATGCACTTGGGCACGCCGGTGGTGCCCGAGGAATACAGGATGTACTGCGGACGGTCGAAGGGACCGTGGTGGAAGCTCAGGAGCTCGGTGGTCTCCGGGGCGAACTCATCCCAGCGCACCGCGTTCGGCACGCTCGCGAGCTCGCGGTCGGTGCCGGCATAGGCGAACACCACCACGCGCTGCACGCTCGGCAGCTGGGTGAGGATGCCGGCGACCTTCTCCAGGCAATCGAAGCGCTTGCCGCCGTAGAAATAACCGTCGGCAGTGAACAGCACCTTCGGCGCGATCTGGCCGAAGCGGTCGAGCACGCCGTTGATGCCGAAGTCCGGCGAGCACGAGGACCAGATCGCGCCCAGGCTGGCCGCGGCGAGCATCGCGATCACCGCCTCGGGGCGGTTCGGCACGAAGCCGGCGACGCGGTCGCCGGGGCCCACGCCCTGCGCGGCGAGCGCCGCGCGCACCCGCCGCACCTGTTCGGCGAGCTGGTTGTAGCTGAGCTCGCGAGTGGAGCCATCCTCGCCGCGCGCGATGATCGCCAGGCGCTCGTCGCGGAAGCGCAGCAGGTTCTGCGCAAAGTTGATCTCGGCCTTCGGGAAGAAGCGGCAGCCGGGCATGCGCTCGAAGTGCTCATGGGCCGGCGTCAGGTCGCCACGGCCGCGGATGCCGCAGAACTCCCACACCGCGGTCCAGAAGCGGTCCGGGTGGGTGTTCGACCAGTCGTAGAGCGCTTCGTAGTCGGGCAGCTCGGCGCCGAAGCGCTCGTGCGCGAAGCGCTTGAAGCGGCTCAGGTTGGCCGCGTCGATGCGCTCCTGGCTGGGGGTCCACAGGGCAGCGGTCATGGGGCAGGGCTCCGCAGGGTCGAAAATGGCCGCAAGCATGCGGCGTGGGCGCGCCGGGCGACATCGGTCGTTCGGTCAGCGCGCCGCACGGGTTGGCTCCGTATCATCCGCGCTCTCGCGGCGCCGTTGTAGCGCCTGCAACCACTGACGAGGAAACCGCCATGCGCCCATTCCAGACTGCCGCCGCCATCGTCCTCCTCGGCTCCGCCGGCCTCGCCCACGCCGGCGCGAAGGAAGAGGTCTTTGCCGCGTGGGACGCGATGATCGCCGCCAAGACCTATCGCGCCAGCATCGAGACCAGCGCCAACAACCAGACCTTCAAGCAGCAGGTCGAGATCGTCATCCCGGAGCGCATGCGCATCACCGGCGGCCCCGGCGGGGACATGGTCATCACCCCGGAAGGCGCCTGGATCAAGCTCCCGGGCCAGGACTGGATGGAAGCCCCGCCGGGCACCGCCGCGGTCAGCAAGCAGTACATGAGCCCCGAGTTCGTCGAGCAGGCCAAGGCCGGCGTGACCAAGGTCGAGGCGCTCGGCACCGAGGACGTCGGCGGCAAGCCGGCGAAGACCTACCAGATCGAACAGACCATGAAGATGATGGGCGTCGAGGCGCAGACCAGCACCAAGCTCTACGTCGATACCGCCAGCGGCCGCCCGGTCCGCCAGGAAGTCGACGCCGTCTCCATGGGCCGCAACTCGCGCACGGTGCAGGACATCGAGTACGTGGGCGGGTTGGAGATCGTTGCGCCAAGTGAACCCGGGTTATGGGTTGTGGGTTGTGAGTTGTGGGCGGCGACAGCAAAGGCGCTGTCGGGCCGGTGCCGCGGACTGCTGCCCACAACCCGGAACCCACAACCCACAACCGGCCTCTTGAATCCCCTTGAACCCGCCCCCAATAAAGGGCCCGTCGCGCGCCGGGCTGGCTTCCGCTCAGCCTGTCGCGGCACTCATCTGCTGCTAAATCATTGATTCAACTCATTCAGAGGCCCTATCGCCATGAAAATCCGTCCTTTGCACGATCGCGTGATCATCAAGCGCATGGAAGAAGAGCGCGTCAGCGCCGGCGGCATCGTGATCCCCGACTCCGCCACCGAGAAGCCGGTCCGCGGCCAGGTCATCGCTGCCGGCAACGGCAAGATCCTGGAGAACGGCAGCGTGCGTCCGATCGCGGTGAAGGCCGGCGACAAGGTGCTGTTCGGCAAGTACAGCGGCACCGAGGTCAAGGTCGACGGCGAAGAACTGCTGGTGATGCGCGAAGAAGACATCATGGGTGTGATCGAGGCCTGATAGCGCACCGCGCTTCGGCTTCCCTTTCACTTTTCACCTTTCACTTTTTACCGAGGTAAACAGCAATGGCTGCCAAAGAAGTCCGTTTCTCCGAAGACGCCCGTGCGCGCATGGTCAAGGGCGTGAACGTCCTGGCCAATGCGGTCAAGGTCACCCTGGGCCCGAAGGGCCGTAATGTCGTGCTCGAGAAGAGCTTCGGCGCGCCGACGATCACCAAGGACGGCGTGTCCGTCGCCAAGGAGATCGAACTGGCCGACAAGTTCGAGAACATGGGTGCGCAGATGGTCAAGGAAGTCGCTTCCAAGACCTCCGATGTCGCCGGCGACGGCACCACCACCGCCACCGTGCTGGCGCAGGCGCTGATCCGCGAGGGCATGAAGGCGGTCGCCGCCGGCATGAACCCGATGGACCTCAAGCGCGGCATCGACAAGGCGGTTGTCGCCGCCGTCGAGCAGCTCAAGGCCATCAGCAAGCCGTGCAAGGACGACAAGGAAATCGCCCAGGTCGGCACCATCTCCGCCAACAGCGATGCCGAGATCGGCACCATCATCGCCGACGCGATGGACAAGGTCGGCAAGGAAGGCGTGATCACGGTCGAGGAAGGCTCGGGCCTGAACAATGAGCTCGACGTCGTCGAGGGCATGCAGTTCGACCGCGGCTACCTGAGCCCGTACTTCATCAACAACCAGCAGACCATGAAGGCCGAGCTGGAGAGCCCGTACATCCTGCTGCACGACAAGAAGATCTCCAACGTCCGCGAGCTGCTGCCGGTGCTGGAAGCCGTCGCCAAGGCCGGCAAGCCGCTGCTGATCGTCGCTGAGGAAGTGGAAGGCGAGGCGCTGGCCACGCTGGTGGTCAACACCATCCGCGGCATCGTCAAGGTCTGCGCGGTCAAGGCCCCGGGCTTCGGCGATCGTCGCAAGGCGATGCTGGAAGACATGGCCATCCTGACCGGCGGCCAGGTGATCTCCGAGGAAGTGGGTCTGTCGCTGGAGAAGACCACGCTGAAGGATCTGGGCACCGCCAAGCGCATCGTCGTGGAGAAGGAAAACACCACGATCATCGACGGCGCCGGCAAGGCCGACACCATCAAGGCGCGCATCGACCAGATCAAGAAGCAGGTCGAGGAGACCAGCTCTGATTACGATCGCGAGAAGCTGCAGGAGCGCGTGGCCAAGCTGGCCGGCGGCGTGGCGGTGATCAAGGTCGGCGCCGCGACCGAAGTCGAGATGAAGGAAAAGAAGGCGCGCGTCGAAGACGCCCTGCACGCCACGCGTGCGGCGGTGGAAGAAGGCATCGTCCCGGGCGGCGGCGTGGCCCTGGTGCGCGGCCTGGAAGCGGTGCGCAAGCTGAAGGGCGCCAACGAAGACCAGAACCACGGCATCTCGATCGCCGCGCGCGCGATGGAAGCGCCGCTGCGTGAGATCGCCACCAACTCCGGTGACGAGCCGAGCGTGGTGCTGAACAAGGTCTACGAAGGCTCGGGCAACTACGGCTACAACGCCGCCACCGGCGAGTACGGCGACATGGTCGAGATGGGCATCCTGGACCCGACCAAGGTCACCCGCTACGCGCTGCAGAACGCGGCCTCCATCGCCGGCCTGATGATCACCACCGAGTGCATGGTCGCCGAGCTGCCGAAGAAGGAAGCGGCGGGTGGCCACGCCGGTCACGACCACGGCGGCGGCATGGGCGGCATGGATTTCTGATCGGCCCTCAGGGTCGATCCGGACCGGGCGGCGTTCGCGCGCCGCCCAGGTAGCCGGGTGCGCAGGTTCTCCAAGGCCCGCGTATCCCCGGAATACAGCAGCAAGCGTTGCAACGAAGGGCGGGCCGCAAGGCCTGCCCTTCGCTTTTTTGCGGGGTCTGGCTTGCGTCAAGTCAAGGCAGGACCCGGCGCATCGGGCGCAAGGTAAGGAAATGCCAGAGCCCGGAGGTGTGTGATGCGTGTGTTGCTGGGGGCAATCCTGATCCTGTGCGCAATTCCGGTTGCGGCGGGCGAGCCGGGAATCGGCGTCCTGCGCGTGCCTGCGCCGCCGCCCGACATGAAGGTCAACGAAAACGACTTGTCCGATCGCGAGCCGGTCGATCCGGCCGAGCAGCGCCCGGCGATAAGCCCGCCTGCGCGCAGCGTGCCGACAGAAGCGCCCTCCGGGATCATCATCCTGCTGCCGATCTGGAGCCCCCTGGGGCCCGCGCCGACGCAGGGAGCGCAGGTCGTCGTGCCGCCGGACAACGAGGTCGCGGGCGCGGTGCACGCGCTGGCGCCACATCCGACCAATGCCAATATCCTGTATGCCGCCTCGGTCAATGGCGGCGTCTGGCGCACCAACAACGCGACCGCGGCCGATCCGGACTGGACGCCCCTGACCGATTTCCAGCGCTCGCTGTCGACCGCGTCGATCGCCTTCGACCGCACCGACGCGAGCTTCCAGACGCTGATCGTCGGCACCGGCCGTGTCAGCAACTTCGCCGAGCGCGGCGACGACGAGATCGGCGTCTACCGCACCACCAATGGCGGCTCGAACTGGACCGAACTGGGTGGAGCCACTCTGCTCGGCCAGAAGCTGGTCGGCGTCAGCGCGCGCGGCGCCGTGCTGATGGCGGCATCGCGCAGCGGCGGCCTCTACCGCAGCACCAACACCGGCGCGAACTGGACCCTGGTGTCGGGCGGCGCGGGCACCGGCCTGCCGACCGGCGGCATCGGCGAGTTGGCCGAAGACCCCACCAACAACAGCCGCTTCTATGTCGGCGTGCTGGGATCGGCGACGCCGGTCTGGCGCAGCGACAACGGTGGCGCAACCTGGGTGGCAGCCAGCACCGGAATCGGCAGCACGGCCACCGCCGGCGGCAACATCCGCTTGTCGGTCGGATCGGGTGGCGTGGTCTTCGCGGCGATCGTCAACAGTTCCACCCTCACCGGCGTGTTCCGTTCGACCAACCAGGGCGGCAACTGGACCGCGATGGACGTGCCGCCGATCCATCCGGGCGGCCAGGGTTTCCCGAACACCTCGCTCGCGGCGCACCCGAGCAACAACACGCTGGTGTTCATCGGCGGCGACCGCATCACCAGCTATCCCTTCACGGGCGACGTCCGTCGCGGGAATTCCACGGCCGCAGCCGGCAGCCAGTTCTCGATCATCATGGATGCCGGTGGCAACAACACCGCGCCGCACGCTGACAGCCGCGATCTCGCCTTCGATGCCAATGGCAGCTTGCTGGAGAGCGACGATGGCGGCGTTTACCGCCGCAGCAATCCGACCGGCGCGGGCACCTGGACATCGGCGATCGGCGACCTTGCCGTGATGGAGGTGCACGACCTCGACCACGACGGGCTCGCCAACGTGATCACCATCGGTACCCAGGACAATGGCACCCACATGCAGCAGCTGCCCAACACGCAGCGCTGGGAGCACATCTTCGACGGCGACGGCGGCGATGTGGCGATCGACGACATCACTCTCATCAATGGGAGTTACCGCTACGTCAGCACGCAGGGACTCGGCAGCTTCACGCGCCAGCGCTACAGCAACGCCAACCTGTTCGTATCCGAGATTGCGATGCCCGGGATCACCGGCACCCAGTTCGTGACTCCGCTTGAGATCAACCGCATCGACCCTGCCCGGCTGATGGTGGGTGGTACTTCGCTGATCTTCATTTCGACCAACGCGACATCGGCTTCGCCGACCTACAGCCTGCAGGTCGCGCCGGGCGCCAACCGCAATGCAATGGCCTTCGGCGCCTTGAACAGCGTCGACGCGGCCTACGTCGGCAAGGGCAGCCAGGTATATCGCCGCTCGGGCAACAGCTTCGTGGCGACCACCGCGCTGCCGGCGGGCGCAAGCACCGTCACCGATGTCGCGATGGACCCCACGAATTCCGCGCGCGTGTGGGCGATCGACGACAACCAGGTGTTCCGCTCGATCAACTCGGGGACCACCTGGACCGATGTGACCGGCAACCTGTCCAGCATCAGTTCCTTCGACTTCCGCACCATCGAGTACATCCCCGAGGACGGCACCGACCGACTTGCGCTGGGCACGCGGTCAGGCGTGTATTTCGTCGATACCGACGACAACGTCTGGTACGGCTTCGGCATTTTCCTGCCGGATGTGCTGGTGTTCGACCTGCGCTTCGTGCAGTCGACGCGCCGGCTGATCGCCGGCACCCTGGGCCGCGGCGTGTGGTCGGTGACGGTCCCGCGCACGGAGCACATGTTTGCCAACGGGTTCGAGTAGGGATGGGATCGGTGCGATGCTTGCGCCATGCGCATCGACTTGCCCGCGCGCGGGCTGCACCTGGACCATGAACTGACCGGACCGCCGGACGGCCCGGTGCTGGCGCTGGTCATGGGCCTGGGGATGCAGCGGGTGATGTGGCCGCCAGAGATGGTGGCCGGGCTGGCCGCGCGCGGCTGGCGCGTGCTGACCTTCGACAACCGCGACATCGGTCACTCCGGCAGCGGGCGCCTGGCGCCGCACATGGGCGTGCGCCGCGCCTTCCTGCGCTACCTGCTGCGGCTGCCGATCCGCGCCGCCTACACCCTGGACGACATGGCCGGGGACACGCTGGCGCTGGCTGACGCGCTGGGCATCGACCGCTTCCACGTCGTCGGCGCGAGCATGGGCGGGATGATCGCGCAGCAGCTGGCGCTGGCGGCGCCCAGTCGCGTGCTGTCGCTGACCTCGATCATGTCCAGCGCCGGCCCGCGCGCCGCGCCGCCGCCGAAGTGGGACCTGACCCGCTTGATGCTGCGCGCGCCTGGCCCGCAGAGCAGCCACCAGCAGCGGTTGGACCACTACGTGGCGCTGTTCACCGAGATCGGGCGGCACCACGATCCCTTCGAGATCGCGCGCCTGCGCGAGGGGCTGGACCGGGCACTCACGCGGGCCTATCGCCCGGATGGCACGCTGCGCCAGCTGCTGGCGATCTGCGCCCAGCCCGACCGCAGCGCACATCTCAAGCGCATCGACACGCCGACGCTGCTGATCCACGGCGCGCTGGATCCGCTGGTGCCAGTGGCCGCCGCGCACCACCTGGCACGCGTCATCCCGCATGCGCGCCTCGAGATCATCGAGCGCATGGGGCACGACCTGCCGGCGTGGGCAATGCCGAGGTTGGTCGACTCCATCGACAGGCACTGCAGGTCGGTTGCAACCTGAGGGCGCTGTGCGTTCGGCGCCGGCTGCGCGTTTCTGCTGGGGTCTACGCACCGGACTCTTGCGATGCTTCACCGCGGTACCATCATCCTGTTCGCCGTCCTCGCTTCCTGCCCAAGCGCACCCGCGGTCGCAGCGACCTTCTGCGTGTCGAATTCGGCTGAACTGCAGGCCGCGCTGCAGTCGGCAAGCACCAATGCCGATGCCAGCGATCTGATCAAGCTTCGGGCGGGCACCTATGTGTCGCCGGCCGGCGGATTCGGGCGCAATCAGCATTTCGACGGGACGGAGTCGATCACGATCGAGGGCGGCTGGGCGAACCTGTTCGGCAATTGCGACTTTGCCAGCCACAGTCCCACCGCCAGCGTCATCGACGGTGCGAACACCAATCCTGGGCTGATCATCAATCGTGGCGTTGGCACCGGCAGCACAACGATCCGCAAGCTGACCATCACCCGCGGCTTCCAGGGCGGCAACCAGGGCAACACCAACCGTGGCGGCGGTCTTGCGATCTTCACCGTGACCGGCAGCAACGGCGGGACCACCGTCGAGAACATGATCTTCAGTGACAACAACGCGAGCCTGATTGCTGGCGGCGCCTACCTCGCAGGCGCGCCGCTGGTGATCCGCAGCAATCTGTTCGTCGGCAACGGCGCGTCGACCGGCTCGGCCATGTCCACGATCAGCAACTCCTCCACGGTCTATTTCAACAACAACACCGTCACTCAGAGTGTGGGCTCGGGTCCTACTTCGGCGGTGATCCGCTTTGACGGCGACAGCGCGGTGTACCTGTCGAACAACATCCTCTGGGGCAACTTCGGCCGGGATCTCTTTGCCAACGGAATGACCGTCATCTCCAACATCATCCAGACGCTGGAAGGAACGCCTGCGCTGGCCAACAGCAACCTCGGCGTGGATCCGCTGTTCGTCAGTGCCAGCGATTTCCGCCTGAGGCCAGCGTCGCCTGCGCTCAACACGGGCGCGAACACGCCCTTCGGCGACCTTTCGACGCGCGACCTCGATGGCGGCGCCAGGATCATCGGGCCGACGGTCGATCGCGGTGCGTACGAGGCCAACACATTCTTCGCGAATGGATTCGAGTGATGCGCTGATGCGGACGCGGAGCCGCAGCTTGCGTAGGCCGGTGTGGCGCGCAGCGCTTCACCGGCAAAGCGCCGGAGAGCCGCTGCGCGCCACTCCGGCCTACGCCTCACACAGGCTACAGCGTGGTCAGCACGAAGTTGTGCGGCAGCAGCGCATTGATGTCGGTCTCGACCAGGCCGTCGCCACCGAGGAAGACCACCTCGGCCTGCGGGCCGAGTTCGCGGATCAACTGGCGGCAGGCGCCGCAGGGCGGGATCGCCATGGGCGTGTCGCGGTTGTCGACGGCGCTGATCGCCACCGCCTCGATGCGCAGCCCGGCGCCCTCCGCGCGTACCGCGGTGGCGATCGCGTTGCGCTCGGCGCAACTGCCGATGCCGAAGGCGCCACATTCGACATTGCAGCCGGAGTAGACCTTGCCGCTGGCGCTGCGCAGCGCGGCACCGACGAACAACTGCGAATACGGGGCATAGGCCTGGCGCATCGCCACAGTGGATTCGTCGAGCAGGTCCTGGTGCTTCATCGGCGGCCTCGCTGGAAAAACTCGCACCGCTGAACCTACGCGACCACGGCCGTGAGCGCTACTTCGATCATCGCATCCAGACCCTGCTGGCGCTGCGCCACGCTCATTTTCTCGTGCGTGACCAGGTGGTCCGACACGGTCAGCAATGCGGCTGCCTGGGCGCCGCGTTCGGCGGCGGCGGTGTACAGGCCAGCCGCCTCCATCTCGATGCCGAGGATGCTCGCGCGCCGGAGCATGTCGACGAGGCCCGGCGCGGCGTTGTAGAAGAGGTCGGTCGAGTACACATTGCCGATGCGCATCGGCCGGCCCGCGGCACGCGCGGCGTCGTCCAGCGCGCGCGCCAGCGGCCAGGCGGCGATGGCAGCGAGGTCGTATCCGCCAAAGCGCGTGCGGTTGACGCCCGAATCGGTGCTGGCGCCGAGCGCCAGCACCAGGTCCCCGATCTTCACCTCATCCAGCACCGCGCCGCAGGTGCCGACGCGCAGCACGCGTTTCACGCCGTAGTGGTCGATCAGCTCGCTGGTGTAGATCGAGCATGACGGGATGCCCATTCCGCCGCCCATCACCGAGACCCGCTGGCCGCGGAAGTGGCCGGTGTAGCCATACATGTTGCGCACCGCAGTCACCTGCGTCGCGCCTTCGAGGAAACGCTCGGCGATGTACTTCGCGCGCAAGGGATCGCCCGGCAACAGCACGGTCTCGGCAAAGGCGCCCGCTTGGGCTTCGATGTGCGGGGTGGTCATGGATGGCCTTGGGAGGGGTAAGGTGGAAATTTGAAAAGTGAGAAGTGAAACGTCAATGGCGCGACTGAATTGCCGTTTTACATTTCACGTTTCACTGCTTCAAGAACGATCGGCCGTGGCCCAGCGGCTGCAAGCCGAACCATTCGGCCAGGCTGGCGCCGATGTCGGCGAAGCTGTCGCGCAGGCCGATGCTGCCGGGCGCGAGCGCCGGGCCGGTGGCGAGGATCGGGATGTGTTCGCGGGTGTGGTCGCTGCCGGGCCAGGTCGGGTCGTTGCCGTGGTCGGCGCAGAACACCGCAAGATCGTCCGGCCCGAGGCGGTCAAGCAGCGAGGGCAGCAGGGTGTCGAAGTGCTCCAGCGCCGCGGCGTAACCGGCCACGTCGCGCCGATGGCCGTATTCCTGATCGAAATCGACCAGGTTGGTGAACACCAGGGTGGACCTGGTCGCCGCGTCGAAGGCCTCGATGCTTCTGGCCACCAGCGCGTCGAGCCCGTTGGCCTTGAGCGAGCGGCTGATGCCCTGGGCGGCGAAGATGTCGCTGATCTTGCCGACGCCGACCACCTCGCCGCCGGCGGCCTGCAGGCGGTCGAGCAACGTCGGTTCCGGTGGCGGCACCGAATAGTCCTTGCGGTGCGGCGTGCGCTTGAAATCGGCGGCGCAGGTGCCGAGGAAGGGCCGCGCGATCACCCGGCCGATGCGGTATTCGTCCACCAGCCGGCGCGCGACGGCGCACAGGTCGTACAGCCGCTGCAGGCCGAAGTGCTCCTCGTGGGCGCAGATCTGGATGACCGAATCGGCCGAGGTGTAGACGATCGGCAATCCGCAGCGGATGTGCTCCTCGCCCAGCCGCGCGATGATCTCGGTGCCCGAGGCGTGGCAGTTGCCGAGGAAGCCGGCGACACCGCCCTCGCGCGCCAGCGCGTCGAGCAGCGCCGGCGGGAAGGAATCGCTCTTGTCGCTGAAATAACCCCAGTCGAACAGCACCGGCACCCCGGCGATTTCCCAGTGGCCGCTGATGGTGTCCTTGCCGGTGGAGCGCTCGCGCGAGGCGCCAAAGCGCGCATGCCCGTTGGCGCTGCCGACGACGCCTGGCAGCGGCGCGCCACGCGCCGCGGCGGCCGCATCGGCGAGTCCCAGCCGCGCCAGGTTCGGAATCGCCAGCGGTCGGCCACGGCCGCCCTCGGCCACCGGTCGAACGCACCAGGCGGCGATGTGCCCCAGCGTGTCGGCACCGACGTCGCCATAGCGCGCGGCATCCGGCAATTCACCGACCCCGAGCGAATCGAGCACGATCAGCATGGCGCGACGCATCGCGGATTCACCCTCGTTGCTGCGGATGGAATTTCGCAGGTTAGTCGCGAAGCGCGCGGAACGCAAAGTGCCGGCCATCCCGGTCGTTGCGTTCATTCGCGCGAAGGACCGTGCGCATCCAAGCGCATGCGCGCGTAGCCCGGTGGTACGCGCTCAGCGCGTTCCCCGGGTACTTGCGATCAGTACCCGCTGAGCCGCTGCGCGGCACAACGGGCTACGCTTCATCGATATCTTGCGGCCTGTTCGGCGGGATGCTCAGCCCACCACCTCATGCACCAGCGGCGGCATCGCCGCGCGCTCGCCGATGGTGTAGGCCGCTCGCACGGCGTGCGCGGCGCGCTGCCAGGCGGCCTCGTCGGCGGCGTGGACGACCGCGAGCGGGGTGTCCGCCGACACCGCCACGCCAAGCTCGATGACCTCCGTCAGGCCCACGCGCGGATCGATGCTGTCGCTCGGCAGGCTGCGCCCGCCGCCGAGTCCGACCACCGCGACGCCGAGCGCGCGCGCATCGATGCGCGCGACCACGCCCTGCGCACCGGCCAGCACCGGGCGCACCACCGGCGCCGCGGCGAAATGCGCCGGCTGGTCGAGGATGTCGGCCGGGCCGCCGAGTGCGACCACCATGCGCGCGAAGCGCTCGGCCGCCGCGCCGTTGTCGAGTGCTTCCTGCATCCGGCGCGCGCCCTCGGCGACGCTCGCCACCATGCCCGCCAGTTGCATCGCCTCGGCACCCAGGCGCACGGTCAGTGCGTGCAGCCGCGCCGGGCGCGCGTCGCCGCGCAGGTATTCGATGGCCAGGCGCGTCTCCAGCGAGTTGCCGACCGCCGGCGCCAGCGACTGGTCCATGTCGGTGATCAGTGCGCGGGTCGCCAGGCCGGCGCGGTTGGCGACCGTGACCAGCGACTGCGCGAGTTCGCGCGCGGCCTCGGTGGTGGCCATGAAGGCGCCGCTGCCGGTCTTGACGTCGAGGATCAGCGCGTTCGAATTGGCCGCAAGCTTCTTCGACAGGATCGACGCGGTGATCAGCGGCAGCGATTCGACCGTTCCCGTGATGTCGCGGATGGCGTACAGCCGGCGGTCCGCCGGCGCCAGGTCCGGACCGGCGCCGATGATCGCCACGCCCGCCTCGCGCAGGCAGCGATGGGTGGTGGCGACATCCACCACGCCGCAGTACCCGGGAATCGCTTCGAGCTTGTCCAGGGTGCCGCCGGTGTGGCCAAGGCCACGGCCGGAGAGCATCGGCACCAGTGCGCCGCAGGCTGCGAGCATCGGCCCGAGCATCAGGCTGACCACATCGCCGATCCCGCCGGTGGAATGCTTGTCGAGCACCGGCGCGTCGAAGCCCGCGCCGCGCCAGTCGAGCACGCTGCCGCTGTCGCGCATCGCCAGCGTCAGCGTGGTGGTGGCCTCGGGCGGCAAGCCGCGCGTGCACACCGCCATCGCGAAAGCACCCACCTGCGCATCGCCCAGCCGCCCGTCAGAGATGCCAGCGACGATCGCCTGGATCTCGCCAGCCGTCGGTACCTCGCCGTGGCGCATCCGGCGCAGGATTTCCTGCGGCTGCAGCAGTTCGCGTTCGGATTGAGGCATGGCAGGCTCCGGCGACAAACCCCGATTCTGCCGCAGTCGCGAGGCGCCGCGCTCAGGCGGCGCGGGCAACGTCCTGGCTGGCGTCGATCATGGTCGTCGCCACCAGGCGGTAGAACTTGATCCAGGCCGCGCGCACCTCGGCATCGAAGCGCTCGCCGAGCGTCAGCTCCAGGGTGCGCACCAGCGCCAGGCCGACGATGTCGTAGTGGCCGGGGCGCACGCCGTAGCCGGCATGTCGCGCGCCGAGCTGGCGCAGCACCGGCAACAGTTTTTGCGGCTGGTGGGCCAGGTTCACGGCGGCGCCGATCATCTGCATCAGCTTCTCGCCCTGGCGTTCCAGGTTGCCGACGAACATCGACTTCAGCGTCGGGTCGAGCAGGAACAGCTCGCGATAGAAGATCCGGCCAGCCGCGGGCGCCAACGGCGCCAGTTCGGCAAAGCTCGATTGCACGACATGGGCGGTGTTCGATTGCATGGATCGCGGACTCCCAGGGCGCCGGAATGGCGGGTTCCTGGGGGAGATACGGGATTCGCGCCGCAGCCGGACATCGGCGTGACCTCCGGCAGGGTCAGCAGCGGCAGCCGCTCGCGAGTTCGCGCCCCTGCGCATCGTGCAGCACGAAGCCGTCGACCTCATCCGCGCGCCGGTAGAGGGTGGTCAGGCCGGGCAGTTCCAGCGGGCGGCGGAAGCGGATCGCGAGCTCGCGCGTGGGCGTGCCGGCGTGGCGCCCGAGTTCGGCATCGATGCGCGCCATGCTGCCGACACCGTGCGCGATGGCGCGGCGGAAGCCGAAGGGGCGCGCCAGCCAGCCGGCCAGGTGGATCGGGTTGTAGTCGCCCGAGACGCGCGCGTAGCGCCGGCCGAAGTGCGCGGCGAAGCGCAGTTCCGCGACCTTCTCTCCGGGGACGGCCGCGGGTGGTGGCGTCTCTGCCGGCAGCGCGCCCTCGCCGCGCGGCGCGCCGCGCACGCGGGTGAAGCAGCCACTGTCCATCTCGACCAGCAGGCGGCCGTCCTGGTGGAACTCGGTGTGCAGGGTGAACTCGCGGCCGCGACGGCGCACGCGGTCGCCGCCGATGCTGACCTTGAGTGCGATCGGCTGTGCCGGGTCGATCTCGCCATGGCGCACGGTGCGGTTGTCGGCATGCACCAGGCCCACGCAACGCACCGGGAATTCGGGCTGGTTGATCAGGTGGAAATGCGCCGGCTGCGCCAGCACATAGGCATAGGCCAGCGGGAACGCCTCGGTGCTGCCGACGAAGCTGCGGTAGCGGGCGAGCGCGGCCGGGTCCACGCGCAGCGCCGCCACCTCCAGGGTGTGCCGCGGGATCTCCTCGCCATAGGCCAGGCCGGGCTTGGAGTGGGACAGCGCGCGCCAGTATTCGCCGGCGAGGCTGGGCAGGGTCTCGACACGCATGGCTTGGCCCGGAGAGGTCGCTGTTGGCTTGGGTGGCGCGCGGAATGCGGCGTCAGCCCGCGAATGCTGGCACACTCCCGATGAACGAATCGACGGGAAATGGCGCATGCGCGGTGTCTGGCTGGGATGGCTGCTGGCGGTGACCGGCGGGGTGCAGGCGGCGACGCCGGAGATCCTGGCCCAGGTGCAGGACTGGCGGCGCGATTTCCACCAGCATCCGGAACTCGGCAACCGCGAGACGCGCACCGCCGGCATTGTCGCCGCGCACCTGAAGTCGCTCGGCCTGGAGGTGAAGGAGGGCGTGGCCCACACCGGCGTGGTCGGCTACCTGCGCGGCGCGGCCGAGCGCCCGCTGATCGCGATCCGCGCCGACATGGACGCGTTGCCGGTGCGCGAGGAGGTCGAGCTGCCGTTCGCGTCGAAGGCGGAGACCGAGTTTCGCGGCGAGAAGGTCGGCGTGATGCACGCCTGCGGCCACGATGCGCACACCGCGATCCTGATGGGCGTGGCCAGCGCGCTCGCCGCGCGCAAGGACAGCCTGCAGGGCTCGGTGATGTTCATCTTCCAGCCCTCCGAGGAAGGCCCGCCGGCGGGCGAGGAGGGCGGCGCGCCGCTGATGCTCAAGGAAGGCGTGTTCGCCGCGCCGCGCAAGCCGGACATGGTGCTTGGCCTGCATGTGTTCTCGACCATGAACGTCGGCACCGTCGGCGTGCGCGGTGGCCCGTTCATGGCCGAATCCGACAGTTTCAAGATCCTCGTCAAGGGCGTGCAGACCCACGGTTCGCGGCCCTGGGGCGGGGTCGATCCGGTGCTCGCCGCCAGCCGCATCGTCGACGGCCTGCAGAGCATCGTCAGCCGCCGCGTGGATATCACGGCCTCGCCCGCGGTGGTCTCGGTGGGCGCGATCAAGGGCGGCATCCGCTACAACATCATCCCCGACCAGGTGGAGCTGATCGGCACCGTGCGCAGCTTCGAGACCGACACCCGCGACGCGATCTGGGCGGATATCCGGAACATCGCCGAGCACACCGCGCAGGCTCACCATGCGACCGCCGAGGTCAGCTTCGAGCAGCACACGCGCGTGACCCGCAACGATTCCGCGCTGACCGAGCGCCTGCGCCCGGCGCTGGCACGCGCCGTGGGCGTCGAGTCCCTGGTCGAGTTTCCGATGTCCACTGTCGCCGAGGACTTCGCCTACTTCGCCGACGAAGTGCCGGGCTTCTACTTCTTCGTCGGCTCCACCGCCAAGGGCGTCGATGGTGCGACTGCGCCGTCCAACCATTCGCCGAAGTTCCACCTCGACGAAGCTGCGCTCCCGATCGGCGTCAACGCGATGCTGAGCGTGGTGGACCAGGCGCTGGCGCAGCCGTGACGATGGACACGCTGCGGACCACCGACCTGTTGACCGTGGTGATCCCCGTGTACAACGAGGGCGCCGCACTCGATGCCAACCTGCCGCCTCTGCTGGCTGCGCTGGGTGCGATCGACCAGACTCGAGTGCATGTGCTGCTGGTTGACGATGGCTCCACCGACGGATCGCGTGACTGGCTGCAGCGCTTCAGCGAAGCGTCTGCCCATGTCGACCTGCTCTGCCTGACCCGGAATTTCGGCAAGGAGGCCGCGATTCTGGCCGGCCTGAGGCACGCCCAGGGCGATGCCGTCGTCGTCATGGACAGCGATCTGCAGCATCCGCCCGAACTGGTCGCGAGCATGCTCGCCCTGTGGCGCCAGGGGATGGAAGTCGTGGATGCCTGCAAGGCCTCGCGCGGCGCCGAATCGCGACTGTCGGCGACCCTGGCGCGGACCTTCTACCGGCTGTTCGGCTGGATGGCCGGGATCGACATCCACAACAGCGCCGACTTCAAGCTACTCGATCGCAAGGTGGTGGATGCCTACTGCGCACTGCCCGAGCGCAAGCGCTTCTTCCGCGGACTCACCGCATGGATGGGTTTTCCATCCGCGCGGATCTATTTCGACGTGCCCGAACGCAAGCACGGCCGCAGCGCCTGGTCGCGCCTCCGGCTGCTGCGCCTGTCGCTGGATGCGCTGACCGGTTTCTCCACCAGCGCCCTGCACCTGATCACGGCGCTCGGGCTGCTGACACTGGTGCTCAGCGTGGTGATCGGCGGCATCGCGATCTACCACAAGCTCACCGGCGTGGCGGTCAGTGGTTTCACCACCGTGATCCTGGTCCTGTTGCTGCTCGGCAGCTGCATCATGGTCGGCCTCGGTGTGGTCGGGATCTACCTCGAACAGATTTTCACCGAGATCAAGGGTCGTCCGGTGTTCCTGGTTGACGCGAGGAACAGTCGGCTTCGCACAAAGCCCTGACGCGCGTGCAGGCCGAAACGGTTACCCCTGCAGAAGCGATGCCCGGCGGCCCGGCGGCGCAAGCGGCCGAGGCGCGACTTCCGCTCGGGGACGCGCTGCTGCTGGCGGGCTTCTGCCTCGCCGCCTTCCTGCCATTCCTGCATGCCATGCCGTTCGTCGACGGCGTGCGCGACATCGCCATCGCGCTTGCCATCGCCCGCGGAGAAAGCTACCCCTTGGTAGGGCCGATCTTCGGCAGCAGCTTTCACCTCGGGCCGGTGTTCCATTACCTGCAGGCGGTGCCCTTGCTGCTCGGCCTTCCGGTTGCGTCCGTCCCCTGGTGGATGGGCGCACTCGCCAGCAGCAAGTTCCTGCTGGCCTATGGACTGGGACGTGCGTGGATGGACCGTCGCCTCGGCCTGCTGTTCGCGGCGGCGCTCGCATTGCCTGGCTGGTCGGGACTGGATTTCCTCAATACGACCACGCCGATGCTGGTGCCGGCGCTGTTGCTCGGGACGTGCTGGAGCGCGCTGGCCCACGTCCGGGGCGGGCGGGCGCTGACGCTGATCGGCACTGGCCTGCTCGCCAGCCTGGCAATCCAGGCCCATCCCAGCGCCGCAGTCCTCGCGGTGTTCCCGCTGTCGGCTGCCACCGCAGCGGCGATCCGACGCGGGCAATGGCCTGCGCTGGGCGCAGGTGTCGCCGCGGGGCTGCTGCCGTTCCTGCCGGTGGCGCTGGCATGGGTGGTGCAGGGAGCGTCCGCCGTCGTGCCGGCAGGCCAGGTCGTGGTGCAGGCGGGCAGCGGGCACTCGGGATGGGGATGGCTCGAAGCCGCGTACGGATTCGCCTGCGGCGGGCCATTGACCACGCTCAGGACCCTCGGCGGCGAATCTTGGGGTGGGATGGTCGCCTGCGCCACGGTCTTGCTGGCGACGGGCGGACTCGCCCTGTGTGCCCGACAGGCGCGCCGCGATCGCCGCGCGCGATGGTTGCTCGCCGGCCTGGCATGGGTGGCCGTGATGGTGTTCGGCGTCCGTCCGAGCACGCCCTGGTACTTCGCCCAGGTACTGACGCTGAGTTACGCCGGAGTGATTGCCCTGGGCTGGCGCAGCGGGCCGTGGGCCGGCCGCGCGCTGCCGGGGGCTGTGCTGGCGCTCGCCCTGATTCAAACTGCCGCTGTGATGCAGCATGTGGGCCGGGGCGAGGGCGGGTTCCCGGCCGCGGAACTGATGGACATCCGCCAGGCGCGCGGCAACCGTGGGCCACAGGCGGGCGCATGGATTGCCGTGTCGCAGTGGGCAGATCTGGCGCAGACGGTTTGCCCGAGACTGCGAGGTACGCTGGCCTTGCACGGCACTCTTGCGTCGATCGTGGACGAACACGGAGGGCTGCCGATTCGGGACCGCTGCGACGTCTCGACACTACGCCTGGGCGGGGCTGCCGATCGGCACCTCGTCGGCGTTCCCCGCGCGGTGTGGTCCCCGCTCGGCTGGTCGCCGCTGCACAAGATCGGCAGTCTCGGACTGTTCGAACCCGACGGGGTCCGGTCCATGTCGCCCGGTCACCCGCTCGCCGATGCGCGCGACTATCCGATGCGTGCGCCGATCGGGGCGGTCGCAACGACGCGCACCATGCGGATCGACGTGGCGCCCGGATCCCTGGTCATCATTGGTCGCCTGTCCCCGTCGTTGAGTGTCTTCGAGGTCGCGTCCGTCCGTGCGGACCAACTCGCGCTCGCGCCGGCTTACCGGGATGCGCACATTCACGCATACCTCGTGCCGGAGTCCGTGCCGCACCCGGTCACGCTGTCGCTGCAGGTGCTGTCCACGGACCACGACTGGATCGACGTGGTCGAAATCGCTCCACCGGCCGCCAACCGCCAGGCTTCGCGCTGACACCGCGGCTGCGCTCAGGCAAAGAACTCCGCCGCATCCACATAGCGCGCGCCGATCGCACGGGCGAAATCGGCGTCGCTGTCCATGTCGCCGACCATGACCCACTGGTCGATGGCCAGGCCGTGCTTGCGCGCCAGCGCGATGCCGAGGCCGGGCATAGGCTTGCGGCAGAAGCAGCCGGCGGGGAAGGCGGTGTGCGGGCAGAAGGCGAGGTCCGTCACCGGCACGCCGAGGAGTGCGATGGTGCGCTCGAAACAGGCGCGCACCGCGGCCTCGCTGACATTGCCGGAGGCGATGCCGCTCTGGTTCGAAACCAGGAACAACTGCCAGCCGTCGGCGACCCAGCGCTGCAGCACCTCGCGGCGCCCCGGAAGGATCTCGATGTCCTCCGGATCGCTGGGATAGATCTCGCCGCTGCGGGTGCGCCGCAGGGTGCCATCGACGTCCAGCAGCAATGCCTTGACCGTGCCGGCCAGCGGACCGGTCGGCTGGCGCACGAAGGGGATTTCGTCGATGGCACCGAAGCCCTCGTCCGCGTGCGGCGCCTCGAAGCAGGCCGCGTAACGCGCCAGCGCCATCGGCGGCGGCAGGTTGGGATCGCTCTTGCCCAGTTCCTTCAGTTCGTCGGGTCCCGGCAGCGTGCCGTAGCGTTCGAGCAGGCGTAGCGAGATGTTCACCAGCGCCTCGCGCACCGGCGTGGCCAGGTGCACGCAGCGCACCGGCACGCCATGGCCCTGCGCCGCGCGGATCACCGGCCAGCGCGACGCGCGCGTCGGGTAGGTGTTGTCGAGCACCACGCGCGTGCGCCCGGCAGCCAGGTGTTCCGCGAGCAGCGGCACCAGGTCGTCCAGCTTGCCGCCGGCGAGGTCGCGGTTGAGGCGCTCGAAACCGGCGTCGACATAGCGTTGCACCACGGTCGACTTGCCGGCGCCCTGCACGCCCATGACGATGACCACCTCGGGCTCTGCGCCTGGCGCGGCGCCGGGTTCGAGCGCGCGCAGGCCGTCGCGCGCGGGCGCAGGGGCGAGCAGCGCTTCGCCCTCCGCATCCGGTCTCAGACTGATCTTGCCGTCGAGGCCGGCGCGGTCGCTGGCGTCCAGGCGCATGCTCAGCGCACGCCGCCAGGACTCGATGCGTTCGATCCGCGTGGCGCCGACCACCGGCAGCAGCGGCGGGCCGGCATCCAGCAGGGTCGCCAGCGCCGCTTCGTGGCGGCTGCAGCCATGGCGGGTGGCGATCGGCGCCATTGCGCGGTTCTTCTCCAGGGTGTCGGTCTTGGCATGCCCGCCGAGCGGACGATGGGCCATGAACACCGCGCCGATTTGTCGCGCCAGTTCCAGCGTGCCAGCAGCGGCGGCCTTGCGGTTGATCACGCTGAGCTCGTTCTGGATCACGGTCACGGCGAAGTGCCGCTGTGCCTGCAGGATCTCGGGCACATCGACATTGCACAGGCCGAGGTACGCGATCTTGCCGGCGCGCTGCAACTCGGCCAGCGTGCCCAGGCTGTCCTCGAAGGGCGTGCCCGGATCGTTGCCGTGCAGCAGCAGCAGCGGCAGGCACTCGACCCCGAGCGCGGCGAGGCTGCCATCGACCATCCGGCGCAGATGATCGGGACGTGCGTTCGGCACCCAGCGTCCCTTGGGCCGCGCCATGCCCGCCTTGGTGACGATGCGCACCTCTTCCCGCGGACCGTGCCAGGACTCCACGGCGGCGCGCGCCAGGCGCTCGCCGTAGTGCAGGTCGCGGTCGTCCAGCGCGTAGGAATCGGCGCTGTCCAGCACCCGGATCCCGGCGTCGAGCGCCGCGTGGATCACGCCGATCGCATCCGACTGCGCCGGCCGGCCCTCGGTGGACAGCCGCAGCAGGCCGAGGGCGAGGGGGAGGTCGAGCGAGCCCAGTACGCCGTACTCAGTCATGTCGGAACCCTGCTCCTGTCTGTGCGGAATGACGACCCTGTGATTCGGGGACGCAAAGGACGCAAAGGACGCAAAGGACGCAAAGGACGCAAAAACAACATTGGCCAGGGACTATGCATGTCAGTCTGGCCTTTGATCTTCTTTGCGTCCTTTGCGTCCCTTAGCGTCCTTTGCGTTCCCCAAATACAGTCAACCAGCTTGCGACGCCCATTGATCAATGCCCAAACAATCGCACCGCCGGGGTCCCGGCCGCGAATCCGTCTCAGCGATTCAGGAAGAAACTGAAAATCATGTCGGCGACCAGGATCGCGCAGATGCTGAGCACCACCGCGCGCGTGGTGGCGCGGCCGACGCCCTCGGCGCCGCCGGTGACGGAGAATCCGGTGGCCACGCCGATCAGCACGATCAGGCAGCCGAACACCAGGCTCTTGATCAGGCCCTGGTTGATGTCCCAGGGCTCGAGCACTATCAGGCACTGGTAGAGGAAGCCGGACAGGCTCATGTCCACCGCCGACAGCGCGAACAGGGCGCCGCCGAGGATCGCGAAGAAGTCCGCGATGATGGTCAGGCAAGGCATCATGATCAGCGCGGCGATCATCGGCGGCGCGGCGAGGTAGCGCACCGGCTCGACCCCGATCACGCGCAGCGCGTCGACCTCCTGCGACACCGTCATCGAGCCCAGCCGCGCGGCCAGCGCGGAGGCGGTGCGGCCGGCGATCACGATGCCGGTGATCAGTGGCCCGAACTCGCGGGTCACGCCGATGCCCAGGCCAACCACGATCGCGCTCTCGGCACCGAAGCGCTCCAGCTGGGCGATGCCGTTGATCGCCAGCGACAAGCCGATGGTCACCGCCAGCAGGGCCACGATCGGCACCGCATCCACCCCGATCTGGCGGATCTGCTCGAACACCGCCTTGACCCGCAGCGGCTGGCCCACCCGCCACCCGGCAAAGGTGAAATAGAAGGTCTCGACCAGCAGCGCGCCAAAATAGCCCAGCTCGTCGACCATCCGCATGGTGCCGCGGCCGAGGTTGGAGATGCCGTTGTAGAGGGGGGTCATGGGGCGGGTTGTGAGTTGTGGGTTGTGGGTTGTGGACCGGGGACTGAGGGAGCGGACTCCGTCCGCGATCCATCCTGCGGCGTCCGACAGAAGATCGCGGCTGAAGCCGCTCCCACGGGCACCCGGACTGCGGGCTGTTGCCGCCCACAACCCACAACCCACAACCCACAACCGTCTTCACTTCGCTGCCTCGTCCACGGTCGCGAAGATCGGGAACACGCGGTCCAGCCGGGCCAGTTCCAGCACCGCGATGACCGGGCGGCTGACGGAGACCAGCGAGAAACGCTGGCCTTTGCCACGGGCGTTCTGGAAGCCTTCCACCAGTGCGGCGATGCCGGAGGAATCGATGTAGGTCACCGCCGACAGGTCGACCGCCACCGGGCGCGCGCTGGCGAGGGCTTCGAGGATGGTCTTGCGCAGGCGCTGCGACCAGGACAGGTCGACTTCGCCGCGCACGCGGACCAGTTTCAGGCCCTGGTGGTCAACGGTGGAACAGTCGTTTTCGCTCACGGGGGACTCCGGTCACTAGGGGTTTCAAGGCAGGCGTTTGATCATGGTCAGCTGGTTGCCGGGGCCATCTTCGGGATGGCGGAAGCCCCAGGCGTCCATGACCGAGTCGATCAGGTTGACGCCGAGGCCGCCGGGGCGGCATTCGGACAGATCGCGTGGCTTGATCCGGTTCGGGTCGACCGGATCGGCGTAATCGCGCAGTTCGATGCGCAGCGCGTCGGCATCGAGCCAGAAGGACAGTTCGACGCGGCCGTCGCAGCAGCCGGCGTAGGCATGGCGAATGACGTTGGCGACGGCTTCGTCGACTGCCAGCACCAGGCGCGCGCGCTGGTCCTCGTCGAAGCCGATCTCGTTCAGGACCTCGCTGGTCTTGCGTCGCACCAGGCGCAGGTTCTCCGGATCGCTGGAGCCAGCGATGCCGCCGAGGTAGCGCGGCTGCGCATTGTCGTCGGCGATCAGCATCAGGGTGGTGTCGTCGGCCAGCGAGAGCTTGCGCAGATGCCCGACCATGGCGCGGACGCGCGCCCGGGGGCTCAGGCCGGAGACGCGCTCGATCAGCGCGCGCACGCCCTCGATGCCGATCGGCCGGCGCTCCGGGCCGCGCACGTCGGTGACGCCGTCGGAGAAGCAATAGAGGCTGCCGCCGGCGAGCGCCAGGCGCAGGTTCTCGTAGACGTAGTCGCTGAGGATGCCGAGCGGCGGGCCGTCCGCGCGCAGTTCGCGGATCGACTCGTCCGTGCGCCGCAGCAGCAGCGGCGGGAAGCCGGCATTGGACAGTTCCAGCATGCTGGTGCGCGGATCGTAGTAGCCGGCCACGGCGCAGACGAACATGCCGCGGGTGACCGTCTCGCACAGCTCGCGGTTGACCCGGGCCAGCCATTCGCCGGGCGGCGTGCCGTCCTTGCCGGCCCAGCGCAGGCAGCTCGACGCGCGCACCATCAGCAGCGCAGCATCCATGCCCTTGCCGGCGACATCGCCGAGGCAGAACGCGATGCGCCCGTCGGGCAGCTCGAAATAATCGTAGAAATCCCCCGAGATCTCGCGCGCCGGCAGGTTCAGCGCGGTCATCGGGAAATCCTTGCGCCGCGCGGGCAGCAAGGTCTTCTGCATCTGCCGCGCCAACTGGAACTCGCGCTTGATGCGGTTCTGTTCGACCAGTTCGCGGGTCAGCCGCGCATTGTTGAGCGCCAGCGCAGTCGGCACGGCGAGCAGGCGCAGCACGTCGGCATCGTGGCTGTCGAACAACTGGCCGTCGCGCTTGTTCAACACTTGCAGCGCGCCGATCGCGCCGTCCGCCGTGTGCAGCGGTGCGCACAGGATCGAGCGCGTGTTGAAGCCGTTGCGGTTGCCGAGGAAATCCGGGTCGAGGCTGGTGTCGCGCACCAGTTGCACCCGGTTCTCGGCGATCGCGCGGCCGACGATCCCGCGGCCTTGCTGCACGCGCATGCCGACCACATCGACCGGGCCGGCGCAGGCGCGGCATTCGATGTCGCCGGCGGCGCTGTCGACCAGGAACACCGCCGCTGCCTCGGCATTCATGTGCTCGGCGATCTGCGCCACTGCGCGGCGCAGGGTCTCGCCCACGTCCAGCGAGGCGGCGAACGCGTGGCTGAAATCGGCCAGGATGCCGATTTCCTCGGGCCCGATGCGCGCCAGGCCCGTGGCGGCCGGCACCATGGCGGCCGGCGCGCTCACGCCGGTGCGCCGCCCGTGCCGCCGCGCTTGCGGATGCGGCGCCACAGCCACATGGTCGGGCCGCTGGCGACATAGACCAGGCCGATCACCAGCAGCACCGACGGCGGGTGCGCGGCGACCGGCACGATCGCCAGCACCACCACCAGGATCCAGAAGAACGGCACCTTCTCCGGCCAGACCTTGAAACTGTAGTAGGGAAAGCGGCTGACCATCAGCAAGCCCAGGGTCAGCGTCAGCACCAGGGCGAGCCAGCGGATGTTGCCGCCGACCAGCGAGAAATTTTCCATCGCCCAGACAAATGCCATCAGCGTGCCGGCAGCGGCCGGACTGGCGAGGCCGGTGAAGAAGCGCTTGTCACTGTGGCCGACCTGGGTATTGAAGCGCGCCAGGCGCAGCGCGGCGCAGGCGGTGTAGAGGAAGGCGATCAGCCAGCCGAGCTTGCCGATGAAGTTGCCGTACTCGCGCAGGCCGGCCAGCGCCCACATGTAGACCACCAGCGCCGGGGCGAGGCCGAAACTGATCAGGTCCGACAGGCTGTCGTACTGCACTCCGAAGTCGCTCTGGGTGTTGGTCATGCGCGCCACACGGCCATCCAGGCCATCGAACAACCCAGCGACGAACACCGCGGTGACCGCCGGCACGAACTGCCCGTTGATCGCAGCGACGATGGCATAGAAGCCGGAGAACAGGGCGCCGGTGGTCAGCAGGTTCGGCAACAGGTAGATGCCGGGCGGACGGCGGCGCGGTTCGGCTTGGGGTTCGCTCATCGATGCAGGACGTGATGGCGGGTAGCGACCGCCGGGGGCGCACATTGTATAACTGCAATGCACGCGGAAGGTCCGCAATCGGATCCATGCAGGCATCAGCGCCTGTACCTTCCGCCCCCGATAGCCACTGCGGAGTGCTGCGACATGCGAAGGATGTCTCTCCTGATGCTGCTGCCCCTGGCGTTCTGCGCCCAAGTGACGCTCGCCGAACCTGCGGGGAAACCCGGAACGATGTACAAGTGGGTGGACGAAAACGGTGTCGTGCACTACTCCGAGAAGCCGGTGGAGGATGCAGCGGCTGAGGAAGTCGCGATACGCCCCGGCCCGGTGCTTCCGCCGGCCGAGAAAAGCGGGCCCGCACCTGACCCTGCGAAGGTGGCTCGTTGCATCCAGTTCCGCGAGAACGTCCGTCTGCTGGAAAGTGGATCCCAGGACATCCGGATCACAGAGAACGGGATGACGCGGCCGCTGACCGAGGCCGAGCGCCAACCGCAGCTGGAGGCCGCGCGCGCTGCCCTCCGTGACTGCCCGGAACCCGACACGCCGGCTGAATGAGCGGATGGCGATGGCCATGCGCGCGCCATCCTGGCTCTGGTTGCCCGCGCTTGGGCTTGGCGCCTGGGCCTGGTGGTATTTCGCACCCGGGTACCTGCCGGAATTCGTGCGGGAACGCTTGCCGGTGGCGAAAGCGTCCCCGGCGCACAATCCGGTGCTCTACAAATGGATGGATGCCAACGGCAACCCGCAGTTCAGCGACCAGCCGCCGACGGAAGGACCCTACGAAACCATCCGGATCGATCCGGACACCAACGTGCTGCCGGCGGGGGTGCCGCCGGAGCAGGATTGACCGATGCCGCCAGGATTGATTTTGCTCAGATCGTGATCGGCAGCGGATGCGGTGCGGTTGCCGGTGCCGACATCGAGTGCGGCGCGGCCGGCGGCGACGGTGGTGCAGGTGGCGCAGGCGGAGCCGGGGGCGCCGGCGGTGCGCGGAAGGCATGCACTTTCTCCGGAACAGTCACCTTCACCAGTTGCGGCACACGGTCGCGCTGCAATTTCAGTTCGACCTTGGTGTCCGCTTCGTGCCGGCTGAATTCGCGCATCGCATCGCGTGGGTCCTTCACCGCCTGGCCGTCGACTTCCAGGATCACATCGCCCGGCTGCAGGCCCGCGTACTGCTTGCTGTCCACCTCCAGCACCAGCGCGCCCTCGTTGACACCGAAGTAGCGCCCCAGTCCCTCGTTCACGGAACTCAGGCGCAGCCCCCCCATGCCGACCATCGACATCACGTTGACGTGGACACCGTCGCCGTCGCCCGCGGCGCGTTCGACAATCGCCTCGATACGCTGATCGAAGCCTTCCGGCAGTGGTGCAATCGCCGGCATGTCGTCGCTGAACCAGAAGGCACTGGCGCCAGGGCCGCCGAGCATGGTCACGCTGGCCTGGCGCGCTGCCGTCAGTTCGGCGGTGTGGTCGCGGCCATCGCGGCGGTAGGTGAGCGCCACCTTGTCGCCATCCTTCATGTCCTTCAGCGCCTCGCGCAGCGCTTGCTGCGGGCGTTCGCCGGCCAGCGAGGCGCCGCGCACCGCGGTGATCAGATCGCCTGCGCGCAGCCCGGCCTTCTCGGCGGGGCCGCCCGGGGTGACGCCCTCGACCGGCACGCCATCCTTGCCGCCATCGGCAAGGATCACGCCGATTACCGCGCGGTCCGGATTCCCGAGGTAGCGGAACATCTGCACGCGCGCCGGATCGCCGCCGATCTCGGCCGAAAGCTCCGCGACGCGCTTGCCGACTTCGGCCAGTTGCCGCTGCGCCTCGCGCAGTTCCCGGCGCAACTCTTCGCGGTCCGCCTGCGGCGGGTCCTGCGCGATGGCCGCACCGCTCATCGCCATGGCCAGCGCCAGGCACAAGGTCTTGCTGTGGATCGACATCGGGTATCTCCTCGAATCGGGGTAGGTCGTCGTGCCTGGTCGGCTGGCCGGTCCGCACGTTTGCGCGGGCACGGCTCATGGCCGTCGAACATCGGCGCCGTTCCGTCGGCGCCGCCGCTGTCACTGTCAGTCCAGGCGGGCCTGCAGCAGCAGCGGACCGGTATCCATCGTGGTGGCGGTGCGCAGCTCTTCGAGCAGGCGCACGCGTTCGCGCCAGAGGGTGGGGTCGGAAGGGTTGCCGGCGGTCAGGCCGACATCCACCAGCGCCAGGTCGCCCTCGATCGCACTTTCCCACTGGTATTGCAGATCGGCCACTTCGGGGGTGGTTTCCCGCAGGCCGCGGATCTCTTGCTCCAGCGACTGCGAGCGCTGCATCAGGCTCGCGATCTCGCTGCCCGCCGCGCTCGCAGCGGGCGGTGACGCCGGCGCAGGCAGCTCATCGCGCATCAACACCGGCAGCACCGTCGCCGAACCCAGGGCAGCGGCCAGCGCCAGCCACCATGGGGCGGGGCGCACGCGCGGCTGTGGCGGATTCGCGGCCGCGTCCATCTTCGCGCGGATCGTCGCCCAAGCCGCTGCCGGAGGGGTCTCCAGCGGCAGTGCGGCGAGCCGTTCCTTCAGCAGGGCATCGTCGCGGGATTCCATGTCGCATCCTCCTGGTCCAGCAGGGTCCGCAGGCGCGCACCAGCGCGCGCCACCTGCGACTTCGAAAAACTCGTGGTGCGGTCGAAGGCCTGCGCGATCTCCTCATGCGTGTAGCCCTCGACGTGGTACAGCCAGAGCACCGCACGCGAGAGCGCTGGCAGCTTGCCGAGCGCGCGCTTGAGGTCCTGGCCCGAGACCATCGCCAGCGGATCCGGGCCTCCGTCCGCGGTGTGATCGAGCATCAGCGAATCCAGCTCATCCAGCGGCCGCCGTCCGCGCAAGCGCATCAGCGCGGCATTGACCACGATGCTGCGCAGCCACGACCAGAACGGCGCATCGGCGCGGAACTGCACGATCTGTTCGAAAGCCTTGAGGAAACTGTCCTGCAGCAGATCGTAGGCCTCCGATTCGTTGCCCAGCAATCGCAGCGCCAGGGTGTAGACCGGCCGGTCGAACAGTCGGTACACCTGCTCGAAGGCATCGAGGTCGCGCCGCTTGAGGCGCGCGACCAGCAGTTCCGGAACCTCGATGGCGAAGGATGATGTGCTCACGGCGCTTAGGATGCGCTGCGGCTGCCGTGCGTCGCGGCGGGCGCTGTTGCGTTGCAACGTGTTACTTTCAAGCGGGTGTTGGTGTTGGTTGTTGGTGTTGGAAGGAGCACCTGAGCCGCGGACTCGCAGCTTTCCAACAACCAGCAACCAACAACCAACAACCAACAACCAACAACCAACAACCAACAACCAACAACCAACAACCAACAACCTGCGCCTTGGCCGTCGCGGCGAAACTCCCTAGCCTCCACCGCTTCGACTGGAGCCGGACCCCATGCGCATCATCTCGCTCAACCTCAACGGCCTGCGCTCGGCCGCGCGCAAGGGCGTGCTGCCGTGGCTGGCGGCGCAGGGCGCGGACGTGATCGCGCTGCAAGAGACGCGGCTGCAGGAGCCCGAACGGCAAAAGGAAGACTTCTCGATCCCGGGCTACACAGGTTTCTTCTTCGATGCCCAGGCCAAGGGCTACAGCGGGGTCGCGCTGTACCTGCCGCGGCGACCGGATCGTTTCGTCGCCGGCATCGGCCAGGCTGAGTTCGATGCCGAGGGGCGCTGGCTGCAGGCGGATTTCGGCGACTTCTCGGTGGTCTCGCTGTACCTGCCGTCGGGCTCGTCCGGCGAGCATCGCCAGGCCGCCAAGTTCCGCGCGATGGACTGGCTCTCCGAACGCTTCGCCGCGCTGGAACGCGACGGTCGCCGCTACGTGGTCTGCGGCGGCTGGAACATCGCCCACCGCCCGAGCGCCCTGAAGAACTGGCGCGGCAACCAGAAGAACTCCGGCTTCCTGCCCGAGGAGCGGGCGTGGATGGAGGACCTGCTGGTGGGGCGGCGCTGGGTCGACTCCCATCGCCAGCTGAAGCCGGATGCGGCCGAGTACACCTGGTGGAGCAACCGCGGCCAGGCCTGGGCCAAGGACGTCGGCTGGCGCATCGACTACCAGATTGCCTCGCCCAATCTCGTGGGTGCGGCGAAGGGTGTGCGCGTGCATCGGGCCGATCGTTTCTCCGATCACGCGCCGCTGATTGTCGACTACCACCTCGACCGGCTCGCGCAATCCGCCTGAAACGCTTGCGTACATTGCGGGCTTCCGCCACGATGGCGCCGCGCGATTCCACCGACGAGGGCAACCGATGTGGCAATGGCTCAAGCGCCTGTTCAGTCGACGTGCCTCGGGAGCCGACGCCGAGCCGCAGGTGTGGAATTTCCGCATCAAGGGCGGGCGCGCGGAGATCGGCGCCGTCAATGACGCGCTGGAGCGCGCGGCGATGGCCGGCGAGGTGCCCGGATGCGGCCATGCGCGCGATGCAGGTAGCGCTCGACGAGTTGCTGACCAACGCGATCATGCACGGCAAGGTCAGCCTGAACGACCCGATGCAGGTCGACGTGATCATCGGCAAATCGGTGCTGCGCGCGGTGATCAGTCACGCCGGGCCTTCCTTCGACCCGACCGCCGTGGAGTCGCCGGACCTGGAAGGCGGCCTCGAAGAGCGTGAGGTCGGCGGCCTCGGCATCCACCTGGTGCGCTCGATGATGGACGAGTTCAGCTACCAGCACGTCGATGGACGCAACATCGTGAAGTTGGGGAAGAATTTCCGGTAGCGCGGGGTCTGAGAAGCGGGGCAGGGGGCAGGGGGCAAGGGAAGACCCCGCGCCAGATCCTGGTCCGCGCGCTGAATGCAGATTCATGGGGTCGGCCCCGCATCGTGGCTCCGGGTGCGCGCGCCCATTGCCCCTTGCCCCGCTTCATCTTCCCCGCTCCACCGTCCCCGCCGCTTGCCCCCTCGACGCCCCTTCCCTACACTTCCGCGCCCGCCGTGGGTCGTTAGCTCAGCGGTAGAGCAGGAGACTTTTAATCTCTTGGTCGAAGGTTCGATCCCTTCACGACCCACCATCCTTCGAGAAGCTGGAAAAAGGGAAAGGGAAAACGGAAAAAGGGACTTGCGTCCCGGTGGCGCGCCTTCCCCTTTTCCTTTTCCTGATTCGTACCGATCCTCATCGCCGATGGACCGGCCCGCCCCACGCCCCCCCCCCCCCCCCCCCCCCCCCCCCCCCTGCGTGTGGGTTTGGACCTTGTCAAACGCTGTTGGGCCTCGGGCGCCCCCGCGATGAGGATTGGTACGAATCAGGTTCCTTTTTCCCTTTTCCTTTTTCCTGACCCGCTCCCGATGACTACTCGCGTCCTCACCGGCATCAAGCCCACCGGCACCCCGCACCTCGGCAACTATGTCGGCGCGATCCGGCCGGCGATCGCCGCCAGCCGGGATGCGGGCATCGACTCGTACTACTTCCTCGCCGACTACCACGCGCTCTCGGGCAGCGCGGACGCCGAGCGGGTGCATCGTTCCACGCTGGAAGTGGCCGCCACCTGGCTGGCCGCGGGCCTCGATCCCAAGCGCGTGCACTTCTACCGGCAGTCGGACATCCCCGAGGTCACCGAGCTGACCTGGCTGCTGTCCTGCGTCACCGCCAAGGGCCTGCTCAATCGCGCGCATGCCTACAAGGCGGCGGTGGATGCGAATGTCGCGGCCGGCAATGACGCCGACCAGGGCATCGGCATGGGCCTGTACCTGTACCCGGTGCTGATGGCGGCCGACATCCTGCTGTTCAACGCGCATCGCGTGCCGGTGGGGCGCGACCAGATCCAGCACATCGAGATCGCGCGCGACCTCGCGCAGCGTTTCAACCATCTGCACGGCGGCGAGTACTTCACGCTGCCCGAGGCGGCCATCGACGAGCAGACCGCGGTGCTGCCGGGCCTGGACGGCCGCAAGATGAGCAAGAGCTACGACAACGTGATCCCGCTGTGGGGCAGCAGCAAGGCCCTGCGCGAGAAGATCTATTCGGTGGTGACCAACTCGCTGCTGCCGGGCGAACCCAAGGACACCGCCGACTCCGCGCTGTTCCTGATCTACCAGGCCTTCGCCAGCGGCGAGGAAACCGCTGCGATGCGCCAGGCCTATGCCGACGGCATCGCCTGGGGCGAGGCCAAGCGCATCGTGCATGCGCGCCTGGATGCCGAGCTGGCGCCGATGCGCGAGCGCTACAACGCGCTGGTCGCCCGGCCGCAGGACATCGAGGACACCCTGCGCGCCGGCGCCGAGCGCCTGCGCCCGCAGGCGCGCGAGCTGCTTGCCCGTTTGCGCGAAGCGGTCGGCCTGCGTTCGCTGGCCAAGTTCGCCGCGCCCGCGGCCGTCCCGGCGAAGGCCGGCAAGAAATCGAAGCTGCCGCGCTTCGTGCAGTTCAAGGACAGCGACGGCCGCCTCAACTTCAAGTTCATGGCCGGCGACGGCGAACTGCTGCTGACCGGACAGGGCTATGCCGACGCCAGGGACAGCGCCACCGCGATGAGCGTGCTGCGTGCCGCCACCGCGCTGGATGCCGACGGCACGACGCTGATGCTCGATGGCCATTCGATCGGCACCCTGGCGGGCGAGGGCGGCGAGGCGGCACTCGAGCGCCTGGGCGCCGCACTCGCCGAGCTCAACGCCGCCGAATTCGCCTGATGCCGGCCTTCGTCGGGATCCTGCTGCTGGCGCCGCTGCTGGCGGTGCTGATCGGGATCTACCACTACGCCGCCACCCGCGCGCCGCGCACGCCGGCGCAGCAGCGTTACGACCGCATCGTCGCTGTGGTCGCGGTGATCGCCACCCTGGCCGTCGCCGCCATCGCCTACCAGACCGCGCCCGCCGCCCGCGGCCCGATCTGGCCGCACGTCTACGCCGCGCTCGGCGGGTTCTTCACGATGCTGGCGGTGCTGGGGCTGGGGTGGTGGCGCGGGCCGGCCGCGCGCGCCAATAGGCCAGGCATGCGCTCCTTGCGTCCTTGCACCCAACGACATGCGACCGGCCTGGATCCCAAGTCTCGACCCTTGGTGCGTCCTTGCTTCAGCCGCTTTGCGTACTTTGCCGGTCCAACGCTCTTGCTACACTTCCAGGGCGAGCAACTCACCCCGTACTGGTAGCTCGCCCCCGGTCCCAGCGGCAGCCCAAGCGCCCAGTAGGCCAGCAGGTACAGGGTCCAGACCACGAGGAAGGTGATCGAGTAGGGCAGCATCAGCGCGACCACGGTGCCGATGCCGGTGCCGCGGACGTACTTCTGGCAGAACACCACCACCAGCGGGAAGTAGGGCATCAGCGGGGTGATGATGTTGCTCGAGGAATCGCCGACGCGGTAGGCCGCCTGGGTCAAGTCGGGCGAGATGCCGAGCTGCATCAGCATCGGCACGAAGATCGGCGCCAGCAGGGTCCATTTGGCTGAGGCCGATCCGATCAGCAGGTTGACGCTGGCGGTGAGCGCGATGATGCCGACCAGCGTCACTGCGCTCGGCAGCGCTGCCGCCTTGAGGAATTCGGCGCCTTCGACCGCAATCAGGACGCCCAGGTTGGATTGCGAGAAGGCTGCGATGAAGATCGCGCAGCAGAACACCAGCACCAGGTAGTAGCCCATGGTGCCCATCGCCTTGGACATGCCGGCGACGATGTCGCGGTGGGATCTGACGCTGCCGACCATCGCCCCGTAGATCACGCCCGGGATCAGGAACAGCAGGAAGATCAGCGGCACGATCGAGCGCATCAGCGGCGCGTCGGTGGCGGTCAGGCTGCCGCCGGGCGAGCGCCATGCCGAGTCCGCGGGCGCGGCGCTCGTGAACAGCAGAACCAGCGCCAGCGCCATCCCGCCCAAGCTCGTCCACAGCGCGCGACGCTCCTGCGCGGTCAATGCGTCGAAGCGGTCGATGCCGCTCGTATCGCCGTCGATCGGGGTGTTCGCCAGGCGCGGCTCGATGACGCGGTCGGTCAGGAACCAGACGATCAGGATCACCAGCAGCGAGGAGCTGAAGGTGAAGTAGAGGTTGTTGATCGGCGAGACCTGGTGCGCGGGGTCGATGATCTGGGCCGCGGCGAGGGTGATGTTCGCCAGCATCGGGTCCAGGCTGGTGGGCAGGAAGAAGGTCGCGCTGTAGGCACCGGAGACCGCAGCGAAGGCCGCCGCGATGCCGGCGAGCGGATGGCGCCCGGCGGCGAAGAAGATCACGCCGGCCAGCGGCGTGACCAGCACGTAGCCGGCGTCCACCGCGTAGTGCGACAGGATCGCGACGAAGGCCACCATCGGCGTCAGCAGCGACTTGACGGTCAGTTGCATCAGCGCGCGCAACACCGCATTGATGAAGCCCACATGCTCCGCAATCCCGAGGCCGAGCATCGACACCAGTACCACGCCGAGCGGCGGGAAGGTCACGAACACGTTGACCATGTTCGCCAGGAATCCGGTCAGGGCAGTGCCCGACAGCAGGTTCACCACCTGCAGCGGCTCCTTGCTGCGCGGGTCGATGGCCTCGAAGGCCACGCCCGAGAGCAGCCAGCTGGCCACGAACACCAGCCCCATCAGCGACACGAAGAGCAAGGCCGGGTCCGGCAGCTTGTTGCCGGCGCGTTCGACCGCATTCAGGGCGCGTGTCAACGCGGAAGTCGGTGCAGTGGTGTCGCTCATGGTGCTTACCCTCGACGCAAGACGCGCCGAGCATAGGGAGGCGGGGTGTGAAGACATCCGCAAGCCGCGCGCCCCGGCGCCATTCACCGGGCGTCGACCCGGCCCACGCTTTGCTGCGCGTCCTGCTGCAGAGGCTAGCGCCATGCCCGAAGGCCCCGAGATCCGCCGCGCCGCGGACAAGCTGGAGCAGGCCATCGTCGGCCAGCCGCTGCGTTCGGTGGCGTTCGCGTTCGCGCACCTGAAGACCTTCGAGGACGAACTGGCGGCTTCCAGGGTCAGCGCCATCGAGACCCGCGGCAAGGCGCTGCTGACGCACTTCGCCAACGGTCTGTCGGTGTATTCGCACAACCAGTTGTACGGGCGCTGGTATGTGGTCAAGGCCGGCGCCTTGCCGAAAACCACGCGCTCGTTGCGTTTCGCAGTGCGCGGCGCGAAGCAGGACATCCTGCTCTACAGCGCGTCGGACATCGAGGTGCTGGACGAGAGCGGTATCGCCACCCATCCCTTCCTGCAGAAACTGGGGCCGGATGTGCTGGCACCCAGATTGACCGTGGCGAAGATCGAGTCGCGCCTGGCCGACGTGCGCTTCGCGCGCCGGCGCCTGGCGGACCTGCTGCTCGACCAGGGCTTCCTGGCCGGGATCGGCAACTACCTGCGCAGCGAGATCCTGTTCGAGGCCGGCCTGTTGCCAACGCGCCGGCCGGGCAGCCTGACGCCAGTCGAACGCGCGGCACTGGCGCAATCGGTGCTGGCGATCTGCCGGCGCGCCTATCGCCTCGCGGGCATCACCAACGACCCGGCCAGGGCCGCCGCGCTCAAGGCGGATGGCGTGTCCTTCGGCCGGCGCCGGCATGCGGCCTTCGAACGCGCCGGCGAGGATTGCTACCGCTGTGGCGGCACCATCGAGACCGCCGATCTCAACCGCCGCGTGTTCTGGTGCGCGGGATGCCAGGGTTAGCGTTCGCCGCCGGCGCATCCTTGCCGCCCAGCGCGCCGGCCATCAGCCGGCGGAAGGTGGGGCACTCCAGGTGGCTGGGCGCAGGGCAGCGCGCGGCGTGGCGCAGGCCGTCGCGCATCGCCAGCAACTTGCGGATGGTGCCGTCCAGTTCGGCGGCCTTGGCGGCCAGTAGATCGCGGTCGATCTCGGGCTTGCCATCGGCGGCGAACATGCGCCCGATCTCGTCCAGCGTGAACCCGGCCGAGCGCCCGAGCGCGATCAGCGCCAGGCGCTGCAGCACGCCCGGATGGAACAGCCGGCGCAGCCCGCGGCGTCCGTTCGATGCGATCAGCCCGCGCTCCTCGTAGTAGCGCAGCGTCGACGCCGGCACCCCGGCGCGCCGGGCGACTTCCGCGATATCCATGACCAACGACCCCCTTGACCTCAAGTCGACTTGAAGTGGCACTGTGCCGCCCATCGCCTGCGGGCGCAAGCGGAGAAGACCATGGAACTGGTGCTGCACACGATCGCGACCGGCGTCGGCGCGACGCTGCTGGTGGATGGCTGGGCCTTGCTGCGGCGCGCATGGCTGGGGGTGCCGCTGCCGAATTACGCGCTGGTCGGCCGCTGGTTCGCACACATGCCGCGCGGGCGCTTCCGCCACGCGTCGATGGCCGGCGGTGCCTGCAGTACGCGGCGAAGGGCTGCTCGGCTGGCTGGCGCATTACGCCATCGGTATCGCTTTCGCCGCGCTGCTGCCGCTGGCTTTCGGCGCGGCGTGGATGCACCAGCCGCGCCTCGGGCCGGCGCTGCTGGTCGGCGTGCTGACCGTCGCCGCGCCCTTCCTGCTGATGCAGCCGGCGATGGGCCTGGGTCTCGCCGCCAGCCGCACCCCGCGCCCGTCCGCCGCGCGCTGGCAGAGCCTGGTCACCCACGCGGTGTTCGGCCTCGGCCTGTACATCGCAGCCAGCCTTCTGAAGTGGCTCGTCCCCGCTTGACCCACAACCCACAACCCAAACAAACACTCACCCAGGAGAAACCCATGCGCATTCCCGCACGTTACGCCCCGATCGTCTTCGGCGCCCTGCTGTCGGCCATCATGGTCGCGTTGGTCACCGCCTTCGTACTTGCCACCAGCCAGGGCATCCACGCCGACTTCCTGGGCCTGTGGGCGCGCAAGAGCCTCGCCACCTGGCCGGTGGCCTTCGTCGCCGTGACTTTGCTCGCGCCCTGGGTCAGGAAAGTGGTGGCGCGGGTGACCGGCTAGCCCGGTGCTCTGCTCGCGCACATACCCGCGCCGCACCAGCCAGGCGAACAGCAGGATGCCCGGGAGCGCCGCCAGCGTGGTCAGCAGGTAGAACTGCACGTAGCCCAGCGCCTCGATCAGCGCGCCGGCCGAGGTGCCGGTGACGAAGCGCCCGACCACGCTGGCGCCGGCCGAGATCAGCGCGTACTGGCTGGCGGTGAAGCGCAAATCGCACAGGGCGGA
The DNA here is from genome assembly GCA_016713135.1 of Rhodanobacteraceae bacterium. Taxonomy (NCBI): domain Bacteria; kingdom Pseudomonadati; phylum Pseudomonadota; class Gammaproteobacteria; order Lysobacterales; family Rhodanobacteraceae; species Rhodanobacteraceae bacterium. The sequence continues at coordinate 462,560 of JADJPR010000020.1, read as the reverse complement.
GAAATAGGCGACCACGGTCACGCCGCCGATGCCGCTGGCGATGTTCTCGAAACCGATCGCCGCCGCCATCGCCCAGTTCGAATGGCCGATGGTGGCGAGTCCGGCGAAGCTCAGGTTGGACACCGCCATCAGCAGCAGGCTGATCATCACCGAGCGGCGCACGCCGAGGCGCGCGTACAGAATGCCGCCGATGAAGATGCCGATCAGGTAGGCCCAGAAACCCATGCCGACGTCGTAGATCGCGATCTCGTCGTTGCTGTAGCCCAGATCGTTGAACAGCAGGCGGAAGGTCAGGTTGGCGAGGGTGTCGCCGATCTTGTGCAGCAGGATGAACAGCAGCACCAGCCAGGCGCCCTGGCGCGCGAAGAACTCGACCAGCGGCTCGACGATCGAGCGCCACAACTCGGCCAGACCGCTGCGATGACTGGGCTCGCGATGGCGCGCGGGCTCGCCCATGACCACGGCGGTCAGCATCGCCGGCAGCGCGAATGCGGCGCAGGCGCTGTAGGCCCACTCCCAGCCGCCGCGCTGGGCGATCACCAGCGCCAGCGCGCCGGCGGCGACCGAGCCGATGCGCCAGCCGTACTGGCTCATGCCGGCGCCGACGCCGAGCTGGCGCGGCGAGAGCAGTTCGATGCGATAGGCGTCGATGACGATGTCGAAGGTGGCGCCAGCAATGCCGACCAGGATCGCCGCGCGCGCAGTCGCCAGCAGGTCCGCCTGCGGATCGACCCAGGCGAGGTTCAGGACCGCAGCGATCACCAGCGCGCCGGACAGCCACAGCCAGGACACGCGCTGGCCGAAGCGCCCGATCAGCGGCAGACGCACGCCATCGACCATCCATGCCCACAGGAACTTCAGGTTGTAGACCAGGAAGGCCAGCGAGAACGCAGTGACGGTCTTCTTGTCGATGCCGTCCTGCGCCAGCCGGGTGGTCAGGGTGGCGCCGATCATCGCGTACGGGAAGCCCGAAGACATGCCGAGGAACAGCGCAGCCAATGGCGCGGCTTCCGTGTACGGGCGCACGCCCGCGGGCAAGTGGGCGCGCCAGTCGCGCGGCTGGAGGGTGCTCTCGGTCATGCGCGCAGACTACGCGGGTTCGTGTCCGGCGTGCGCTGGGTGTGGCCTGGATCACGCCTCGATTCTGGACAGATCGCGGCCGGCGCCGCAGCATTGCCGATGGTGTATCGATCCTCCAGATGGCATGCCTGATTACCTGGTCCGCGGCATCGACGAGAAGCTCGCCTTGCGCATCAAGGACTATGTGCGCGACCGCCAGATCACCCTCAACGATGGCGTGCTCGAACTGATCGCGGCGGGCCTGGACTCGCGCGCCACCCATGTAGCGCTGAGCGGCGGCCCGCGCGCCGAATCGCTGGAGCGCGAAGTGCGCACCATTGGCGGCAGCTGGGACAGCGAAGAAGCGAGCGCCTTCGCCGACGCCTTGCGTGCGCTGGAGCGGTTGCCGCGCTGACGTTCGCGACGGTGTTGATCGCACGGAGGGCGCCTCCGGACCCGTCGTGGAACTCGCGGCCCTACTGCGTTCCGTCGATCGCCATCACGCTGCCATCCACCTCCATCACCGGCACGCGGCGCAGCGACTCGCCACGACAGGGCCCGCCGATGCAATGGCCATCCTCCGGGCGGAACGACGCGCCGTGGGCGGCGCAGACCAGTTGCCCGTGCGCATAGAGAAACCGCCCCGGCGCCCAGTTCAGCGGGCGCCCGGCGTGCGGACAGACATTCAGGTAGGCCTGCACCTGGCCATTGCAGCGCAGCACGATGAGCGTGGTGCCGTCGGTGTCGCGCGGGTCGGCGCATTCGATCGCCTGGCCTTCGGCGACTTCATCGGCGGCGCACAGTCGCATGGCTTCACCTCGGCTTAAAGCGGATGGGTGCATGCTAGTCGCTCCCGTCGATTGTCGAACATGGAGTCGCCCTTGAACCGCCTGTCGGGCCCGGTCCCGTGGACCCAGCGTCTGGTCGCCAGCCTGGTGTGGGTGGTCGGGCTGGCCATCGCGGCGGGCGTGCTGGTGTTCGGCTTTTTCGTCGGCGCGGCGCTGCTGGGGGTTGCGGCCATCGCGGGATTGATTGCCTGGGCGCGACTTCGCTGGGGCAAGCCGGTGATCCCGCGGCGCGCCAGCGCGGCCTCGGCGCCGCGCACGGGCGAGACCATCATCGACGCCGAATATGTCGTGATTCGCCGCGAACAGCGCTGACCACGGCCGCTCAGGCGTTCTTCGCCAACCACGCCGCCACATAGCTGCAACTGCCGATCACGCGCCAACCGCGCTCGCGCGCATGCGCGACGCCGGCAGCCACCAGCCTGCCCGCCACCCCGCGGCCGCGCAGCGCCGACGGCGTGTAGGTATGCACGAAGTCGATCACGTCAGCGGCCACCATGCGGTATTCGAGCAGGGCTTCCGCGCCGTCGAGCGCGAGGACGAAGCGCTGGCGTTCGGGTTGGTGCGTCACTTCGTTGGCTTCGTTCATTCGGCTGCTCCGCGTGGGGGCCGGTTGGATGATGGGACCTGGGCCGGTTGTCGGTTGATGGTTGTTGGTTGTTGGTTGTTGGTTGTTGGTTGTTGCCGGCAAGAGCCGGTGTGCCGGGAGCCGGTGGGAGCGGCTTCAGCCGCGATCCTGCGCTGGCGGCCGCGGGAAAGATCGCGGACAGAGTCCGCTTCCACAAGAGCCGCGGTGTGCATCCTTCGCTGCCAACAACCAACAACCAACAACCAACAACCAACAACCAACAACCAACAACCGGCTCAGACTCTACAACCCACAACCCGCTTCACCGGATCCTGGCCAGGATCCCGTCCAGCTCATCCAGACTGTTGTAGGCGATCACCAGCTTCCCGCGACCGCCACGGCCCTGCTGGATGGCGACGCGCGCGGCGAGGCGTTCGGACAGCTCGTTCTCCAGGGTCTGCACGTTGACGTCGCGGCGCGGCTTGGCGGCGGCGGTCTTGGGCTGCGCCTGGGCCTTGCGCGCCTCCGCTTCGAGCTCGCGCACGCTCCAGCCGTGCTCGGCGGCCTGGGTGGCCAGGCGCACCTGCAGCAAGGTCGGCAGGGTCAGCAGCGCGCGCGCGTGACCCATGTCGATCTTCTTCGCTTCCAGCAGCCGGCGCGCTTCGGGCGCCAACTCGAGCAGGCGCAGCAGATTGCTGACCGCCGCCCGCGAGCGGCCCACCGCATCGGCGGCGTCCTGGTGGGTCAAGTCGAACTCGTCGATCAGGCGCTTGAGTGCCTGCGCCTCTTCCAGCGGGTTCAGGTCCTCGCGCTGGATGTTCTCGATCAGCGCGATGGCGATCGCCGCCTGGTCGGGGATGTCGCGCAGGACCACCGGAATGTCGTGCAGGCCGGCCTGCTGCGCCGCGCGCCAGCGGCGTTCGCCGGCAATGATCTCGTAGCGGCTGGCGCCGATGCGGCGCACCACCACCGGCTGGACCACGCCGTGCACGCGGATCGATGCGGCCAGTTCCGCCAGGCGCTCCGGATCCATTCCGGTGCGCGGTTGGTACTTGCCCGGCTGCAGCGACTCCACCGGCAGCGTGGTGGTGTTTTCGTTGGCGACCGGCTCGGCCGGCGCGGCGTCGCCCAGCAGGGCGTCGAGGCCGCGGCCGAGTCCTCGTTTCTTGGCTGACATGCTGGATTTCCTTGCTGCGGCGGACGTCAGGCGCTCTGCCTGGCCTGCTCGCGCTCGTGGCGGATGATCTCGCCGGCGAGGCCGAGGTAGGCCACCGAGCCGCGCGATTCGCGATCGTACTGGGTGATCGGCTGGCCATGGCTCGGCGCCTCGGCCACGCGCACATTGCGCGGAACGATGGTGCGGAAGACCTTGTCGCCGAAGTGCTTGACGAGCTGCCCGGAGACCTCGTTGCCGAGGTTGTTGCGCACATCGAACATGGTGCGCAGCAGGCCTTCGATCTGCAGTCCGGGGTTGACGCTGGCCTTGATCGCCTTGACCGTGTCCATCAGGGCGGTCAGGCCGTCCAGCGCGTAGAACTCGCACTGCACCGGGATCAGCACGCTGTCGGCGGCGGTCAGCGCGTTCAGCGTGAGCACGCCGAGCGAGGGCGGGCAGTCGATCAGCACGTAGTGGTACTTGTTGCGCAGTGGCGCCAGCAACTGCTTCAGGCGCATTTCGCGCCCCGGCGCCGGCATCAGGCGCACCTCGGCGGCAGTCAGGTCGCCATTCGCCGGCAGCAGGTCATAGCCCGCCTCGACCTTGCGGATCGCCTGCTCGAACGGCACTTCCTGCAGCAGCACCTCGCAACCGGAGGGCTTGGCGTCCTTCTTCGAGATCCCGGAGCCCATCGTCGCGTGGCCCTGCGGATCGAAATCGATCAGCAACACGCGCCGCCGCGTCTCCGCGAGCGCGGCGGCAAGGTTGACGCAGGTGGTGGTCTTGCCGACTCCACCCTTCTGGTTGGTGACTGCGATGATTCTGGCCATGGGCGGGGATGCTATCTCAGGGGCGGTAGAGCCGGTTGTGGGTTGTGAGTTGTGGGTTGTGGGCGGCAAAGCGCGCAAGATCGACGGGAAGTCGCGTCAGGCGAGCTTCGCTGCCCACAACCCACAACCCACAACCCACAACCCACAACCCACAACCCGCTTCACGCCCTGCGGTGCGCATGCACCGACATCAGGATCCCGAAGGCGATCAGCAGCGACACCGCCGAGGTGCCGCCGTAGCTGATCAGCGGCAGCGGCACGCCCTTGACCGGCATCAGGCCGGTGATCATGGCGCTGTTGACCAGGATGTAGGTGAAGAAGGTCATGGCGATGGCGCCGCCGAGCAATCGGCCGTAGCTGTCGCGCGCGTTGGCGGCGATCCACAGCGCACGGCCGACGACAAAGGCGTACACCAGCATCAGCAGGGCCACGCCGATCCAGCCGAATTCCTCGCTGTAGACCGCGAGCACGAAGTCGGTGTGGCGCTCGGGCAGGAACTCGAGCTGCGACTGGGTGCCATGGGTCCAGCCCTTGCCGCTCCAGCCGCCGGAGCCCACTGCGATCTTCGACTGGATGGTCTGCCAGCCACTGCCGAGGGGATCCGAGTCCGGATTGAGGAATTGGTAGACGCGGTTCTTCTGGTACTCGTGCATGAACTGCCAGACCATGGGCAGGCTGGCGGCGCCGGCCAGCGCGATGCCGCCGATCCACCACCAGGAGATGCCGGCGAGGAAGATCACGAACAATCCGCTGCCGACCACCAGCACGGCGGTGCCGAGGTCCGGCTGGATCACGATCAGCCCGGCGGGCACGGCGATCAGCGCCAGCGCGGTGGCCAGCGCGGGCAGGTTCGGTGGCAGCACGCGGTCGTGGAAATACCAGGCCAGCATCATCGGCAAGCCGAGCTTGAGCAGCTCCGATGGCTGGAAGCGCAGGAAGCCCAGGTCCAACCAGCGCTGCGCCCCCTTGCCCTCGCCGAGCGCCACCACCGCCACCAGCAGGGCGATGCACAGCGCGTAGAACCAGGGCGTCGCCCGGCGCCAGGTGCCCGGCGGAATGCGCATGCACACCAGCAGCAAGGCAAAGCCCAGGCCAAAACGCGCGGCTTGCTTGTAGACCATGTCCACGTCCTGCCCGCCCGCGCTCCAGACCACGGCCAGGCTCATGCCCGCCAGCAGCAGCAGCGCGACCAGCAGCGGCACATCGACCGCTGTCGGCTTCATGAGTGCCAGCGCGCGGCGCGTCCAGTATTGCAGGTGGGCGTCGAGGGTCATTGGTCGGGGCCCGTGGGGGCAGGCGCGGGGCTGGGGGCCGGGGGCTGGGGCGCAGGATCCGGCTGGGATGCGTCGTCGGGTTCGGCGTACTCGTCCACCGGATCGTCCTCAGGCACGCCATCAGGGCCCAGCCCCCAGTCCCCAGCCCCCAGCCCCGCTTCTCCACCCAGCCATGCATCGAAGATCCTGCGGGCCACCGGCGCGGCGGCCTGCGAGCCGGAGCCGCCTTGCTCGACGACCACGGCGATGGCGATGCGTGGGGCCTCGGTGGGCGCGTAGCCGACGAACAGGGCCTGGTTGCGCTGGCCTTCGCGCAGGGTGCGTTGGACCTCGGTGTCGCGATTGCGGCTGACGCGCTGGGCGGTGCCGGTCTTGCCGGCCATGCGGTAGCTGGCGCCCTGGGCGATCGCGCGGGCGGTGCCGGTGGGGCTGTTGAGCACCGCCTCGAGGCCGCGCTGGACCAGCTTCAGGTGCGCCGGTTCCTTCACCAGCGCCGCATCGACAAGTTCCGCCGACAGCGGCTGCGGCGGCTGGTCGAAACTGGCGCGCAGCGCGTGCACCAGGCGCGGACGATAGCGGCGACCGTCCGCGGCGATGGTCGCGGTGGCGCCGGCGAGTTGCAGCAAGGTGGCGACGTTGTAGCCCTGGCCGATACCGGCGATCACGGTCTCTCCGGGATACCACGGCTGGTTGAAGCGCGCGCGCTTCCACTCGCGCGAGGGCAGGATGCCGGCGGACTCCCCGTAAAGGTCGATGCCGGTCGCTGCGCCGAAGCCGAAGCGCGACAGGTAGGCGTGCATGCGGTCGATGCCGAGGTCCAGCGCCAGCTGGTAATAGAAGGAGTTCACCGATTGCGCCAGCGACTCGACCACGTCGACGCGCCCGTGCCCGCCGCGCTTCCAGTCGCGGAAGGTGATTTCCTGGCCCGGGATCTGGAACACGCCAGTCGAAAAAATCGTGTAGTCCGGGCTGCGCACGCCGAGCTCCAGTCCGGCCAGCGCCATGAACGGCTTGAGTGTCGAGCCCGGCTCGTAGCCGCCCTGCAGGGCGCGATTGAACAGCGGCCGTCCCGGGGCATTCAGCAACGCGCTGTAGTTGGCTTGCGAGATGCCGTTGACGAACAGGTTGGCATCGAAGGCGGGCACGCTGACGAATGCGAGCACCTCGCCGCTCTGCGGATCGATCGCCACCGCCGCGCCGGACTGGCCGGCCATCGCCGCGGCGACGGCGCGCTGCAGCCTGGCGTCGATCGCGAGGTAGACGTTGTCGCCGGCGCGCGGCGGCGAGCGCTCGAGCACCCGCAGCACGCGGCCCTCGGCATTGGTCTCGACCTTCTCGTAGCCGACCTCGCCGTGCAACTGCGACTCGTAGTGGCGCTCGATGCCGGTCTTGCCCACATGCGTGGTGCCGGCGTAGCGCTTGGCGTCGAGCTCGCCGAGGTCGGCCGGATCGATACGCCCGACGTAGCCGACCACGTGCGCGAACAGCTCGCCCTGCGGATAGAAGCGCGTCAGGTAGGGCACCACGTCGACGCCGGGGAAGCGGTAGCGCTCGAGCGCGAAGCGCGCGACTTCCTCGTCCGACAGGCGCAGCTTCAGCGGCAGGCTCTGGAAGCGGCGGCGCGCGGCGACCAGTTCGAGGAAGCGCTTGCGCTCGTCCTCGTCGAAGGCGATCACGCCGGCCAGTTCGTCCAGGGTCGTCTTCAGGTCGGGGGTGCGCTCCGGCACCAGTTCCAGGCGGTAGGCCAGGCGGTTGTCGGCCAGGATCTCGCCGTTGCGGTCGAGGATCAGCCCGCGCGCTGGCGGCAATGGCTGCAACTTGACCCGGTTGCGCTCCGAGCGTGCCGCGTACTCGCTGTGGCGCAGGATCATGAGTTCGCCGAAGCGCGCCAGCAGCACGCCGAACACCAGCAGCATCAGCACATAGGAAAGCACCGCGCGGCGCTGGAACAGCGTGGCTTCCGCCTGCTGGTCCTTGATCGGCGTGCGCCCGCGCGCCATCGCTCAGCCGCTCCGTTCGCGCTGCGCCTGGCGCCGGCGCAGGCGCAGGCCGTCGAGCAGCAGGAACACCCAGGGCCACACCGCCATGCCGACCAGCGGCGACACCCAGAACAGCAGCGGTGGCCAGGTGGAGCCGCTCAACAGGCGGATCCACAGGTCGAGCACGCGGTCGTTGAGCAGCAGCGCGAACACCGCGCCGGCCTGCTGCCACACCGGGAAGAAGCGCAAACGATGGCGGAAGCGCAGCGTCAGGTAGACCAGGATGACCATGCGCAGTGCGTGCTCGCCGAGCAGGCCGCCGTACAGCACGTCGGCGGCGAGGCCGAACAGGAAAGCATGGCCGAGGCCCGCTACCTCCGGCGCCTCCAGTGCGAAATAGGTGAGCACCAGCGCCAGCGCCATCGGCTTCATCACCGCCAGCCAGGTCGGCAGCGGCAGCAGGGCCCACAGCAGGGCGAGCGCCACGGCAAGCAGGAACAGCCGGTAAGTGCCGCGCAGTGGACGCATGCTCAGGAGTCCTCGTCGGCCGCGGCCGGTGGCGGCGGCGGCGTGGCTGCCGGCTCCGGCGGGCCGACCCATTCGATCTGGCGCACGGCGAGCAGTTCGCGGTTGCGCGCCAGGCCCGACAGCGGCCGCGCCCAGGCCTGGGCGAAAGCGGCGTCGGTGGGGCGTTCCACGGCGGTGATCTCGGCGACCGGCACGCCGGCCGGGAAGCGCCCGCCGACCGCGGTGGTCAGCAGGCGGTCGCCTACCTGGAGATCGACATTCAGCGGCAGGTTCGGCAGCGCCAGCCGGGTGGCATCGCCAGTGCCATAGGCGATCGACTTGACCCCGTTGCGCGATACCTCGACCGGCAGCGCGTGGTTGGGGTCGGTGATCAGGATCGCAAAAGCGGTGCCCGGCCCGACCGCGCTGACCTGGCCGACCACGCCCTGTGCGTCCAGCAGGCCATCGCCGCGCCGAAGCCCGGCCTCGCTGCCGCGGTCCAGCAGCAGGCGGTGGCGGAAGGGATCGAGGTCCACATCCACCAGGCGCACCAGGGTGCCGCTCACCGCCTGGCGTTCGGCGGCCTCGACCAGCGCCAGCACGCGCGCATGCGCCTCGCCCTCGGAGCGGCGCTGGTACAACTCGGTCTGGGTAGCCAGCAGCGACTCGCGCAGTGCACGGTTCTCGTCCGCCAACGCCTGGCGGTCGCGCACCGCCAGATCCACGGTTTCGTAGACCGATCCCGGCAGCGCCGCCAGCCAGTAGACCGGCGCGGTCAGCGCCAGCGCACGCTCGCGCACCGCCACCAGGAAGCCGCGCTGGCGGTCCGCCAGCATCAGCATGATCGCCAACGCCAGCAGCACCACCAGCTTCAGCGTCCCCGGCCGGCCACCCGCAAACAGCGGCGCCTGGGGTTGGGAGCCGGGGGCGATCATGCGTGCATCCGCGGGATGGCGAAGGGCATGGTCCGCAAAGGACGCAAAGGACGCAAAGGAGAGCCTGGGATCGAGTGTGTAGCGGTGCCCGCGATGAAGACGATTCTCGGCTTGGCCGGTGACAATCGCGGCGCGCGAACCGATTCAGCGGCGGTGAGCAAGCCCGGCATGATCGAATCGCTCTCTTTGCGTCCTTTGCGTCCTTTGCGGACCCACGCTCTTCGGCGTGAAGTCCAACAGCAGCGCTCAGTCGTTCGCGAACAGATCCGGCCCGTGCTCGTCGATCAGTTCCAGCGCGCGGCCGCCGCCGCGGGCGACGCAGGTCAGCGGGTCGTCGGCGATGTGTACGTGCAGGCCGGTGACTTCGCTGATCAGCTTGTCGATGTCGCGCAGCAGGGCGCCGCCGCCGGTGAGCACGATGCCGCGCTCGGCGACGTCCGAGCACAATTCCGGCGGAGTCTGTTCGAGCGCGATCTTGACCGCGCTGCAGATGCCGCTGAGCGGCTCGTGGAGCGCTTCGAGCATCTCGTTCGAGTTGATCGTGATGTTGCGCGGCACGCCCTCGGCGAGGTTGCGGCCGGAGACTTCGAGTTCACGCACCTCGCTCGACGGATAGGCGCAGCCGACCTCGATCTTGATCCGCTCGGCGGTGGCCTCGCCGATCAGGGTGCCGTGGTTGCGGCGCACATAGTTGATGATCGACTCGTCGAACTTGTCGCCGCCGATGCGCGCGGAGTTGCTGTAGACGATGCCGTTGAGCGAGATCACCGCCACCTCGGAGGTGCCGCCGCCGATGTCGATCACCATCGCGCCGCGCGCTTCGTGGATCGGGATACCGGCGCCGATCGCCGCGGCCATCGGTTCCTCGATCAGGAACACGTCGCGCGCGCCAGCCGCCTCGGCCGAGTCGCGGATCGCGCGGCGCTCGACCTGGGTGGAGCCGCAGGGCACGCAGACCAGCACGCGCGGGCTGGGGCGGAACAGGCGGTTGGGGTGCACCTTGCGGATGAAGTGCTGCAGCATCGCCTCGGTCATCGTGAAGTCGGCGATCACGCCATCCTTCAGCGGGCGCACGGTCATGATGTTGCCGGGCGTGCGGCCGAGCATGCGCTTGGCCTCGGCGCCCACCGCCGCGACCGAGCGCGGACCACCGGGGCCGCGGTCCTGGCGGATCGACACCACCGAGGGTTCGTTGAGCACGATGCCCTGGCCGCGCACGTAGACCAGGGTGTTCGCGGTGCCGAGGTCGATGGACAGATCGGTCGAGAACAGACCGCGAAGTTGCTTGAAACCGAACATGGGATACGGGTCCAGACGGGACGCTCGGGGTCGCCGACCCAAGCGGGCAGCCGTCGTGAAAGTCGGGGGCGCGTCGGCCCTGGCAGTCGGGCGCGCGGGCGATCCATGGATGAAGACCGCGCAATCTAACAAGGCCGGGCTTGACCGAACAAGCCAAATGCTCGCAAGTTGCGGGCAACTGCGCGTTTGCGCGCCGGCCGTTCAGTTTTCCAGCGGTCCGCCCGCGGGCTATCCGCCCGCGTTGATCACTCCGCCAGCCAGGCGCGGCGTTCTGCCACGCTCATGCCGAGCAGCTTGCGGTGCAGCGCGTGGCGTTCCGTGGGCGACAGCGCCTGCATCCGCTGGCGCACCTGCTGGCGCTCGGCCGGGGTAAAGGCCTCGATCATCGCGCGGGTCGCCTCGCGATCCTCCGGCGGGATGTTCTGCCAGAACTGGCGCGCGCGCTCGGCGCGTTCGGTGGCGCGCAGGCCTTCGAGGAAGCCGCGGCGCTCCTGCGGCGACATGCTCTGGAAGCGGCGCTTGAGATCTTCGCGCTGCTCCGGCGGCAGGTAACGGAAACGGTCGAACTGCTGCTTGAGCTGGCGCTGGCGTTCCGGCGGCAGGTCGCGGAAGTTGCGGTAGCGGTCGCGGATCTCCTCACGGCGCTCGGGCGGCAGGCTCTGCCATTCGGCGAAGCGCGCGGTCGCCGCGGTGCGCTGCTCCGGAGTCAGCGCCAGCCAGCGGCGCGCGCCGCGCAGCAAGCGCTGCTGGGTCTCTCCATCGAGCTTTTCCCAGGTGTCGGCATGTGGCGCGAGCATGCGCTGCTCCTCCTTGCCCAGGTCGCTCCACACGACCGCGCCCTCCTGCGCATGGAGAACGCACGCCAGCGCCAGCAGCAGGATGCCGATCGCCGCGCGCAGCGCCTGGCTGGCGCACCTGCGCGGTTCACTCGGGCCGGGATGCAGTCTCATCGCGTTTCTCTCGTTCGTCCAACACGCCGGGTTCGGCGCCCTCGCCGACTTCCGGCTGTTCCGGCAGCGCCTCGAGCGCCATCGGGTCCACGAAATCGCCCTGGGCGTCCTCGAACTCTCCCAGGTACAGCAGCAGCTCCGCGCTCGGCGGCGGCTCGGCCGGCTGGGCGGGCTCGCCGCTGCTCGCGGCCAGCATCAGCCATCCAAGGACTGCTGTTCCAGCCACGCGTAGAACTCCAGGTTCTCGATCAGTTCCAGGTCCTCGCCGGCGACCAGCAGTTCGAGGTCGTCGACTTCCGGCTGTTCCAGCGCCACGGGCGCCACCGGCGCAGCGATCTCCGGCGTGCGCAGGGTCAGCGCGAGCGCCAGGACCACCGCAGCGCTGCTGGCCGCCGCGACCAGCGACCAGTGCCACCAGGGGCGCCGCCGCGGGCGCAGCCCGGCATCGAGTGCCGCCTGGCGCGCGCGGTTCAGGCGCGACAGCGTGGCCGAGTCGTACCCTGCGGTCTCCGCGTCGAGTTTTTCGCGCACGGCCTGCAGCCAGCGCGGGTCCGTTTCCTGGCTCATCGGTGACCCTCCAGGCGCTTCTTCAATGCGTCCATCGCGCGGAACAAGTGCGTCTTGACGCTGCCTTCCGAACATCCCATGACGCCGGCCGTGGCGGCAACATCGAAGCCCTCCCAGACGCGCAGCAGGAAGGCCTGGCGCTGGCGGTCCGGCAGTGCACGCAGCGCCGCGTCGATCGCCTTCGCTGCCTCGCCCCCGGCGCTGTGGTCCAGCGGGCCGGCAGTCACCGGATCGGCAACCTCCGCCAGCTGGTCGCCGGCATCCTCACCTTCGGCATCGGTACGCAGGAACACGCGCCAGCGCCGCCGCACCGTCTGGCGCCGATGGTGGTCCTGGATGCGGCTGTCGAGCACGCGCCAGTACAACGGTGGCCACTCCGCCTCCGGCTTGGCGGCGTAGCTCCGGACGAAGCCGAGCATGCTGTCCTGCACCAGCTCGAGGGCGTCGTCGAGGTCGCCCACCGCCAGTTGTGCCATCCGCAGCGCACGCCGTTCGACCGTGCGCAGGAAACGGTCGAGGCGCCCCCGCAGGGCGGTCGCGGCGTCGTTCTCTGCGGTCATGACCCTGGCGTCGATACGGTCGAGCACGATCATCGGCTATCCGGTGCTTGCTTTCACCTGCCTGACAACGCAGCGCCGCGTCTTCGGTTGACAGCGGCGCGCGGCATTCGCGTGCGATGGTTGGTCGGCGTGCGCCGCGGCGACTGTGTCGCATTCGTGCTTTCGCAGTCCCTGTCCCGCAGTTGTTTTGCACAGATCGGGGATGTGGGTCGGATTTGTTTCAGGATTGTCAAGCTGTTGCCGCATGAATCGATCAAGTCATTGATTAAAAAGCAAATGTTCAAACTGGCGAGAGACTCGCCAGGGGGCGCGCGAGCGCGTCGTGGCGGGCTTTTCGTGGCCTGTCCACGGCTTCATCCACAAAGTTATCCACAGGCTGTGTGGATAAGCGCCGTGGATGCTGTGGCAGCAATGACTTAGCACCCACTGCTAAGGAGGTATTGAGGAATGTGCGCTAAGCTATCCGCAAGAAATTTGCGAAATAAATCCCGCCCGGAGGGCTTGACAAACCGGTCTGGCTGGCGCGCCCGCGGCCACGCCCGGCCGCAGGTTTTGCACAACCCCGGGGGGCGTCCACCGGGCTTGCCGAGGCCCGCACGCCCGAGCGACCTGGAGTTCGTAAGGTATTGATTTCAAATTGATCGCGCGGAGCGATCAGACTCTCGCCGGGGGGCTTGCAATGGCGTCGTGGCGCGCCCTGCGGGCTTTCGCCCAGAGTCGATCCACAGAGTTATCCACAGGCTTTGTGGATAAGCGAAAATCCCTCTGCGGCGGCGCCTACTTACGTCGCAATGCGGAAGGCGAGTCTCAGGAGTCGGCGGCAAGTTGGAGCTCAGCGACCGACCAGCGCCTCGCGCAAGCGGATGACGCTGGCCTCGGCTGGGTCGAGGCGCTCGGCGCCGGCCAGGTCCTCGCGCGCCTGCTCCACCGAGCCGCCCTGCAGGGAGCGCAGGCCGTTCTCGGCATAGACGTGGGCGACGCGGGTCTTCAGTGCGCCGGTGTCGAAGCGCGGATCGACGGTTTCCAGCGCGGCAATCCCGCCGTCCGCGCGGGTCGCGCGGCCCGCCGTGATGCTCTCCTCGATTTCCAGCTTGAGCGCCTGCGCGAGGGCCCGCATGCCCGCGCGTGCGCTCTCACTGCGCGGATTGAGGGCCAGCGCCTGGCGGAACTTGTCGTAGGCGGAGTCGCCGGTGGGCTCCATCAGCTGTCCACTGGACAACGCCAGTTCGCCCTCGCGCACCAGTTTGTCGTGGGCGGCCACCCGCTCGGGGCTGGCGGCTTTCGCGGCCGCTTCGGCGTCCTCGATGCGCTCCTTGAGCTCGGTCAGCCCCGGTGTGCGTGGCGCCAGTTCCTGGATCCGCTTGCGCAGATCCTGGGCGCGCTTGAAGTCCTTGCCCTCGATCGCCGCATCGATCTGGCTGAGCGCGCTCGCCGCGGCGCGGGCCAGGCCCTGACGAGCGGCCGCATCGTCCGGGGCCAGGGCCAGTGCCTCGCGATAGCGGTCGGCGGCGCTGCCATTGCGCGGGTCGACCAACTTGCCGGCGCGGGCGAGTCGCTCCGCCTGCACCAGGATCTCGGCGAGACGGGCGCTGGTGTCCGGGACTCGCCGCGCGGCGATCTCGGCAGCCAGCTTGGTGGCAAGGCCAGCCGCGGCGGGTACCACCGCCAGTTCGCGTTGCAACTGCTCGGCCGCGGCCAGGTTGCCGGCGGCCAGTTGCGAACGTGCCTGGCCCACTACCGCTGCCGCGACGCGCTCGACACCCTGGCGTGCGGCCTCGTTGCCGGGCTGGGCGGCGTAGGCGGCGGCGAAGCGCGCGAGGGCGCCGTCGGCGCCGCCCAGGCGCCCTTCGGACTCGGCGCGCTGCGCGAGGGCCAGGTCGGAGGTATCGGCTTGCGCGGGCGGATTGCTCCCGCTGGCGGAGGGCAGCAATTCGCGGAAACGCTCGATCCGGGTGGCGTAGCCCGGCGCGCCGGTGAGCTTGCGGGTGAGCGCCGCGATGCGTTCCGCGTCCGGATTGGCCTTGAGCTCCGGGTGCAGGCGATCGAGGGTGGAGTCGAGTCCGGCGCGCGCGCGCTGGTCGTCGCCGTCCACCAGCAGCGCGGCCAGGAAGAGCGAAACGGCGTCATCGCCACCGTCCGTGAACAAGCGGCCCTCGGCGAGCGCGCGGTCGGCGGCATCCAGCCCCGGATTGGCGGCGGGCGTGAGCCAGGCGATCAGCTGTGCGCTGATCAGCGGGCGTTGCCACCAGGCCAGGCCCGACAGCACCAGCGCGGCGCCAAGCACCCACCACAGCCCGGTGCGTGCAGGCCGCGACTGGTGCGCGCGCGAGAACTGGGTCTGGTGGCGCGGTTCCGCGCGCAGTCCCGCTTCCTCGAAGCGCTCCATGTGCCCGATCTGCGGCTCGGTCCGCAGCGAGCCTTGGGTGTCGTAGCCGGAGCGCTGTGGGCGTTCGGCAGCCACGGGGCGGGCAGGGAGGGGTTGGGTCAGCGGCTCCGTCCGCCCGCTGGCGATCGCCTTCTCGGCCTCGGCGATAGCCGCCTCGATCTCGGCGCCGGTCTGGTAGCGGTCGGCCGGTTCCTTGGCCAGCATCTTGTCCAGGATCGGCTGCAGCAAGCGGTAGTCGCGCGGCAACTGCGGCAGCGGCGCGGTCATGTGCATGATGCCTACCGCCAGCGAGTCGCTCGCCTCGTAGGGCACCTTGCCGGTCACCAGCTGGAAGAACACCACGCCCAGGCTGTAGAGGTCGGCGCGACCGTCGATCGCGCGCCCGCGCAACTGCTCCGGGCTCATGTAGTGCGGCGTGCCGACCACCGAGCCGGTCTTGGTCATCATGGTGCCGGACTCGGCAGCGCGCGCGATGCCGAAATCGCCCAGCACGCAGGAGCCGTCTTCGCGCAGCAGGATGTTGTCCGGCTTGACGTCGCGGTGGACGAAGCCCTTGGAATGCGCGTAGTTCAGTGCCTGCGCGATCTCGCGGATGCAGCGCAGCGCGGGCTTCAGCGCCAGCGGCGGCGAGCCCTTGCGCATCACCGTGCCACCCGGCAGGTATTCCATCGTGCAGTAATGGAAGCCGTTGTGCACGCCCACATCGTAGATGCTGACGACATGCCGGTGGTGCAGCTTGGCCGCGATCCGCGCCTCGCGCAGGAATCGCTCGCCGAAGGTCGGGTCCGCCGACAGCTGCGGCGCCATGATCTTCAGCGCTACCTCGCGCTCCACCGATTCCTGCATCGCGAGGTAAACCGACGCCATGCCGCCGCGCCCCAGCTGACGCAGGACGCGGTAACCCGGAATCTCGGGGACATGATGGGCGCTCATTGTCCGGATGATGGCATGAGCGGGTCGGCAGGGACGAGACGGTTTACGCCGAGAAGCGGGGCTGGGGACTGGGGGCTGGGGGCTGGGGCGTGTGCGCGGTCGACCTGATCGGCCTGCTGTCTTGCGCATGCGCAGGGCAGCTGACGTCCGACGCTCTCGCGCACACGCCTCAGCCCCCAGTCCCCAGCCCCGCTTCTCGGCGTTTAACCGGCCCGGTGCTACCGCAAGGTCTCGCCGATGGCATTCAGCGCGGCCTCGTCGCCGCTGGCGCTGAGCGCGTGCAGCAAGGCGCGGCGGATTTCGGGCTGCGGTTGTTCCTGGTACAGCGCGATCAACGTGGTCACGCGCTCATCGCTGCCGGCGATGCTGAGCGCGCGCACGGCGTGCAGGCGCAGCGGCAGCGCAGCCTTGCCGCGGACCACGCCGGCCAGCGCGGCGACTTCGCCGGCGATCGCAAGCGCATCCACCGCGCTGCGCTGGGCATCGATGTCGGTCAGTTGCGGCAGCAGCTCGGCCACTCGCGCCGCCTGGCCCATCGCGCCGAGGACGCGGATCGCGTGGCTTTGCAGCTCGGCGTCGGACTCGCTGCGGGCCACTTCCAGCACCAGGTCGGTGCGCCCGCCGACGAGCCCGGCGTCGATCACCGCGCGCTTGAGCGCCGGATCCTGCTCGCTGCGGTAATAGTCGGCCAGGCGCTTGCCTGCGCTCGGATCGCCGGCCAGCGCCAGGGTCTGGATCGCCTCGCGCTTGAGTGCCGCCGAGCCCTTCCCGGCGAGGATGCGGCCGATCGCCTCGCCCGCCGCGGCCGGGGCGATCTGCACCAGCACGAACAGCGCGCGCTTCTTGATCCGCTCGCTGTGGTTGCCGTCGAGCACGCCGACCAGGATCGGCGTGGCTTGCTCCGGCGCGCTCAGCATCAGCGCATCGAGGGCCATGATGCGATCGCTCTCGTCGCCCGCGCCGGCACTGGCATTCAGCAGTTCGGCGGCATCGTCGGCCCAGGGGCTGTCGGGGAACTCGGCCAGCAGCTTCTGGCCGAGGCCGCTGGCGCCGGCGTGGTCGCCGGAGCGGTCCAGCGCATAGGCCTGCCAGTACAGCGCCGCGTCGCGGCCGGCGGTTCGCGTGCGCGCGAGTTCCGCGTCCAGCGTGCGGAACTGCTGCACCGCGGCCAGCCAGTCCTGGCGATCGAGCGCGGCGTGACCCGCGCGATACAGCTCGCGCGCCTGCGCATTCGCGCTCGGCAAGTCGGCGCCGGGCATCGCGGCGGCGTTGGCGGCGCACAGCAGCAGGGCGGCGATCCAGGTCGGAATTCGGGAGATCATCAGGGCCTCTCAGAGTGTCTGCACGGGCGCGGACTGCAGCGACTCCAGCGCGCGCAGGCGGAACAGCAGATCGCGCGAGCGGATCTGTTCCTGCGCCAGGCCGGCGCCGCCGAGCGCCGCATCGCCGTCGCCATTGGCCAGCTCGCGCAGCACCGGTTCGAGTTCCAGCAGGAACTGCGCCAGCGCGGGCTTGCCGGCGCGTTCGGCCGCCACCGCGTACAGCCGGTTGCTTTCGATCAGTGCACTGGCCAGCTCGCCGGACCCGGCTGCGCCGCCGTTCTCGGCCACCCGCAGCAGGCGCTCGGTCTGGCCCAGGTGGCGCGAGAGGTGCGCCGCCAGCACGCGCTCGCCGGCGTCATCGCTCAGCGCCAGCGGCGCGGCAGCGGGGGCGAGCGGCGTCGGCTGCCAGTACCGCCCGATCACGATGCCCATGCCGAGGCTGACAGCGAGCGCCAGCCCGGGCAGCAGCCAATCGAACCAGGACGGGCGAGTGGGCGCCGGCCGCCGCGCCTGCAGCCGGGGCGCGAGTTGCTGCCACACGCGCCGCTCGAAGCCCGGCGCCGGCTCGCTGGCGTCGAGCGCGCTGGCCGAGGCCGCCAGCAACCGGCGCAGCTCCGCGTAGCGCGCCGCGCAGCGCGGATCGCGCGCCAGGGCCTCGGCGATCGCCGCCATCCGTTCCGGCCCCAGGTCTTCACCGAAATGAAACATCACCAGCTCGTCGTCGCCCGGCTGGATCATCGTCGGGTTCATGGCGTGGCCCCCTCGAAATGGGCGAGGTGCGCGCGCAACTTGCGCACCGCGCGAAATATCGCCTGCTTGCAGGCATTTGCGTTGGACGACAGCGTGCGGGCGATCTCGTCCAGGCTGCGCTGCTCCAGATGGCGCAGCACGAACACGCTGCGCTCGAGTGGTGTCAGCTGGCCCAGCGCCTCGCCAACCCCGCGCACCAACTGCGCCTGGCTCATCGCCGCCATCGGATCGGCGCCTGGGTCTTCGCTTGCCTCCAGCGCCTCGTCCGCATCCGCCACCTCCTGCTGCGGCCGCCGGCGCAGGAACTCGATGGCGGTGTTCGCTGCGATCCGGTGCATCCAGGTGCCGAAAGCCGCGCGCCCGTCGTACTGGTCGAGCCGCCGGTGCGCCTTGAGGAATGCTTCCTGCACCGCATCCTCGGCCAGCGCAGGATCCCCCAGCAGGCGCTGGCAAACCGCATACGCCGCCCGCGCGTGGCGCTCGAACAGGCACTGGAACGCCCGCACCTCGCCGGAACGCGCACGGTCAACCAGCGATGAGTCCGAATCGGGGGGCATGTGGGGTTGGACGAGGCGGGGCCAGGTTTGGTTACGCGAGTGCCCTGACATGATCGCCGGTTGTGGGTTCTGGGTTGTGGGTTGTGGGCAGCAAAGCCGCCTGCCCGAGCCCACGGCAGCAACCCGCGCCGGGGAAGCTGCATGAAATCCGCAGACCCACGGATCGCCGGCTTCTGCTGCCCACAACCCAGAACTCAAAACCCACAACCCGCTCCTCTGTACCAATGGACAACTGTCCCCCCATGCCCCGCGCGCCTAGGCTTCGCTGCATCGTCTTCCAGGGGAGGTCCGCCACCATGTCGCTCAAGCCCAATCGCCTCGCGTTCGCGCTCACTGCGGCGCTCGCCGCCCTGCCCGCCGCCGTGTGGGCGCAGGATGAGGCTGCCGCCGACGAGGCGGAGAAGTCCGAAGCCGCCCAGCTCGGCACCATCACGGTCACCGCGCGCAAGCGTGAGGAGACGCTGCAGGAAGTGCCGATCGCGGTGACTGCGTTCAGCGAGCAGAAGCTCGAGGACTTCAATGTCGAGGACCTCTCGGACCTGGACGCGCAGGTGCCCAACCTGACGGTCTACGCCGCCCGCGGTTCCTCGTCGACCATCACCGCCTACATTCGCGCTGTCGGCCAGTCCGATCCGCTGTGGGGCGTGGATCCGGGCGTCGGCATCTATCTCGACGACGTCTACATCGCGCGTCCGCAGGGTGCGCTGCTGGATGTCTTCGATGTCGAGCGCATCGAAGTGCTGCGCGGCCCGCAGGGCACGCTGTACGGCAAGAACACCATCGGCGGCGCGATCAAGTACGTCTCGCGCCCGCTCGACCAGGATTTCGGCGGGCGCGTCAGCGTTACCGCGGGCAATTACAACCAGCAGGACATCAAGGCGGGCTTCAACGTGCCGCTGAGCGACACCGGCTGGGTGGCGCGCTTTGCCGGCGCCAACCTGACGCGCGACGGCTTTGGGGAGAACCTGCGCACCGGGCAGGATGTGTCGGACAAGGAAATCGTCGCCGGCCGCTTCACCCTGGGCTACATCGGCAGCCCGGACTGGTCGCTCAAGTTCACGGCCGACCACATCGACGACGCCTCCGCGGTGCGTGGCGCGCAGATGCTCGGCGTCAATCGCTTCGCGCCAACCGTGCTGCCGCTGGATGACCGCTACGACGTGCGCAACGGCATGCCGAACGTCAACGACACGGTGATGGACGGCTACAGCCTGACGCTGGACTTCAAGCTCAACGACGACTGGTCGCTGAAGTCGATCACCGCGCTGCGCGAGTCCGACACCGAGACCAATATCGATTTCGACACGCTGGCGAACACCCTCGCGGACGTGAAAGCCTTCTACTCGGACGAGCAGCAGAGCCAGGAAATCCAGCTCAACTACGATGGCGGCGGCAATTTCACCGGCGTCGCGGGCCTGTACTGGTTCCAGGGCGAAGCCGGCGGCACGGTCCTCAACAACTTCTTCAACCTGTCCTTCGGCAACACCAACGGCCAGGTCGACACCGACGCGATCGCCTTCTACGGCGAGGGCACCTACCGCTTCGACGACCAGTGGTCGCTGACCCTGGGCGGCCGCTGGACCAGCGAAGAGAAGACCGTCGACATCTTCAACCAGACCTTCCGCGATGCCACCTTCAGCACCCCGCTGGCGACGGTTTCGGACCTGAACGATTCGGTGAAGTTCGACAATTTCTCGCCGAAGATCTCGCTCGACTACCAGGCCACCGACGACGTGCTGCTCTACGGCCTGGCTTCGCGCGGCTTCAAGAGCGGTGGCTTCAACATTCGTGCCAACATCTCGGCGGTGCCGGCTTCGGGCCGTCCCTTCGACGACGAGTCCGTGACCACCTATGAGCTCGGCGCCAAGGTCGCCTTCGCGGACCAGAGCTGGTACCTCAACGCTGCCTATTTCTACAGCGATTACAAGGACATCCAGCTCTCGATCTTCACCACCATCCCGAACAGCAACCCGCCGGCCTTCTTTGGTGACTTCACCAACGCCGGCGCGGCGACGGTGCAGGGTATCGAGCTGGAACTGTTCGGCCAGATCAGCGACAACTGGGTGCTGCAGGGCAACATCGGCTGGCTCGACGCCAAGTACGACGAGTACATCAGCGGCGGCGTGGATGTGTCGGGCGTGCAGAAGTTCACCAATGCGCCGGAGTTCTCCGGCGCGCTGTCGCTGCAGCACATCTACCCGCTCGCCTCCGGCGGCGAGATCCGCAGCCGCGTGGGCTACAGCTACCAGGACAAGGTCTACCCCACCACCGATCTCTCCGAAGCCATCGCCCAGGATGGCTACGGGCTGTGGAACGCCAGCGTGATCTGGCAGATCGACGATGCCTGGAAGGTGGCGCTGGAGGGCAGCAACCTGGCCGACGAGGAATACCGCACCACCGGTTACAACATCGCCGCACTTGGCATCCTCACCGGCTTCTACGGTCCGCCGCGCACGGTGTCGCTGACCGCCTCCTACGAGTTCTGAGGCACTCCCACCAGCCCCGCCCAGTGCGGGGTTGGTGCTTTGGGAGCGGGTATTGAAGCGGGGCTGGGGATTGGGGGCTGGGGCGTGTGCGCGGCAGGCGTTTGCAGCCAGCAGCCACGCGCATGCGCAATGTGGCAGCCGACTCAGGTCGACCGCGCACTCGCCCCAACCTCTAGTCCCCAGCCCCGCTCCTGCTTACCCCACACCGCGGTGTACCCTACCGCCATGGACACCCCCATGACCCGCATCCTGATCGCCGATGACCACCCGCTGTTCCGGGCGGCGCTGACGCAGGCGCTGCGGGAGCTGGTGCCGGGAGCGAACCTGGTCGAGGCAGCCTCGCTGGACGCGGTGCACGCCTGGCTGGAAGCCAATCCCGACACCGACCTGGTCCTGCTCGATCTGCACATGCCGGGCAGCCATGGCCTGGCTGGACTGGCCTCGGTGCGCTGCCGACATCCGGCGGTGGCGGTGGCGATGGTCTCGGCCAACGACGATCCGGCGGTGATCGCCCGCGCGATCGACTTCGGCGCGCAGGCCTTCATCCCCAAGAGCGCCGCCCCCGAAGAGATCGGTGCCGCGCTGCAGGCGGTGTTCGCCTGCCAGACCTGGGTGCCGCCGGCCGCGCAGATCCGCGCGGTCGATTCGCGTGCCGACAAGGACCTGTCGCGCCGCCTGGGCTCGCTCACGCCGCAGCAGTACCGCGTGCTGGAACTGGTCGCCCAGGGCAAGCTCAACAAGCAGATCGCCGATGCGCTCGGCATCCAGGAGCGCACGGTCAAGGCGCACCTGCAAGCCATTTTCGAAAAACTCGGCGCGCGCAACCGCACCCAGGCCGGCGTGTTCCTGCGCCAGCTGGAACTGACCGATCCGGCGCGGCAGGTTGAGGCGGTTTGACTTGGTGTGTGGTGAGGCGGGTTTGAGCCTCTGGAGAAGCGGGGCAGGGGTCAGGGGGCAGGGGGAAGTCCTCGCGTGCGTGCCGCGCTTTGAGGTGGGCTGGATTGTCA
Organism: Rhodanobacteraceae bacterium; assembly: GCA_016713135.1. NCBI lineage: Bacteria > Pseudomonadati > Pseudomonadota > Gammaproteobacteria > Lysobacterales > Rhodanobacteraceae > Rhodanobacteraceae bacterium. The sequence goes on along the minus strand of JADJPR010000020.1, from coordinate 440,590 downwards.
TGGGCAACTGCAGGCCTGTGTGAAGCGGGGCAGGGGTCAGGGGGCGGGGGAATGCCATGTCGCGAATGCCATGCTTTGACCCGGGCCGATGGCCTGAATGACTTGGCCCCCGAGATTGACCGCAACCCACCTCAAGCCATACCCATGAACCACAGTAGCCCCCTTGCCCCCTGCCCCTTTCCCCGCTTCTGCGCCTTGAGCCATGTGCCTGGACGCAGCTCGTGCTCGCCTCGACGCATGCCAGTGCGACAGTCCCTGCAATGTCCCCCAGCACCCTGCTGACGCTCGGCGCCGCCCTCTGGGTCGGGCTGCTGTTCGCCGCGGCGCTGCTGGGTGAGCGCCGGCCGCAGGCGTTTGCGCGACACTGGAGTTGGGTGTACGCGCTGTCGCTGGCGGTCTACTGCACCTCGTGGACCTTCTATGGCACGGTGACGCAGGCGTTGCGGCATGGCTGGTGGGTGCCGCCCACCTTTGTCGGCACCATCCTGCTGTACCTGCTGGCGTGGCCGCTGCTGGTGCGACTGGTGCAGGAGGCGCGCAGGCGCAACAGCACCTCGATTGCCGATCTGCTCGCTTCGCGCTTCGGCAAGAGTGCGGGCATCGGCGCGCTGGCCACCGGCATCGCACTGCTGGGGCTGGTGCCCTACATCGCGCTGCAGCTGAAGGCGGTGGCGCAGAGCTTCGACCTGCTTGCCAGCGGGTTGTTCGCGGACGCCTCGCGCACGGGCCTGGACAGTTCCGCGCTGGCGGCGCTGCTGATGGCCGCCTTCGCGATGCTGTTCGGCACCCGGCGGACCAGTGCCAGCGCGCACGGCGTGGTGCTGGCGATGGCCTTCGAGTCGCTGATCAAGCTGCTGGCCTTGCTGGCAGTCGGCGGCTACGTGGTGTTCGGGCTGTACGACGGCTTCGGCGATCTGGCGGCCACCGCGCGCCAGTTGCCGCCAGCAACGCCGCCCGGCAGCAATTTCCTCACACTCGTGCTGCTCGGGGCGCTTGCGATGTTCTCGCTGCCGCACCAGTTCCACCTGGCGGTGGTGGAATGCCGCGATCCGCAACACGTGGTGGGCGCGCGCTGGCGTTTCCCGGCGTACCTGCTGCTGATCAGCGTGTTCCTGCTGCCGCTGGCCTGGGCCGGCCAGTTGCAGCTGGCCGGCAGTCGGGTGCCAAGCGATCTCTACGTGCTCGGGCTGCCGCTGCAATCGGGCGCCGAGCCATTGGCGATCCTCGCCTTCCTCGGCGGCATCAGCGCCGCCACCGGCATGGTGGTGATGGCCACGCTGACGCTGGGCATCATGGTCGGCAACCACTGGCTGGGGCCGCTGTTGCTGCCGCGCGCGGGCGGCGACCTGCGCCTGCGCGTGCTCTGGCAACGCCGCGGGGTGATCGTCGCAGTGCTCGGCGCGGCCTACCTGTATTCGCGGCTGATCGGCGCCAGCGAGGCGCTGGCGGATGTCGGCGCGATCGCCTTCGCCGCGCTGGCGCAACTGGCGCCGGCGGTGCTCGCCGCGCTGTACTGGCCGGGCGCCAGCCGCCGCGGCGTGCTCGCCGGCCTGGCCGCCGGTTCGGCGATGTGGGCCTACACCCTGCTGCTGCCGGTGCTGGCGCATGGCCTGGGCAATCCCGACTGGCTGGCGCAGGGGCCGTTCGGCATCGGCTTCCTCGCGCCGCACGGGCTGTTCGGCCTCGGCGGGCTGGATGCGCTGAGTCACGGCGTGCTGTGGAGCCTGTCCTGCAATCTGCTGGCGCTGGTGTGGGTGTCGCGCACCGACAGCCAGCGCGCGCCGGTGGCCGGCAGCGAGCGCCCGCTGACCCGCGCCGAACTGCGCGAAGTGGCCTCGCGCCTGCTCGATCGCGAGCGCGTCGACGCGCTGATCGGCCCGCTGCGCGATGACGACGAAACCGCCGGCGCCGACGACGGCGCGCTGACCGCCGTCGAGCATGAACTGTCGGCGCTGGTCGGCGCGGCCTCCGCGCGGCTGCTGCTGGACGCCGCCCGGCGCGGCGCGCGCGGCGAGCTGCAGGCGATGACCCAGGTGGTCGGCGAGGCACGCGAGGCGGTGTCCTTCAGCCACGCCATCCTCGACACCGCGCTGGCCAATTTGAGCCAGGGCATCGCGGTGATCGACGGCGCGCTGCGGCTGGTCGCGTGGAACCAGCGCTACGCCGAACTGCTCGGCTATCCGCCGGGCTTCCTGCGCGTCGGCCGGCCGGTCGCGGACCTGTTCCGCTTCAACGCCGAGCGCGGCCTGCTCGGCAGCGGTGGCATCGACGAGTTGGTGCAGCGGCGCCTGGACTACCTGCGCCAGGGCTCGGCCTATGTGTTCGAGCGCCACTGGCCGGACGGCAGCGTCATCGAGATCCGCGGCAATCCGATCGCATCCGGCGGCTTCGTCACCACCTACACCGACATCAGCGCCTTCCGCCGCGCCGAGGCGGACTTGAAGACCGCCAACGAGACCCTGGAGGCGCGCGTCGAATCGCGCACCCGCGAGCTGCAGGCGGCCACCGAGGAGGCAGAGCGCGCCAACCAGGCGAAGACGCGCTTCCTCGCCGCGATCAGCCACGACCTGCTGCAGCCGCTGAACGCGGCGAACCTGTTCACCCACGCACTGGCGCAGCAGATCCAGGAACCGCAGCTGCGCCCGGTGGTGCAGAACATCGCCAGCGCCCTGGGCAGCACCGAATCCTTGCTCTCCGGCCTGCTCGACCTGTCGCGCCTGGATGCCGGTGGCCTCACGCCCAGGGTGCGCGCCTTCGCCGCGAAGGAACTGCTCGACACCCTGACCACCGAGTTTGGCGTGATGGCGCGCGAGCGCGGACTGCGACTGGACGCGGTGCCCTCGCGCCTGTGGCTGCTGTCCGATCCGCAACTGCTGCGCCGGGTGCTGCAGAACTTCGTCGCCAACGCGCTGCGCTACACCCGCAGTGGCCATGTGCTGATCGGATTGCGCCGGCGCCTGGGCGCGGTCGAATTCCTGGTGGGCGACACCGGCACCGGCATCGCCGAGGCGGATCGCGAGCGCATCTTCGAGGAATTCCAGCGCCTGCCTGCCGCCCGCGAGGCTGCGCCCGAGGGCCTGGGCCTGGGCCTCGCGATCGCCGCGCGCATCACCCGGCTGCTCGGCCACCCGATCACCCTGCGCACCATCCCCGGCCGCGGCACCCTGATCGGCGTGCGCGTGCCTGTCGCCGCCCCCGCCGCACTGTCTGCCATCGCCGCCGTTCCCGCCCCGCGCCCGATCGCCAGCGGCCACCGCGTGCTGGTGGTCGACAACGAACCCGCCGGCCGCCAGGCACTCGCCACCCTGCTTGGCGGCTGGGGCGTCGAGGTGATCGCCGCCGGCGACGGCAGCGCCGCCGAACGCCTGCTGGCCGAACGCGATGCCGACGCCTGGATCCTCGACTACCACCTCGACGGCGGCGACACCGGCCTCGACTTGCGCGCCCGCCTGCGCGCCCGCTTCGGCGAACGCCCCGCCATCCTCGTCAGCGCCGACCACGGCCCCACCCTGCGGCAACTCGCCGTGGAGCACGAGATCCATCTGCTGCACAAACCGATCAAACCGCTGGCGCTGCGGTCACTGCTGGCCAGGTTGTGGGGGTAGGGCAAGCCGTGCGGTTCAGTGGGAGTTCCGGTCAACCCTGCCGGTGCGCTTGTTCGCGCATCGAACTGGAGGGCACGAGGCCACGAGGGCACGAGGGCACGCAAGAGCCGGTTTGGTGCGAAGGCGCGCCTTTGCGTGCCCTCGCGCCCTCTTGCCCTCCGAATTTATCATTTTTAAATCAATGCATTGCGACATATTCGATGCGCGAATAAGCGCACCGGCGGGGCGACCGGGACTCTCACCAGAGCCGATTTGCAAGCGCTGTCGCATTCGCACTTGCGGAATCCAGCCGGGGCCACAACCCCAGTCGTTGCATACCCAGACCTGATTCGTACCAATCCTCATCGCGGGAGCGCCCCAAGAGCAACAGCGTTTGGACAAGGTCCAAACCCACGCACAGCAAGCTCGCGGCATCTGTGGGTTCGGACCTTGTCCGAACGCTTTTCGCATCGCCGGTCCATCGGCGATGAGGATTGGTACAAATCAGGTACCCAGATACTCCGCATCGCCGCGGGCCTTCGATCTCCCAGTGGACAATGGGAAATCCAACCCTCAGGTCAGGACCTTCGCTCGCTCAGTCGTTGCTGTCCAGGTCCGCGCCATCACCCCGGCCGCCGGCGGCGCGGTCGGCGCCGAGGGAGCGGATGGAGTAGATCCGTCCGTCGCTGCCGGGGATGATGAGCTGGTAGGGCGTGCCCCAGGGATCTCGGGTGTGCGAGGCGTTGAGGTAGGGGCCGCTCCAGCCGTTGACGCCGCCGGGAGCCTGGCGCAGGTCTTCGAGTTTGGCGGGTAGCACGCCGCAGTCGAGCTCGAAGCGTTCCACGGCGCTGGCGACCAGGCGCAGGCCGGCGACGGCTTCCCGCTGTTTGGCTTTGCGGTTGCCGCCGATGACGCCGGCGCCGACCAGGGTGGCGATGAAGGCAATGATGCCCAGGACGATCAGCATCTCGATCAGCGTGAAGCCGCGTGGGCGATGCGAGGGGCGGGGAGTGAGGTGCATGGGAGGCTCCGTGGACGATGACAGCGACGCGCGGGGCTCCGCGGCGGCTGGCCACGGAGACGTGCGGTGGGTGGGTTGCGCGACGGAGCGCTCGGCATCGGCAACCCTAGTGTGGTGTTCCGTAATTACCTTGAATTATTTCCGCGCCTTTTGCGCCGATGCGGCGTTGCTCGTCGTCGCCATAGCCCTGCTATGACTCCTCCTCTCGCCTTGCCTCGCCGCAAAATTCATCGGAAATTTCTTCAACTTAATTACGGAACACCACACTAGCCACGGACTGGTGCGGGCGCGCGCAGTTCCCGCCGCGCGCGCTGCGTGGGGCGGGAACTGGCCGATGACCCGGCCGATGCCCCGCCGGGGCCTCGCCTCACATCGAGCGCAGTGCGCCCGCCGGTGCGATGGCCGTGATCCGGCGTGCTGCGATCGCGCTCGCCAGGGCGCCGAGCGCGAGTGCGCCGAGCAGGGTCGGGACCAGGCCGGCCGCGGCCCCGGGAGGCACGGTGACCTGGCTGCCGGCGACCTGGAGCAGGAGCAAGGCCATCGCGCTGCCGAGCAGCACGCCCGCTGCGGCCAGCGCCGTGCCGCTGCGCACCACCTCTGCCTGCAGGCGGCGCGTGCTGGCGCCGACCGCCATCCGCACCGCGAGCTCGCGCCGACGCTGTCCGATTGCGTAGCTCATCGAGGCGGCGATCCCGATGCCGGCGAGCAGCAGGCTCGCCAGCGCAAAGGTCGCCAACGCGATGAACTGCTGCCGCGGCGAGGCGCTGTCGGCGTCGACCAGCGCCTGCAGGGGCTGGACATCGAAGAGCGGACGCTCCGGGAACAGGGCCACGGCCCGCGCGCGCACAGCGGCCACCAGGGCGCGCGGATCGCCCGCGCTGCGCACGGTCAGCGTCATGGTCGGCCACAGATACCAGCTGGTGGGCAGGTACATGGTGGGCGTGGGCTGCCCGGCGAGCCCGGTCTGGCGGATGTCGCTGACGATGCCGACCACCTGGTGAGTACGCCCGTTGCCCAAGGTGACGCTGCGTCCCAGCGCCGCCTGGCCGTCCGGCCAGAGCCGGCGTGCGAGGCCCTCGCTGAGCAGGATGGACTGCGGATTCTCGCCCTGCCCCTGGAAGTCGCGTCCGCGCAGCAGCCTGGCCCCGAGCGTGTCAAGATAGCCGGATGAAACGATCCGCCAGGAGGCTTGCATCGCGTCGCGCAGAGCCGATGGATCCGCCCCGGCGACCACCTCCATGCCGGTGTCCAGCTCACCCATCGGCACTTCATTGGTGAGCGCGGCGGAGCGCACGCCGGGCAGGGCACGGACCTCATCCAGCAGCCGATCGTATGCCAGGAGGGACTGCTGGTGGCTGGCGTCGTCCACCACCTCCGGCAGGCTGATGCGGGCAATCAGCAGGTGCGTGCTGTCGAAGCCCGGGTCGGTGCGCATCAGGGCCAGGAGCTGCACGCCGAGCGCGCTGGCGCCGCTGAGCAACAGGCTGGCCAGCGCAAACTGGATCACCACCAGTCCGGTGCGCAGGCGCCCGGCGACCGGCGTCGAGCGCGCGCCATGGCCGATCACGCCGCTGTCGCCTGCGCGCAGCGCCAGCCAGCCGGGCAGCAATCCACCCAGCGTCATCAGCAGGATGGACAGCGACGCAACGCCGGCTGCGACGACGGGATCGAAGCGCAGCGCGTGCAGGCGCGGCAGGTCGCCCGGCGCGTAGGCAGCCACGGTGCGCGTGACTGCGAGCGCCAGCAGCAGCCCGGCCAGCGCGCCGAAGGTACCCAGCAGCAGGCTCTCCAGCAGCGGCAAGCGCAGCAAGCCCTGGCGCGAGCATCCCAAGGTGCGCCGCAAGGCGTGGTCGCCCGCCAACGCCAGCGCGCGGGCGATCTGCAGATTGGCGATGTTGGCGCAACTGAGCAGCAGCAACAGCAGCACCGCCCCCAGCAGGAGCAGCAGTCGCGCCTGCACATCCGCGCCCACGATCGCCTGGCGCGCGGGCACCGCGATGGCATCCCACCCGGCATTGTCGCGCGCAAACTCGGCCGCGAGCTGTGCGCTCAAGGTGCGCAACCCCTGGCTGAGCACGGGCAGCTGCACGCCGGGCTGCAGCCGGGCCCAGACGCTGAGGCGTCGGTCGCCCCGGTTCTCGCTGCTGCCGTTGGGCGTCAGCGGCAACCACACATCGATGTCATCGGTGAAGCCGACATCGCCAGGCGCAATCGCGATGATCTGGTAGCGGGCAGCATCGATGCTGACCATCGCGCCCACGATGCCAGGATCAGCGGCATAGCGCTGGCGCCAGAGACGCTCGCTGATGATCGCCACCTGCGCCGCGCCGCTGTGCTCGTGGGCCGCCTCGAAACTGCGCCCGGTGACCAAATCGAGCCCCAGAACGCGCCACAGATTGTGTGTGCTGCGGGCGCTCGCCACGCGTGCCGCGTCGCGTTCGCCGTCGCTGGCCAGGATCGAGCTGGCATATTCGATCGCCGCGAACTCGGCCTGGTCTGCCAATGCCGCCTGCCAGTAGCGGAAGTTCGGCGTCGACACCGAGTAGTTCGGCAGGTCCCGCGCCTGGTTGCGTTCGGCGACTTCGACGACCCGGTCCGCATCCCGAAAAGGCAGCGGAGCCCACATCACGGCGTACGCAAACTGCGCGATGACCACCAGTGCTGCCACCGCCACCATCAGGGTCGCCAGTGCGCCGACGCTGAAACTGCGCTGTCCGCGCAGGGTCAGACGCCGCCAGGCGATCCGCAAGTCCAGGTCGAGCATGAAGGTCTCCGCGCCCAGAGGCAGGTTGGCGCGTCCGCGATGCATGCTGCGTGCCAGGCATGCGCGTTGCGCGACCGCGCGGCCTGAGGCCGCCGCGGGAGAGGGTCGCGCCGCGCGGGATCGGCACAGTCCATTGGCCGGGCAGCACGCATGCGGCGCTGGAATCGAACACGGGCGTCCGGAATCAGCAGCCGCGCCAGCGAAGGACCCGCCACCCGCACCAGCGGCGCGCCTGCCCCATCGGACAGTCGTCGCCCTGCGCGCTGCGGCGTAGGATCGCCGTCATTCAATCCAGAAGTCGACCATCCATGCGATTGCCCCTGTTGTTGCTGCTGGCCCTCGGAGGTTGTGCCACGATGAGCGAGAGACCCGCGCCGCCGGCGCCGAAGATGCCGGCGCAGGAGCTGCGCAGCGAGGACCTGCTGACGGGCGGACTGGGCGCCGAGGGACTGGCGAACGCCAAGGCGCCCGCGGTGGCCGCCGATGCAGCCGGGCGGCGGCAGCTGGCCTACTACAACAACTGGCGCGGGATCGCCGATCTGTCCGCGGCGGGTGGCTACGGGGCGCTCTACGGCAAGCTGGGCGCGGTGCCCGGCGTGGAAGTGAAGACCTGGATCGGCGAGGTCGGGCTGTGGCAGCCGCACGGGGTCATGGTGCAGGTGCCGGACAGCTTCGATCCGGCGCGGCCGTGCGTGGTGGTGGCGCCGGTCTCGGGCTCGCGCGGGATCTACGGGGCGCTGGCCACTGCAGGCGCCTGGGCGCTGAACCACGGCTGCGCGGTGGTCTACACCGACAAGGGTGCCGGCGCCGGATTCTTCGATCTGGACGCTTTCCTGGGTCTGGGCATCGATGGCGAGGTGGTCAGCACGGTCGCGGTGGCCGGATTCGTGGCCGAGGCCGCCCTGCCGGCCGACAGCGGCCCGGTGCGCGGCATCGCAATCAAGCATGCGCACTCGAAGGACAACCCCGAAGCGCATTGGGGGCGGATGACGCTGTCCGCGGCGCGCTTTGCGCTGATGGTGCTGGAGCAGCGCTATCCCGGCCGGCGCTTCACCGCGGACAACACGCGGGTGATTGCGGCGAGCATCTCCAACGGCGGGGGTGCGGTGCTGCACGCGCTGGAGCAGGACACCGCAGGCCTGATCGACGCGGTGGTGGCAGCGGCGCCGCAGATCACGGTCGAGGGCGCATCCAGCCTGATCGACTACGCCACCCGCGCGGCGCTGCTCGCGCCCTGCGCGCAACTGGTGCCGGAGCTGGGCGCCACACCGCTGGCGCCGTTCCTGGCGATGCGCTTGCCGGAGTTCCAGGCGCGCTGCCGTGCGCTGGTCGACATGGGCATGGTGGACGGCGCGGATACCGCGGCGCATGCGCGATCTGCCTATGCGCAGCTCCGCGCGCTCGGCTTCCCTGAGGCGGCACTGGCCAACAATGCCACCAATGTCGCCGCCGACCTGTGGCGCGCGGTGGCGGTGACTTATGTGCAGGCCGCGGCGCGTGCCGGGGCAGACGAGCAGGTCTGCGGCTTCCGCTTCGCGCATGTCGGACCGGATGGCCAGCCGCGCGCCGCGACGGACGCCGACCGCGCGACGTGGTTCGCCACGGCGTCCGGCATCGCGCCCAGCGCCAACATCCAGATCGTTGGTCCGCCCGGTGCGCCGGAAGATCCCACGCTCGCCGGCATCCAGTGCCTGCGCAAGGCCTATGAATCCACTGACGAACTGGGCCAGCGCATCCGCCAGGGCGAGCGCGAGGCGCGCGCGCTGGGCCGCCTGCCGGACCGTCCCGTGGTCATCATCCATGGCCGCGAGGACGGGCTGATCCCGGTCGGCGCCACCGCGCGGCCGTACGTGGAATCGGCCCTGCGCCACGGTGCCACGCGCGTGTCCTACTGGGAAATCGAGCACGCGCAGCACTTCGACGGCTTCCTGATGCAGCCGGCCTACGCCGCGCGCTTCGTCCCGCTGCTGCCCTACTTCTACCAGGCGCTCGACCAGGTCATCGCGCACCTGGACGGCGCCGCCGCACCCGCTCCGAGCCAGGTGGTGCGCACCCGTCGCCGCGGCGACGCGCCCGATGGAGGCGTGCCGCAGTTGCGCGCCGAGCACCTGGGCAGCGTGCGCGCCGAGCCGGGCAGCGATGCGATCGGGTTGCAGGGGGAGCGGTTGGTCGTACCGGATTGAAGCGGCTGTTGGTGTGGGTTGTTGGTGTTGTAAGGAGCCGGGTGCCGCGATTGACGGCAGGGTGCCGGAGAGCCGACCCGGCGCCGCGGGCGTCCGCCCCGCGCCCGACCGCCCCAACAACCCCACCTACACCCGCTTCACCGCCAACACCAACAACCAATACCAACACGAGCTTCAAAGCTGCGCCGCCAGCTTCATCCACCCATCGCCGATGAACAGCGCCCAGGCAACCGCAAGCACCACCAGCGCGGTCCACCACTGGTTGGCGTTGACCGGGCTGCTGCGGACCAGCAGGCTGAGCGCCTGGTCCCAGTGGGTGCGCCCGTTCTTGACCAGGCTGCCGCCGGCGATGGCGTAGGCGAAGATCACGAAGGGAAACACCAGCATCGCCTGGCCGTACAGCGCGACGCGCGCCGCGCGCTCGGCGCCGGCGCGCAGGCCGGGGGCGGCGCCGTGCACATTGGTCACGCGTAGTCCCAGCAGCGCGCGACCGGGCGTGCGGCCGAAGAGCCCGACCAGCAGCGCCTCCAGTGGCAGCGCAGCGAGCACCAGCACGATCAGCGCGATGATCGGCGCCAGCGCCAGCTCCATCGAGGGATAGCCCAGCGACCACAGGCCGAAGCGGTAGCCCAGCATCGCCAGCAAGGCCCAGCCGATGCCGCCCAGCAGGACCGTGTCGATCTGTCGCGCCAGCCAGCGGCGGATGGCCTCGCCGACCCGCTCGCGTTGGCGCGCCTGTTCCTGGTCCTTGCCGGCAGCCAGCAGCGCCTCGGCCAGCTTGGCCGGTGCCGGTTTGCCGGCGGACTCGCGCCAGTCGTCGCTGCTGCGCGCCGGAGAGGTGCCGGGCAGCGGGTTTCTCGGCTTCGGCGCTTTGGCCTGGGGCTGCGGCCGTGGCGTCTTGGTCGTCGTCGGCGGCTTGGCCGGCGCCGACGCCGGCTGTGGCTGCGAGGGCGTCGCCGCCTTCTCCGCTGCGGTCTGGCCGCCGAATGCGCGCTTCAGCGGGATCCACTCGGACAGGCGCAGCGTCCACACCAGATGCTCGTCGCGCACGCGGCCGGCATCGCGCTCGGCCTGCAACTGCGCCTGGGTATACGGGCCACGGGCGTTGCCTTCGGCATCGGCCACGAACCAGCCTTCGCCGCCGACATTCATCGGCGCGCTCCGGTGGCGCAGGCCATTCGACCAGGGAAGTTCGCGACGGGCGGCATCTCATGAGCCTGCGCGAGCGCCCGGGCTCCGTCAAGCCGCGGTTATGCTCGGGCCCTACGACGGAGATCTGCCATGGTCATCGCCCGCATCCTGCTGCTGTGCTGCCTGCTCCCCGCCTGCGCACTCGCCGCCGACGCGCGTTCGAAGTTCCGCGAGATCTGGCAGGACGAATGGGAATGGCGGCTGCAGCAGATGCCGCTCTTCGCCACCAGCGTGGGCGTGCACACCTACGATGACCGCCTCGGCGACGTGCGCCCCGCGGTCCAGCAGCAGCGGCTGGAACACTGGCGCAAGGTGCTCCAGGACCTGGATCGCGTGAAGCCAGATGACCTCGACGGCTCGGCGCAGGTCGACTACGCGATCTACCGCGCGCAGATCGAGAGCTTCATTGCCAACATCGAGCTCGGCAGCCCGGAAATGCCGATGAACTCGGACTCGGCCTTCTGGAGCGACCTGGCCATGCTGCCGCGGGTGCAGCCGATGCGCGGCGCCGTCGATGCGCGCCGCTACATCGCCCGGCTGCGCGCCGTGCCCGAGTACTTCGCCCAGCATATCGAGCTGCTGCAGGCGGGCCTCGCCAGCGGGCGCACCCTGCCGCGCGTGATCCTCGAAGGGCGCGACCAGCCGATCGCCGAGCTGGCCAAGCTCACGGACCCGACCGCCAGCAGCTATTACGAACCGATGCAGCGCCTGCCTTCGTCCATCGCACCCGCGCTGGCGGAACAGTTGCGCAAGGAAGCGCGTGCGGCCATCCGCGAGGCGGTGATCCCGGCGCACGCCACGCTGCTCAAGTTCATGCGCGAGCACTACCTGCCCGGCGCGCGCAAGTCGTTGGCCGCGCAGGAGCTGCCGAACGGCCGTGCGTGGTACCGCCAGCAGATCATCGATTACGTCACCGAGGACCTGAGCCCCGGGCAGATCCACCAGATCGGCCTCATTGAGGTGGCGCGCATCCGCCAGGCGATGCAGCAGATCATCGATGAGTTGAAGTTCAAGGGCGATTTCGCCGCCTTCCTCGCCTTCCTGCGCAGCGATCCGCAGTTCTACGCGAAGACGCCCGACGAGTTGCTGGCGCAGGCCGCATGGGTGGCCAAGCGCGCCGATGGCGCACTGCCGCGCTTCTTCGGCAAGCTGCCGCGGCTGCCCTACGGGGTGCAGGCGGTGCCCGATGCGATCGCGCCCTTCTACACCGGCGGGCGCTATGTGCCGCCGGCCGAAGGCTCGCAGGAACCCGGCTGGTACTGGGTCAACACGCATGACCTGAAGAGCCGTCCGTTGTATACGCTGCCGGCGCTGACCCTGCACGAGGCGGCGCCCGGCCACCACCTGCAGGGCGCGCTGGCGATGGAGCAGGGCGGCCAGTTGCCCTTCCGCCGCTACAGCTACATCTCGGCCTATGGCGAGGGCTGGGCGCTGTACACGGAGGAGTTGGGCATCGAGATGGGCATCTACCGCACGCCCTACGAGCGCTTCGGCCAGCTCACCTACGCGATGTGGCGCGCCTGCCGCCTGGTGGTCGACACCGGCATCCACGCCAAGGGCTGGACCCGCGAACAGGCGGTCGCCTACATGCTCGCCAACACAGCCTTGAGCGCCCACGAGATCCGCACCGAAGTCGATCGTTACATCTCCTGGCCCGGACAGGCACTGAGCTACATGATCGGCATGATCCGCATCCGCGAACTCCGCCGCGAAGCCGAAGCCGCCCTCGGCCCCGGCTTCGACCTGCGCGCTTTCCACGACACCGTGCTCGAAACCGGCTCCGTGCCCCTGCCGATCCTCAGCCAGCACGTGCGCAGGTGGATCGAGATGCAGCGGGCCCGTTGAAAGCGGGTGTTGGTGTGGGTTGTTGGTGTTGGTAAAGGCGGGACTCCGACGAGAGCCGGCGCTCACCGAATGTGCCGAATGATGCCGATTCGCGTAGCCCGTTGTGCCGCGCAGCGGCTCAGCGGGTGCTTGTCGCCAGCACCCGGGGAACGCGCTGCGCGCGCACCACCGGGCTACGCGCTGGCCGGGTTTGCGCTCCTTCCAACACCAACAACCCATACCAACACCAGCTTCTCGGCTATCGAATCCTCACGCGCACCCGATTAGAGTCGGCCCGTCGAACACGCCGGAGACTGTCATGCTGCGTCCCATCGCCTGCCTGCTGACCCTTGCCCTGAGCGCCGCGGGCGCCTGGGCTGCGCCGTTGACGCCCGAGGCCATGTGGGCGCTGGAGCGGATTGCGCCGCCGACGATCTCGCCGGATGGCAAGTCGGCGGTTGCCGCGGTGACGCGCTTCGATGTCAAGGAAGACAAGGGCATCAGCGACCTCTGGTTGTTCGCCACCGATGGCAGCCAGCAGCGCCTGCTGACGACGCATGCCTCGATGGAGAGCGCGCCTGCGTATAGTCCGGACGGACGCTGGATTGCCTTTGTCGCCCAGCGCGACGACGACAAGGCGCCGCAGCTCTATGTGCTGCCCACCGATGGCGGCGAGGCGCGCCGGCTGACCAGCGTGCCGACCGGCGTCAGCGCGCCGAAGTGGTACGGCGACTCGCGCCGCCTTGCCTTCATCAGCCGCGTGTGGCCGGATATCGAATGGGGCGCGATGGGCGAGCGCCTGAAGCAGCGCAGCGAATCCAAGATGACCGCGCGTGTGTGGGAATCCACCCCGGTGACCTCCTGGGACCAATGGGTCGATGAACGTCAGGCGCATCTGTACCGGATTGGCGTGGATGGCGGCGAGCCGGAGGCGCTGACCACGCGCAGCACCCTGGAACTGCCGCGCAGCCTGTCCGATGCGGCTTCCTACGACATCAATCCGCAGAGCGGGCAGGTGGCCTTCATCGCCGACAGCAACCCGGCCGACAACGTGCTGAACCTCGACGTCTACCTGCTCGACGAAGCGAGCGGCAGCGCGCGCAACCTGAGCGCGGACAATCCGGGCCCGGACAATGTGCCGCAATGGAGCCCGGACGGGCGCCTGCTGGCCTTCGCGCGCCAGACCATCCCCGGTTTCTACGGCGACACCCGTCGGCTGATGATCCACGACACCCGCGGCAAGCTGACGCTGGCCGCGGCGCACCCGGACTGGGACCGCTCCGCCGATGGCCTGGTCTGGCGCGCGGACAGCCGCGGGCTTTACGGATCCATCGATGACGCCGGCACCCGCCGCGTCTGGGAGCTGCCGCTGAAGGGCGAGCCGCGGCCGGTCACCGGCGCCGGCGATGTCACCGGGCTGGCGCTCTCGCGCGGGCGAAATCCGGTGCTGGTGGGCCTCCAGGAGAGCTTCCTCGCGCCGCCGACGCTGGTGCGGATCGACCCGAAGAAGGGCGCCACGACGCCAATCGAATCGCGCAACCGCGAGCGCCTGGCGGCGATCGACAGCGGCCGCTATGAGAGCGTCCAGTACGCCGGCGCGAACGGCGTGCCGATCCAGATGTGGGTCAATTACCCGGCCAATTTCGATCCGGCCAAGCGCTGGCCGGTGATCCTGCTGCTGCACGGCGGCCCGCACAACGGCATCACCGATGCCTACAGCTGGCGCTGGAACGCGCAGCTGTTCGCCGCGCGCGGCTATGTGGTGGCCTGGCACAACTTTCATGGTTCGAGCGGCTTCGGCCAGGCCTTCACCGACTCGATCAACCCGAAACAGGACGCGCTGCCCTTTGAGGACACGATCAAGGCCGCGCAGTGGCTGGCGGCGCAGCCCTGGGCCGATGGCGAGCGCATGGTCGCCGCCGGCGGCAGCTATGGCGGCTACCTCGCCAGCATCCTGCTCGGCCGCGAGCACCCGTTCAAGGCGCTGGTGGCGCACGCTGCGGTGTACAACTGGTACACCCAGATCGCCAGCGACTACGGCTTCAACAAGGGCCGCTTCCCCGAGTTCTGGGAAGACCCGTCGATCTTCCAGCAGTCCTCGCCGCACTTCGGCGCCGGCAACTTCAAGACCCCCACGCTGGTGATCCACGGCCAGCAGGACTTCCGCGTGCCGGTCAACCACGGCATCGAACTGTTCCAGACCTTGAAAAAGCGCGGCGTGCCGACCAAGCTGATCTACTATCCCAACGAAAACCACTGGGTGCTGAAGCCGCAGAACTCGATCTTCTGGTACCAGCAGGTGATCGAGTGGATGGAGCGGTATGCGGCGCCGGGGGCGGGTTGATCTCCTTGTCGGGGCCCGACTCCGAGTGTTTCCAACGGTGGCTTCGGGCCGGTTGTGGGTTGTGGGTTCTGGGTTGTGGGCAGCACAGCCCGGCGTGCCGCAGGCCTGTGACAGCGGGCTCCGCCCGTGATGTCTTGCGACGGCCGCCGGTGAAAAACCAAGGGTGAAGCTCTCCCGGTAGTTTCGGCGCGCGAGCTTTGCCGCCCACAACCCACAACCCACAACCCACAACCCACACCCGCCTCGATGCCCACCGCGCACTCCCTCACCCCCCGCTGGCTGGGCCGCCAGCCCTACGAGCCGGTCTGGCGTGCGATGCAGGCGTTCACGGATGCGCGCGGCGCGGACACGACGGACCAGATCTGGCTGCTGGAGCATGATCGGGTGTTCACCCAGGGGCAGACGGGCAAGGCCGAGCATGTGCTGGCGCCGGGCGACATTCCGGTGGTGCAGGTGGACCGCGGCGGGCAGGTGACCTACCACGGACCGGGGCAGTTGGTGGCCTATCCGCTGATCGACCTGCGCCGGATCGGGATCGGCGTGCGCGAGCTGGTTCACCGGCTGGAGCAGGTCGGGATCGACCTGCTGGCCGAGTACGGCATTGCGGTGGAGCGCCGCGCAGGCGCGCCGGGGCTGTACACCGGCGGGCGCAAGATCCTGGCGATCGGCATCCGCGTGCGCCGCGGCTGCACCTTCCACGGCATCGCGCTGAACAACGATCTGGACCTGGAGCCGTTCACGCGGATCAATCCCTGCGGCTACCAGGGGCTGGAGACCACGCGGATCGCCGATTTCACCGCCGCGCCGACCCTGCCGGCGCTGGCCGAGCGCTATGTGGCGCATTTCGCCCGGCTGTTCGGTCATGAGCCGGCGCCGATGATCGCCAGCGAACTGCCACAGCCTGCGACTTTCTGAGCGCAGACCCTTCAGCCGCGCGGGTGTACGATCCGCGCCAGCCTTGGCACCCCTTTCGAGATCCGCATGTCGGCAAGCCCCGTGAGCAAGACGATTCCGGCCCTGGTGGTCGGCGAGAAGCAGGTCGGCGAGAACAAGATCGCGCGCAATCCGGTCACCTTCGACGCCGATCGGCCGCTGTTGCGCAAGCCGAGCTGGATCCGCGTGCGCCTGCCGAACAACAACTCGGTGGACAAGCTCAAGGCGATGCTGCGCGCCAGCCAGCTGGTGACGGTGTGCGAGGAAGCCTCCTGCCCGAACATCCACGAGTGCTTCAGCAAGGGCACCGCCACCTTCATGATCCTGGGCGAGGTGTGCACCCGACGCTGCGCCTTCTGCGACGTGGCCCACGGCCGGCCGAAGCCGCCGGACGCCAACGAGCCCGGCAACCTGGCGCGCGCGATCCGCGACATGCGCCTGAAGTATGTCGTGATCACCTCGGTGGACCGCGACGACCTGCGCGATGGCGGCGCCCAGCACTTCGTCGACTGCATCCGCGAGGCGCGCGCGCTCAATCCAGAACTGGTGATCGAGGTGCTGACCCCGGACTTCCGCGGCAAGGGCCGCATGGAGCGCGCGCTGGAGGCTTTCGCCGCGGCGCCGCCGGATGTCTTCAACCACAACCTGGAAACCGTGCGCGAGCGTTACCGCGAGGTGCGCCCGGGCGCGGACTACGACTGGTCGCTGACCCTGCTCAAGCGCTTCAAGGCGCAGCACCCGGAGGTGCCGACCAAGAGCGGCATCATGCTCGGCCTGGGCGAGGAACTGGACCAGGTGCACCAGGCGCTGCGCGACCTGCGCGCCCACGACGTGGACATGGTGACCATCGGCCAGTACCTGCAGCCCTCCGCGCACCATCACCCGGTGGTGCGCTACTGGACTCCGGAGGAGTTCGAGGCGCTGCGCGAGTTCGGCGATGGCCTGGGCTTCAGCCACGTGGCCAGCGGCCCGCTGGTGCGTTCCTCGTACCACGCCGACCGCCAGGCGCACGAGGCCGGCGTGACCACGAGCTGACCGCGCGAATGCGACGATGGAACTTGCGGGCGCCCCGGCGCGTCCCCAATCTGTGAGACGGAGCGACTTCCGTCACTTGTGCCGCCCGGCGTCTGGCGGCACTCTTGCAGCCAGAGCAACTGGAGAGAATCGATGAGCTGGTCGAAAACCGCATTGGCCCTGTCCCTGGCCCTGCTGCTGGGCGGTCCGGTCGTGGCCAAGCCGAAGACCGTCAGCCTGGCGGACCTGACGCCGACGCCCTCGCAGGGCGAGGCTGCCGACTGGGTCTCCAAGTACCTGACCCGCCTGCACTACGCCAGCCAGCCGCTGGACGATGCGATGTCGCAGGAGATCCTGAAGCGCTACCTCGAAGCGCTCGACAGCGAGAAGGTGTTCTTCCTCAAGGCCGATATCGACGGTTTCGAGCGCAAGTACGCGACCACCCTGGACGATGCGATCGAGCGGCGCCAACTGGACGCGGTGTTCGAGATCTATCGCACTTATCTGCAGCGCCTGAAGGAGCGCACCGACTACTCGCGCTCGCTGCTGGAGAAAGGTTTCGATTTCAGCGTCGACGAGGACTATGTCTACGACCGCAAGGACGCCGCCTGGGCGAGCGACCGCGCGCAACTCGACGAGCACTGGCGCCAGCGCATCAAGAACGACTGGCTGCGCCTGAAGCTGGCCAAGCGCGAGGACGCGAAGATCGCGGAGACCCTGGACAAGCGCTACAAGGACTACCTCGTGCGGGTCGAGCAGCTCGACCGCCAGGACGTGTTCCAGACCTTCCTGAACGCCTATGCGATGGCGATCGAGCCGCACACCAACTACCTCGGCCCGCGTGCCTCGGAGAACTTCCAGATATCGATGCGCCTGTCGCTGGAGGGCATCGGCGCGGTGCTCCAGCGCGAGGGCGAGTTCGTGGTGATCCGCTCGGTGGTCGAGGGCGGCCCGGCGGCGCTCGGCGGCAAGGTCAAGGCGGGCGACCGCATCGTCGCCGTCGGCCAGGCCAAGGATGCCCAGCTCACCGATGTGGTCGGCTGGCGCCTGGAGGACGTGGTCGATTTGGTCCGCGGGCCGAAGGACACGCTCGTCAAGCTCGAGGTGCTGGCGGCCGAGTCCAGCGTGGGTGGTAACACCCAGATGGTCGAGATCGTGCGCGACAAGGTCAAGCTGGAAGAGCAGGCGGCGCAAAAGCGCGTGATCGAGACCGGCGGCGAGCATTCGCGCAAGATCGGCGTGATCGAGTTGCCCGCCTTCTACCTCGACTTTGCCGCGCGCGCGCGCGGCGACAGCGATTACCGCAGCTCCACCCGCGATGTACGCAAGCTGCTCGGCGAACTTGCGCAGGAAAAGATGGACGGCGTCCTGATCGATCTGCGCAACAACGGCGGCGGCTCGCTGACCGAGGCCACCGAACTGACCGGATTGTTCATCGACCAGGGACCGGTGGTGCAGGTGCGCGACGGCCGCGGCCGCGTCCAGGTGGAAGCGGACACTGCGCGTGGCGTGGTCTACGACGGCCCGTTGGCGGTGATGGTCAACCGCGCCTCGGCCTCGGCCTCGGAGATCTTCGCCGCGGCGATCCAGGACTACGGCCGCGGGATCATCATCGGCGAGCCGACCTTCGGCAAGGGCACGGTGCAGCAACTGGTCGACCTCGATTACATCGCCAACAAGAGCGCGCCGGAACTCGGCCAGCTCAAGCTGACGATGGCGCAGTTCTTCCGCGTCGACGGCGGCTCCACCCAGCACAAGGGCGTGGTGCCTGACCTCGACTTTCCGGTCACGCTGGATGCCTCCGATTACGGCGAATCGACCTACGACAACGCGCTGCCGTGGACCAAGATTGCCGCCGCCAGCTATGCGCCGGTCGGCGATTTCGGGCGTCTGGTGCCGATGCTCACCAGCCGGCATGAGGCGCGCATCGCCAAGGATCCGGAGTTCGCCTTCCTGCTCGAAGACATCGAGCAGTACCGGGAGTCGCGCGATCGCAAGTCGATCTCGCTGAACTACGCCAAGCGCGAGGCCGAGCGCAAGGCGGACGAGGCGCGCATCGCGGCACGCGCCAAGGCGCGCGGCGAGAACGACGACAAGGTCGCCGCGGCGCTGGACGATGGGCTCAACCCGGGTGAGCGTGGCGCGGCGGATGTCGAGGATGAGAAGGAAGACAAGCCTGATGTCCTGCTGACCGAGGGCGCGCATGTGCTGGCCGATGCGATCGAACTGATGCGGGAGAACCCGCGGATCGCCGAACTGGCGCCGAAGCCAGCGCGCCAGGGGCTGGGGTTGCCGCCGGGCACCTGATCGGTTGGTGTCGATTGCAGAGAATGTGTGAAGGCCGGCCCTTGCGCCGGCCTTCATGCGTTGGGGCTGTGGGAAATCAGCACGCCGCATGCTGCCGCCCGCTGGCATAGTGCAGCGGCTGGCGTGACAATGCGGGCGCGGTCGTCGCATCGAGGGGAAAGTGCATGCTGGAATTCCGGTACAGCTCGGCGACCTTCGCCAAGGCGGCGCGAATCGCCACGCGGACGTGGATCGTGCTGCTCGCCCTGTTGGCCCTGGCTGGCGCGCAACCCGCATGGGCCCAGGAAACCTGCACCTGGAACCAGAACGGCCCGGGGCAGTGGGACAACCCCTCCAACTGGAACGATTGCACGCTTGGCAACGGCACACCCTCGGGCACGCCGGGGCCGGCCGATCACGCGGTCATCGGCAACATCGCCCCGCTGGCGGACATCGACCTCGGCGCCAGCCCGCGCACCGTTGACCGACTCACGCTGACTGCCGGGCGGGTTTTCGGCGATGTCGACCTCAATGTCACTGATCGCCTGATCTGGACCGGCGGCACGATCGATGGCGGCAGCAGCGCCACCCAGCTGGTGCTTGGTGCGGCTTCCATCAACGATTTCTCCGGCGGCTTGCACACACTGGCGAAGCGCCGGATGGTCAATCTGGGCAACACTACTTGGGCGGGCGGACACATCCTGCTCGGTGAAGACGCCGAGATCGACAACCAGGGTGTGCTGCTGATGGATGCGGACGGCGGCAGCCAGGGTATCGAGGGAATTCCCGCAACGCTGCTGGTGCTGACCAGCGACGGCAGCCCTTCAGCCCGGCTGCACAACAGCTCCGCGCCAGGTGCGCGAATCGAGAAGCAAGGCGGCGGCTTCGCGAGTTTCGCCCCGGTGGTGCAGTTCGACAACGGAAACCTGGTCCAGGTCGACGGGGGGACGCTCCAGGTGATGGGCCCCGGCGGCGACTTCGGTACCTACCAGGTGGCGGTTGGTGCGCGCATCGAGTTCGGCATGCCGGTCGGTGTCACGCGCGAACTGACGGGCGTCACGGCGGTGGCCGGGAGCGGCACACTGCACAAGTTCGGCGAAGGTCAACTCGACGTCACCGGCGGCTACGCCTTGACCGGGTTGACTGAAGTGGTGGAGGGCACCCTGTTCCTGGATACGGCAGCCAGCCCGCTCATCCTGCCCGCGTTGCGGGTCAGCGATCCGGGGATCCTTAGCTCGCCGAGCGATCTGGAGGTCAGCAACAGTTTCGCCTGGGACGGTGGCGAAATCATCGGGACCGGCGGTGGATCGTCGCTGACCCTGGCGGCCACCTCAATCGGCGCCATCAACCTCGGAGATCCCAGGCCCGAGGCCTATCTGCGCTCGATCGATCTGATCAACCTGGGCAGCCTCACGCTGGCGGCAGTGGCCACCAGCCCGACGGCCCTCTGGCTGGACACTGCAAACATCGACAACCAGGCCAGCTTCACGATCGACAACAACAGCGGGGACAACCTGCGCATCGATTGCCTGACGCAGGATTGTGGCAGCGTCATCAATGGCCCGGCTGCCACCCTGACCCTGAACGACCAGCAAGGCATCATCGCCATCGGCAGCGAACTGACCGCGTTCAACAATGCGGGCCTGGTCAATCTGCTGCAGGGCTGCGGCGCCATCGGCGCGCCCGGCAATGACACGGGTACCTGGCGGTATGCCGGGAGTTGCACCCTCTGGTTCAACCCGCGCCCGGATACCGAACGGGTGCTCCAGGCCTCGGCCCTCCTCGAGCCGCAAGGACTCACCTCGTTGCAGCTGGGCGGAACGGTGCGCGTGGACGGTGCCTCGCGTTCCTTCGGCCCGTTGATCATCGATCCATTCGCCACGCTCTACGGTCCCGCGGCGATCACCTTGACCGGCCAGACCCACTGGCGCGGCCTGATCGAGGGCGCCAGCCTGAGCGAGTCGGTGACCATTGCCTATTCTGCCGTGGTCCAGGTCGGGCCGGATCCCGGCGATGCGTCCACCCTTTACAGCCGTACCCTCTACAACGACGGCGGGCTGCTCATCGACGCCGCCAGCCTGCGCCTCGGGGGTCTGGCGGAGATCCGTAACAACGGCGCAGTCAACCTCGGCGGAACCCCGGCTGCGAGCGGCAGCATCGTGTGCGCGGGCGTCGGCGATTGCGGATCGCTGATCAACCAGGCGACGGGTTCGGTCCAGTCCGCCCCGGCGCCCGCCGGACCGCCGGCATCCGTGGCAAGCGACATCGGCTTCGACAATGCCGGCGCGTTGATCGTCGCCGGCGGGACACTGCTGCTCGACGCCAACTTCAATGCCCTCGCCGGTTCCCTGGTCGATGTCTTGCCCGGAGCTGTCCTGCGTCGCGACGGCAGCAGCCTGATCCTCGCTGGCGGCGTCCTGAGCGGGCTCGGCAGCGTCCAGGCGGATGTCGAACTCGACGCCGTGACGGTGACTCCGGCGAGCTTTGGTCCTGGCAACCTGACCATCCTCGGGGACCTGAGCGACAGCGCCAGCACCCTGTACGAGATGGGCATCGC
The DNA here is from genome assembly GCA_016713135.1 of Rhodanobacteraceae bacterium. Classification (NCBI taxonomy): domain Bacteria; kingdom Pseudomonadati; phylum Pseudomonadota; class Gammaproteobacteria; order Lysobacterales; family Rhodanobacteraceae; species Rhodanobacteraceae bacterium. Next base: position 418,889 of record JADJPR010000020.1, on the reverse strand, counting down.
CGGGTCGGCGCCGCCCGTCATCAGCCGCGGCAGCCAGTCCGTAGCCGCGCCGCTCGGCACGCCCACCTACGACCGCCTCACCGTCGCCGGCCAGGCGAGCCTGAGCGGCACGCTCGACGTCGTCGACCTTGGTTTCACACCCTCCGGTCCAGAGGTCTTCGACCTGCTGGTGTTCGCCAATCGCATTGGTGCACCGGTTGCCGGCGCCAACCCCTACAGCGGCTTCGGGTTCTCGCTGTTCAACGAAACCACGCGGGTGCGCCTGGCCACGGCGGCTGGTGGCGGCTGCGAATGGAATCCGGCCGGGCTCGGTCCGGACAACTGGGACAACCCGGCGAAATGGAACAACTGCGCTGGCGGTGTCGGCCCGGGGCCAGGTCCGTCAGGGACCCCGGGCGCCAGCGACACTGCGATCATCACCAGCGGGGTGGTCAACTTGAACGTCCCGGTCGCCGTGCAGGAACTGCAGCTGACCGGAGGCATCGTGCAAGGGCCGTCCAACCTGACGATCAGCAATACGCTGGTGTGGACTGGCGGACGCTTCCAGGGTAGCGGCAGCGAGGTCGTCACCCTCAGTCCAGGTTCGATCGCCACCCTCAATGGCGGGCAGCACACGGTGGACGGGCGCCGCTTCGTGCTCGATGGGGTGGCCAACTGGAGCACCGGCCTGATCGAACTGGCGAATGCCGCCATCTTCCAGATCGGACCGGCGGGTACGCTCAACAGCAATCCAGCCGGCGCCTTCGAGAGCTTCTTCGGCAGCGGCTCCGGCACCGCCGAACTGCGTAACTTCGGCGCCATCGTGAAACTCGGCCTGGGCTCCTCCGGTATCGGCCAGACCGTGCAGTACGGTGGTCCGGGGTCGATTACCGTCACCGGCGGCGACTTCATCGTCGCGGCGACCTCGGCCGCATCGCTGGATGGCAGCTACACTGCTGACGCGGGTGGCGTGCTGCAGTTCGTCGCCAGCAATCGCAGCTTTGGTTCGATCGCCACCCTCGGCGGCGCCGGAACGGTGGTGTTTGGCGACGCCGGCCCCGCGGTCAGCGAGAACACCGTCGACGCGTGCATCGGTGCCGGCGCCAACCTGGCGATCCGGCATGCTCGGCTGGTGCTGAACTGCGGGCTCGCGACCAGTCTCGGATCCCTGCTGATGATCGATGAAGCGGCGATCCTGGAAGGCACCAGCGCCATCGCGGTCAGCGGTACCCTGGCCTGGGGCCACGGCATCATTCGTGGCAGCAGTGCGCAGACCATCACGTTGGCCAACGGCGCCACCGGAACGTTGCCGGCGCCGCGTGGGCCGGGTGCCCCCCGTGTCCTCGACGGCCGACGCTTCATCAATCACGGCAGCATCGACTGGACCGGAGAGAACCCGTTCGCAATCAACAACGGTGGGCGGTTCGAGAACGAGTCAGACGGATCGCTCACGCTGAGCGGCCCTGGCGCGCGCGTGCTCACCACCGACTTCACCCTGTCGCCGCGCGCGGTCAACCGCGGAACCCTGACGGTTGTCGACGACGCTGTCGGGGTGTTCGATGTCGGCTTCGACAACGACGGACTGGCCGACCTGGTGGACGGTGAGTTGCAATTGCGCGGCGATGGCAGCGATTCCGGCAACTATGTGATCTCCGCCGACGCGATGCTCACGGCCCAGGGCGGCGCCGCGGTCCGCATCCTCGGCGCCGACAGCACCGTGAACGGCGCCGGGCGCATGGGCGGCGAGCGGGGCACAATTGACCGTCAATGGTGGATTCGCGCCCGGCGGACTCGAGATCGGTGAAAGCGCGACAGTGGCGCTGGACACGCCGGGTGCCGTCGCCTTGCCGCTGCTTTCCATCGATCAGGGTGCCCTGAGCGGCAACGACGAGGTACGTGTCTCCAACGCCATGATCTGGGACGGCGGCGCCGTCGTCGGCAGCGGCGCGAGCCCGGGTCCGCTCGTGATCGAGGCCGGCGCGACGCTGGGAATCAACTTCCCGGCGCATGTCCTCGATTCGCGCACCCTGCAGATAGACGGTGCGGCGACCTGGCACAGCGGCGCGATCCGGGTACCGCAGAACCAGTCCGCGCGGATCGCGATCGGCGCGACCGGAATGCTGGTGACCGCCACCTTCAAGACCACCGCATTCTTCGGTTGCGACATCGCACCCTGCATGGCCGAAATGGACGTCGCCGGGCTGCTGCGGAACATCGGCTCCGCCGCCGATTTCCAGCTCACCAGTCCCTTGCAGGTCAATGGCGGCACGCTGCGGGTGGAGAACGACAGCTTTACCGCGTCCGCCATCGACCTCAACGCGGGCACCGTCGAGGTGATCGCGCCGGGCACCTTGGAGACCGGCATCCTGACGCTCAATGGCGGTGTCTTGCGCGGAACCGGTCTGATCGACGGCGACGTGAACAATGTGGGAGGCGAGGTGCGGCCGGGAACATCGCCCGGTCAGCTCGACATTCTCGGCGCCTACACCCAGGGACCCGGGGGCACGCTGCAGATCGAAGTCGGCGGGTTGGTCCCCGGATCGAGTTCCGATTTCGTCTTCGCGAGCGGCACGGTCAACCTGGACGGCACCCTCGACGTGATCGATGTCGGGTACACGCTGACGGCGCCGCAAACGCTGGACGTGCTCATGGGCGATATCGGCATCAACGGGACCTTCGCGACCAGCAATATTCCTTACCCCGGCTACACGGTCAGCTATTCGGCGTTTGCCGCAACGCTGGTTCCCGGCGGCCCGATTTCGCTCGTAGTCAACAGCACGGCGGATCCGGGTGATGGCAATTGCGATGTTTCCGAATGCACGTTGCGCGAGGCAATCGCCGCCGCCAACCTGATGCCCGATCCGGACGTCATCGAGTTTGCGATCCCGGCGCTGCAGTGCACCGGGCCCGGCGGCAGTTGCGTCATCGTGCCGGGCAGTTCCTTGCCGGCGATCACCGGGCCAGTGCTGATCGATGGCTACTCGCAGTCGGGTGCCGTGCCCAACAGCCACCCGATGAGCCTGGGCCTGGGCAACAACGCAATCGTGATGATCGAACTGGATGGCGCGGTGGCTGGTGGCGATGGTTTGCTCGTCAATGCGCCCTCACTGTCGCTGGTGGGTATCCATGGCCTGTCGTTGTATCGCTGGAACACCGCAATCAGTGTTCAGGGACCGCTGGATTCCAACCAGATCATCGGCGGCAATTTCATTGGCTTGCGGGCCGACGGCAGTGTGGCCGCGCCCATCCAGGGGCTCGGCGTCGCGGTGGCCGGAGGGCACCCGCAAATCGGCGGTGGCCTCGCGCCAGACATGAATGTTATCGGGGGCAACGTCACTGGCGTCCAGTTCATCGCGATCAGCCCCGGCAGCGGTGTCCTGGTGCAGGGGAACCTGATCGGCACCGCGCCGAACGGCCTTGCCACGCGCCCGAACCAGATCGGCATCCTGGCGCAGACCACATCCGCACTGCCAGGCATTGTCATCGGCGGCAACCAGCCGGACCAGCGCAACCTGGTCAGCGGCAACACGGATGACGCCATCCGCTTCGATTGCAGTGCGATCTCCGGTGCGTGTTTTGATGGTGCCCAGGTGCTCGGCAATTTCATCGGCCCGGCGATCGACGGTACGCCGCTCGGAAACGGTGGTGATGGCATCGACATTGCGCAAATGTCCGATGGCTTGCTGGCCATCGGCGGATTCTCCGCCGGCGAGGGCAATCGCATCGCGTTCAATGTTGGCGATGGCATCCGCGCCACTGGATTCGCCGGCATCGCGCGCGCCACTTTCCTGCGCAACGACATCTATCTCAATGGCGGCCTCGGCATCGACCTCGGCGGGGATGGTCGCACGGCCAATGATGTGGGCGATGTCGACACCGGCCCGAACGGTTTGCTGAACTTCCCGGAATTCACGAGCTACACCGCGCCCGGCGGTACCTCGGCGGTGATCGACGTGCTCCTGGATACGCCGGACATCGGCGGCAACTACCCGGCGCGGGTGGATTTCTACAAGGCGGTCGAGGACGAGCCGGGGGTGTGGCTGGGTACCACCACCTGCGCGCAGCCGGCGGTGACTTGCCCGGCGAGTTTCGCCTTCCCGGGCGGCGTGACCGTGGCCCCGGACGATGTGGTCGTGGGCGTGGTGACCGACGGCTTCGGCAAGAGTTCGGAGGCGAGCTTCTACGCGACGACGACCGTGGTCACGGCGCCGGATGCAGTGCTTGGGTCGAGCTATGCCGCATCGGTGACGGTGACGTCGAGCGCGCCGTTCTCGATCCTCGGGGATGTGAACGTCAACGATGGTCTCACCGAGAGCTGCATGGCGACGCTGTCGGTGGTCGGGCCGGGCCAGTCGACCGGCAGTTGCAACCTGAACGCGGTGTTGCCGCTGGGACCGCGCACGATCACGGCGAGCTACGCGCCGGAAGCGCCGCCGCCGCGGCCCTTCGCCGACAGCGACGGCACGGACACTTCACTGATCTTCGCGGGCGTCCCGTCGATCGCTTCGATCAGCCCGACCAGCGGGCCGGACACCGGCGGGACTGTGGTGACGATCACTGGCAGCGATTTCCTTGTGGGCGGGACCAGCATCGACTTCGGCTTGATCCCGGCGACTGGCGTGAGCTGCACGCCCACGATCTGCACCGCGACCAGTCCAGCCGGCAGCGGGACGGTGCGGGTGCGCGCGACCACGGTCGGTGGCACCAGCGCCGACACGCCGGCGGACGACTTCAGCTACATCGCGTCGACCTTCCCGACGACGACGACGATCACGGGCATCGCGCCGCCGGGCGGGGTGGTGGTGGGCCAGCCGTACACGGTCAGCGTGTTGGTGACGGCGACACCGCTGCGCGGATCACCGGTGTCTTTCGGCACCGTGGAGGTCCGCCAGCTGAGCGATGGGACGAGCTGCACCATCGATCTGTCCCTGGCCACCAGTTGCAGCCTGACGCCGACGTCTGCGCTGACCACCGCGGTGCGCGCCTACTACCTGGGATCAGGCTCGCTGCTGCCGAGCCAGTCGTCGGCGCAGGCCTACCCGGTGTCGCGCGCGGATACGGCGATCCAGATCGTCTCCGACACTCCGGATCCGTCGCTGGTGGGCGAGCCGGTGCTGGTGACGGTGTCGCTGGGGTGGTGCCGCCGGGTGGCGGTACGCCGACCGGCGAGGTGCTGGTGACCGATGGCATCGCGAGCTGCGGTTTCAGCCTGCCGAACCTGAGCTGCCAGTTGAATCCCAAGGCACTGGGCGCGGCGACACTGGAAGCGCGCTATGCCGGCGACGCGAACTTCAACGCGAGCACGGACAGCGAGAGCCACACGATCACAGTGGAGGGGGCGGACCTGGTGATCAGCAAGTTCAACGGGCTGCGGCTGGTCCCGGGCGGGGTGCCGAGCGCGTATGTGCTGCTGGTGCAGAACCTGGGACCGCAGAATGTGGCGAATGCGCGGGTGAGCGACATCCTGCCGCCGCAACTGGGGAATGCCTCATGGACCTGCAGCGCGGGCACCGGCGCGAGCTGTCCGGCGTCGGGGACGGGCACGGTGGACGCGCTGGTGAGCCTGAACGCGGGGAGTTCGCTGAGCTTCACGCTGACGGTGACGGCGCAAGCGAGTCCGGAGCAGGTGGTGAGCAACACGGCGACGGTGACACCGCCGGCGAATGCGCCGGACCCGGTGCCGGGTAACAACAGCGCCACCGATGTCGACCCCACCGGCGTGTTCGGCGAGGGCTTCGAGACCGAGGTTGAATAGGAACATGGTCGCGCGCCGCAAGGGCCAGCAAACCACGACCAAGGTTGTGGTGCCTCCCGCGCTCAAGCCCAAGCGCGAGCCGGCTTGCGTGGTGGTGATCAATGGCCCGCAGTTCGGCGTCGAGGCGCGGATCGACACCACGCCGCTGGTGATCGGACGCGCCGACGACTGCGGGCTGGTGATCGGCAACAGCAGTGTCTCGCGCCACCACTGCCGGGTATTCCGCGATGGCGGCGAATTCGTCGTCGAGGACCTCGGCTCCACCAATGGCTGCTACGTCAACGGCGAGCGCGTGCAGCGCCGCAGCATGCGCGACGGCGACCGCCTGCGCGTGGGCAATTGCGAACTCAAGTTCTTCGGCGAGGGCAGTTCCGAGGCCGGCTACCACCGGGAGTTGCTCAACCATGCGGTTTACGACGAGCTGACCGGCTTCTACAACCGGCGCCAGTCGCGCGAGATGCTCGAGCATGCCTTTGACCGCGGACGCAGCGAGCCCAGCCGTCTGCGCCTGATGATCCTGGACCTGGACCACTTCAAGCAGGTGAACGATCGCCATGGACATTTCGGCGGTGACCGCGTGCTGGTCGGCTTCGCCGCGCTGGTCAAGTCGCTGCTGGATCCCGAGATCGTCGCCGGGCGCCTCGGCGGCGAGGAGTTCATCGTATTCGGCGGACTCCTGTCGGAGCGAGACTTCCGCACGCTGGCCGAGCGCATCCGCGCCACCGTGGAGAGCACCGACCTTCCGCTGGACGACGGGGCCCGCCTGCGGGTCACCGTCAGCATCGGCATCGCCCACCAGAACGGCGAAATGCTGACCGCGGCCGATTTGCTGCGCGCCGCCGATGCGGGGCTGTACAAGGCCAAGGTCGGCGGACGCAACCGGATCGTCGAAAGCGACTGATCAAGCGGCTGCGGATCGCACCTGCATATCCCGTTGCGCCGCGCAGCGGCCCAGCGGTTTCTTGCGACCGACCCCTCGCGAGCGCCCCGGCGGCGCTTCCGATTCACCCCGCCGGCGCGCGCCAGCGCAACATCCGCGTATCCAGCAGCCGTTCGACGATCGCCCGCGCCTTGGCATCCGCCGGCCCTTGCGCATCCGGACCGCGACCCTTCTGATGGTTGCAGCGGGCGCAGGCCAGGGCGAGGTTGCGCGGGTCGTCCGCCGTCCCGACCCGTGCCACCAGCGCGGCCGCGGCCGGCTTGCCGAACCACGCCCGCGGGACCACATGCTCCAGCGTCGTGCCGGGCCACGGCTCGCCGTCCGTGCTGATTCCGATGCGGCTGCGGCAATGCAGGCAGCGCGTGATCCAGCCGCGATCACTGGCCTCCGCGCTGCTGTCGCTGCGGGCGGCCGAAAGCAACAACTGGCGCAGGCGTGCCGCCACGCTCAGGACGCGTCGGGTTGCGGGACGCAGCCGTTGACATCGCTGCGCGCCAGCCACAGGGTGGCCTGGCGTGCCAGCAGCGCGGCGGTCTGGCGCATCGCCTGGGTAGCCGTTGCAGTGCCCGTCGGGACTGGACGCGCTTCCACGCTGATCGGCTCGGAACTGGCCAGCAGGCGCGCGTCGCGGGTGCACACCAGGCGCAGGCTGATGCTGCCGTGCGCGGCAAAGCTATCGCCCTCTTCGCGCAGTTCGAAGCCATGGATCTCGACGCCCAGGCGGAAGGGCACGGCGTGTGCCTGGGCCAGGCGCACGGCGGCCGGCGCGGCCTTGGCCGCCTCGATCTGCCGCGCGATCGCCTCCTGCAGCAGCTGCGGCACCCCAGCCGCCCAGCGCGCCCCCGGCAGCCACTGGAACTCACCGTCGCTGCGCAGCACCAGAATGTCGCTGCCATCGCGCGGGGCTACCGCGCTCGGCATCTCCACCAGCACCGCGCCCGGCAACGCCCGGTCGACGCTCATCGCCGCGGGATCCGGGAAGGCGTACTGCGCGCGCTCGCCTGTTTCCGGGAGCAGCCCGCCCAGGCAGCCGCCCAGCGCCAGCGCCAAAGCCATCGGTCCCAGCCATCGAGCCAGTCTCATTTGCCGCGGTACTCCTTCGGTCGGTCGCGCTGCAGCAGGTAGTCCGCCGGGGCGGTTTCCAGCCGCGTGGCGATGCGGTTGAGGCTGGCCGCCAGAGATTGCAGGTCGCCGAGCGCAGCGTTCAGGCCGGGCACGCCCTGCTGCGCAAGTTGCTCGATCTGGGCGGCGTTGGTGGCCAGCAGCTGGTCGACTTCGGCAGCGATCGCGCGCAGTGAGGCCAGCGTCTGGCGCAGGTCCTTCGCAGAGCCCTGGAGGTCTCCGGCGAGCATGCGGTCGGCGCGTTCCAGGGTCTCACCGGCATCGGCGGCGAGGCGTTCGACCCGGTCGGCCGCTGCGCTCAGGTCGGCGAAAGTCTGGTCGGCATTGCGGAAGGTCTGGCCCAGCGCGGCCTTGTCGCTGTCGTACTGCGCGGCGACCGCCTCGACATGCGCCAGGGTCTGGTCCAGCCGCGCGATGTTCTCGTCGCTCAGCACCTGGTTGATCCGGCCCAGGGCCTCGCTCACGCGCGTCAGCACGTCGCCGCCATCAGTCATGAACTTCTGGAAGGTGCTCGGCTGGGCCACGATCAGTGCCACTTCCGCGCCCTCGGGCGGCTCGGCGGGCGGTGCATCCGGCTTGCCCGCCACCAGTTCGATGATCGCCACCCCGGTCAGCCCGGTGTAGGTCAGGCGCGCCGAGGTGTCGCTGCGGATCGGTGTCGCCGCGTCCACCCGCACCCGCGCGAGCACATTCGCCGCATCCGCCTTGTCCAGCGTCAGCCGGCGTACCTCACCGACCTGGATGCCGTTGAAATTGACCGCCGCGCCCTTGGTCAGCCCGGTCACGGTCTCACGGAAAAGCACGTCGTACTCGTCGAACTCCGCATCCAGGTTGACCTTGGCCACCCACAGCGAGAACAGCAGCCCGCCGAGCAGGGTCAGCAACACGAAGGCTCCGATCAGGACGTGGTGGGCGCGGGTTTCCATCAGGGCCGTGAAAAGTGAAAAGTGAAAAGTGAAAGGACGCTCATGGCGACACCGCGGCGAGCGTGCGCGCCTGAGTGTACGCCATGCGTGCGCGCGGGCCCTGGAAGCACTCGCGGATCCACGGATGGTCCATCTGTTGCACGGTTTCGGGCGCATCCACCGCGATCACGTGGCGGTCGGCCAGCACCGCGATCTTCTCGCAGATGCGGTAGACGCTGTCGAGGTCGTGGGTGATCAGGATCACGGTCAGGTGCAGCGCCTGGTGCAGGGTGGAGATCAGCTCGTCGAAGGCCGCCGCGCCGATCGGGTCCAGACCGCTGGTCGGTTCGTCGAAGAACAGGATCTCCGGGTCGAGCGCCAGTGCCCGCGCCAGCCCGGCGCGCTTGCGCATGCCGCCGGACAGCGCCTCGGGGTATTTGTCGGCCGCATCCGGTGGCAGTCCAACCAGCGCGATCTTCAGCCGCGCCACTTCGGCGATGAAATGCTCGTCGAGCTGGCTGTGCTCTTTCAGCGGTACCATCACGTTCTCCAACACGGTCAGCGAGGAGAACAGCGCGCCGTCCTGGAACATCACGCCGATGCGCCGTTCCAGCGCACGGCGGTCGGCCTCCGGCAGCTGCGCCACCTCCTGTCCGAACCACCACACGCGCCCGGCCTGGTAGGGCTGCAGGCCGAGGATCGAGCGCATCAGCACGCTCTTGCCCGCGCCGGAACCGCCGATGATCCCGAGCACGCCGCCCTTGTGGATGTCGAGGTCCAGGTTCTCGTGCACCGTCTGCGCGCCGAAACGGTTGGTCAGGCCGCGCACGCTCATCACCACCTCGCTCACAGGTCCATCTCCATGAAGAAGATCGCTGCGATGGCATCCACCAGGATGACCAGGAAGATCGATTGCACCACCGAGGACGTCGTGTGGCGCCCGACCGATTCAGCGCTGGCCTGCACCTTGAGGCCCTCCAGGCAGCCCACCAGCGCGATGATGATCGCGAACAATGGCGCCTTCGAAAGACCGACCAGGAGATGGCGGAGTTCCGCGGTTTCCTGCATCCGCGCCAGGAACAGGCCCGGCGAGATTCCGAGCTCGGTGCCGCCGACCAGCGCGCCGCCGATGATGCCGGAGAGCACCGCGAGGAAGCTCAGCACCGGCATCACCACCAGCAGCGCCAGCACCCGCGGAATCACCAGCAGTTCCATCGGGTCGAGCCCGAGCGCACGGATTGCGTCGATTTCCTCGCGCGCCCGCATCATGCCGATCTCGGCGGTGTAGGCGCTGCCCGAGCGCCCGGCGATCATGATCGCGGTCAGCAGCACGCCGAACTCGCGCATGAACGAAAAGCTCACCAGCTCCACGGTGAACACCTGGGCGCCAAAATCCGCCAGCACCGTGGCGCCGAGGAAAGCCACCACCGCGCCGACCAGGAAGCTCAGCAGGCAGACGATCGGCACCGCATCCAGGCCCGCGCGCTCCATGTGGTGCACCGCGCTGGTCCAGCGCAGTTTTTGTCGCCCTGCAGCGATCGCCAGCGCGGTGGTCAGCGTCTGGCCGAAGAAGCCCAGCAGCAGCTTGAGCTGCATCCAGGCGAACTCGGTGGCCACCCCGGCGCGCTCCAGCATCGGCAGCAGGCCAAAAGGTTTGCGTTTCTTCATCCGCGGGGCGGCGATGCGCTCGCCGACGAGATTCAGGAGGTCGTGGTCGGCGCTGCGCAGGCCATCGATCGGCGGCCAAGGTGCGCGTCCCAGCCAGCGCTGGATCAGCAGCAGCGCCCCGGCCGTGTCGAGTGCGGTCAGGCCGCTGGCATCCACCCGCGCTGGCCGGTGATCGCCACCGGCATGCAGGTGCTGGGTGCGCCGCTCCATCGCCGGCAGCCCGGCGACCGTCCAGTCGCCCACCAGGCGCAGCACGCCCTGCGCATCGTCCAGGGTGAAATCGGCTGCCGTCATGCGCTGGACTGCTGAGTCAGCGGACCACCAGCACCGGCAACTCGCTGTGCGTCAGCACTTTCTGCGTCTCGCTGCCAAGGATCAGCGCTGCGATCCCGCGCCGGCCGTGCGAGGACATGCAGATCAGGTCGCATCCGAGTTGTTTGGCCGTCGCCAGGATCAGCTTCCACGGGTGGCTGTCGATGCCATGCGTCGTCGCATGGTCGACGCCCGCCGCAGTGCAGGCCGCGATGAAGTCCTTGAGCACCAGTTCGGCCTCCACCGCGGCCTGCTTCACGTACTCGTTCGGCGACGGAAACTGGTAGACCGGGACCATCGCGTCCACCGGTGGAATGTACTCCGGCACCGCGTAGATGCCGGTGAGCTTCGCGCCTACGCGCTTGGCCAGCTCGATGGCGGTCGCGGTGGCGCGCTGCGACAGCTCGGAGCCGTCGATCGGGACCAGGATGTGTCGATACATGGCGGCACCTCGCGGTGGGTGGATGACCTCATCCTAGCTCGTTTGGGCGTAGGGGGATTGATCGGGGCCAAGATCGAGGGTCTTGCCCTCCTCGGGCGGGTGCTCCCCGTGATCAAGTGGGTCGCATCGATCATGGCGCAGTGGCCTGTTGGGTTCTTGGGCTATTGGCTATGTGGGAGCGGGCTTTGCCCGCGATCTTTGCCTCTCGCCTCTCGCCTCTCGCCTCTCGCCTCTCGGCTCTCGCTTCTCGCTTCTCGCTTCACAAGCAAATGCGTTTCGGCCGCCAGGCCGAAACGCTCTTGCTCTTGATCTTAAGGCCAGAATCCAGAATCCCGAAGCCGCAATCCGCCCCATCATTCCTGGCAAAGCGCCTGCCTCGAAAACAGGGAGGGCAAGGCAACCCTCATTTCCCTGCCAGAGGTGCTGGCCCATCGATGCCCGGGCAATCGGCTCCCACTCCCGGCGCAACGCCATCCGCCGCAACACCTGAAGGCAGGCGCCGCCGCCGGCACATCCTTCCTGTCCGAGTCCATCACCACCATGCGCTGCGCCTGCTGGCCGCCGCGACATCCTCGAACACCGGGGCCACGACGATCAGTTCGGGGGTGTTCAGGGCGCGGCGGCCACCGGCATCACGGTGTACAGCCCCCGCGCATGCAGCGGCGTACCTCCTCCAGCCAGGACGGGGCGAACGGCGTCAGGCCGGGACCGAGCATCAGGTGCGTTGGGCCCGCCTGCGAAACCATCGCCAGCACATGCTGGCCCACCCGGGGAACCTGGCCGCATTGGCCGCCGGCAGGCACCATCAGGGTCTCCGGGGCCTCGCCCTTCAGGCGTTCGTAGACAAACAGCTCGACCTGGATCTGGGGATCGGCCGACGCGGCGAGTGTGGGTGCCATCACCATCTCGACCGGCGGGGGCGGTGGCGCGCCGGACGCGGAGGGGACGTTGTCAGGGGGAGCCTGCGCTTCGATCGCGTGGCGCTGCATCGCTGCCCGGTGCTGGCGCAGCGCGTCCAGGCGCCCGGAGGCCCGGATCGAGATCACTTCGCCGATGACCACCATGCGCATGCCGACGCCGCCATCGCGCAATGCCTGTTCGGGGAAGGCAGCCGGGCTGCACGCAAGGGAGGGCATCGAAAGCAGCAGGGAACTCGCCAGAAACAGGCCGAGGAGTCGCGCGCAATCGCTCACGGCGCGCACGGGGCATGGTCTTCCAGCATCCGCCGACCTGGGCTGGGCATCGACATCCTCACCAATGGAACCCCCAGCATTGATCGCGCGCCGCCCAGGTATCAGTTCAGGTACTGCCCAAGCTCCAGGATGCATTGCTCCTGTTCGCGCGGGCAGTACGGCCCCGGGCCCTGATTGCCTCCCAGCGTGAGGTTGACGTAGTAGGTCTGGCCGGGCACCAGTTCGCAGCGGAACGGGCTGCTGCCGGTGGTCCAGGTCACGCTCTGGATCTGGGCGAGTTCCGAAATGCAGCGCGCGCCGGTGTAGGCAGGATCGAAGCACCCTGGCGTCCGCGAAATGGACACCAGGCCCAGGCTATTGGCGCCCGGTGGGACGGGGGTGCCGAGCAGTTCTCCGAATTGGCCGGCAGGCCCCGCAGTGAAGCGCAGCGTGACATAGGAGAGTGCCGGCGGGGTAAACCGCACCGAATTGTTGTAACCGGGCCATTGCTGCTGGTACAGATCGCTCCACTCGAAGGGAAAGAAGGTGGCGTAGGGCGGAACACAGGTTGCGTCCTCGAACCCGTCGGCGTAGATCGGCAGCTCTCCCGTTGTCTCCGCGCTGGCGGCCCCCGCCAGGCAGAGAGCGACCAGGCCGTGACGAACTCGTACAGACGGACAGATGCAGTTCATCGTCGCGTTCCCGGAAGTGCGGCAGAGTGGATCGGTATCGATTGTGACAAGGGTAGTCGGGACTGTCGAGGTGGTTCGCCGCCGCGCGTTGACCGCAGTCGGTGGCGCGGGCGCCGGTCTGCTAGTGTGGTGTTCCGTAATTACCTTGAATTATTTCCGCGCCTTTGCGCCGATGCGTTGCTCGTCGCGCCATAGCCCTGCTATGACTCCTCCTCTCGCCTTGCCCGCCGCAAAATTCATCGAAATTTCTTCAACTTAATTACGGAACACCACACTAGCCTCACGACTGGTGGCATGGGAGCTGATTGATGGCCTGCATCTGCCAGGATCCCCGCGGCTTTCTCGGCGACCCGCCAGAGAAGTTCGCAGAGATCGTGATCGATCGCGAGAGCGGTCGGTTTCCGGCCGTCATCGAGGTGCACTGCAGCGTCTGCGGCGCGCGCTGGAAGGTGCTGCAGATTCCCTACGGCGGCATCTATGGCGACTTCGAATGGCAGCGCGTCGAGGCGCCGCCTTGAGCCGTCGCCGGCGCCTCAGCGCAGGCTGGCGTTGAGCTTGGCCAGCGCGGCGCTGCCGGGGCACAGATCGGCGGTGCCCAGCTTGTTCAGTGGCGTGCGCACGGTGTTCAGATGCTGGTGGAAGTCCGCCGCCTCGGGATCCACGTAGAGCAATCCGGTCACCACCTCGCCCTTCTCATGGTGGTGGGTGATGTAGTCCAGCGCACCGATGCGGTTGCACGGGTCGTAGTCGGCGCCAATCCTGCGCAGGCGCAGCAGGCTGCCGTCGTGCTGCGCCACTTCGATCATGCCCTCGTCCGGCTGCGCCACTTCGATCGGCGCGCGGCCCTCGATCACGTCGAGGCGGTTCACCGCCTCGTTGTGCTCGCGCACGTAGTCGTAGCTGCGGGTGCTGCCGGCGTGATTGTTGAAGGCCACGCAGGGACTGATGACGTCGATGAAGGCGGCGCCGCGGTGGTGGATCGCGCCCTTGATCAGCGGCACCAGCTGCGCCTTGTCGCCGGAGAAACTGCGCCCGACGTAACTGGCGCCCAGTTGCAGCGCGAGGCCGACCAGGTCGATCGGACTGTCGGTGTTGACCACGCCCTTCTTGCTCTTCGATCCGGCATCTGCGGTGGCCGAGAACTGGCCTTTGGTCAGGCCGTAAACGCCATTGTTCTCGACGATGTAGACCATGTTCACGCCGCGCCGCATCGCATGCACGAACTGGCCGATACCGATCGACGCCGAGTCGCCGTCGCCCGACACGCCGAGGTAGAGCAGATCGCTGTTGGCGAGGTAGGCGCCGGTCAGCACCGAGGGCATGCGCCCGTGCACGGTGTTGAAGCCGTGCGACTGGCCAAGGAAATAATCCGGGGTCTTCGACGAGCAGCCGATGCCCGACAGCTTGGCCACCCGATGCGGCTCGATGTCGAGCTCCCAGCAGGCCTGGATGATCGCCGCAGAGATCGAGTCATGCCCGCACCCCGCACACAGGGTGCTGATCCGGCCCTCGTAGTCGCGCCGGGTGAAGCCAACCTTGTTCGGCTTCAGGCTCGGATGATGGAGTTTGGGTTTGGCGAGGTAGGTCATGGCGGGGTCAGGCGGTGAACGGCGCGGATGTGCGGGATCGATCGGCGGCAGGGCAGGAGGGCCTTGAACGAGGGCACGAGTGCATGAGGCGACGCATGTCGCGGTTCAGGGTCTTCGGCGCGATGCCGCAGGGTCATGACGGCATTCCCGCTCTCGCGGTTGGATTCACCGCACCGATCGGGCGCGCTCTTCACGTGCCCTCGTGCCCTCGTGCCCTCGTGCCCTCGTGAAAGACTCACGCCGCTCTCTCTTCCTGCCCCAGCGTGCGAGTGAGGCAGTCGCGCATGGTGCGGATGATGAAGCGGGCGGTGATCGGGGTGCCGTCGTAGTGCAGGATCGGTTGGATCAGGGCGGGATCGAGGCCATATTCCTGCACCAGCAAGGTGCGTAGCTGGGCGTCGCGGTTCTGCTCGACCAGGAAGCACTGATCGTGGGCGAGCACGAAGTCGCGCACGGATTCCGGGAAGGGGTAGGCGCGGATGCGCATCAGGTCGACCGCGATTCCCTCGGCGGCGAAGCGCTCGCCGGCCTCATGCATGGCCGGGCTGGTGGAACCGTAATAGAGCACGCCGATGCGCGTCGGGCGTGTGGCCGGGGTGAGCGCAGGCTGCGGTACCAGGCCGCGCGCGGTGACGAACTTGCGCACCAGCCGGTGCATGTTGTCGAGGTAGTCCGGGCCGCGCTCGGAATAGCCGGCGTCGACATTCTTGGTGGTGCCGCGGGTGAAGAAGGCGCCGCGCTGCGGATGGGTGCCGGGCCAGGTGCGGAAGGGGATGCCGTCGCCATCCACGTCGCGGTAACGGCCGAAGGCCCTGCCGGCTTCCAGCTCGTCGTAGCCCAGCACCTTGCCGCGGTCGTGCACGCGCGCATCGTCCCACTCGAAGGGCTTGCACAGCCGTTGGTTCATGCCGATGTCGAGGTCGAGCATGACGAACACCACGGTCTGCAGGCGGTCGGCGAGGTCGAGCGCGGTGGCCGAGAATTCGAAGGCCTCGTGCGGATCCTCGGGGAACAGCAGTACATGCTTGGTATCGCCGTGCGAGGCCCAGGCGCAGGCAAGGATGTCGGCCTGCTGGGTGCGCGTCGGCATGCCGGTCGACGGGCCGCCGCGCTGCACGTTGATGATCGTCGCCGGGATTTCGGCGAAGTGCGCCAGGCCGATGAACTCGGTCATCAGCGACACGCCCGGGCCCGATGGTGGCGGTGAAGGCGCGCGCGCCGTTCCAGCCGGCGCCGACCACCATGCCGATCGAGGCGATCTCGTCCTCGGCCTGCACGATGGCGTACTTCTTCTGGCCCTCGGGCGTCGTGCGGAACTTGCGTGCGTATTTTTCGAAGGCTTCGGCGACCGAGGTCGACGGGGTGATCGGGTACCAGGCGCACACGGTCGCGCCGCCGTACACGCAGCCCAGGCCCGCAGCGGTATTGCCGTCAACGAAGATGCGGTCGCCCACGTTGTCCGCGCGCCTGACCTGCAGGCCGATCGGCTTCAGGTTGTCGGCTGCCCACTGGCGGCCGAGGCGGAAGGCGTCGATGTTCGGTTGCGCCAGCTGCGGCTTGCCCTGGTACTGCTCGCCGAGCAGCTTCTCGACCACCTCCGGCTCGATGCCGATCAGGTACGAGAGCCCGCCGAGGTAGAGCACGTTCTTCAGCAGCTGGCGCTGGCGCGGGTCGTCGTAGTGCTTGACCGTCAGCAGCGTCAGCGGCATCCCGATGACATTGATGTCCTCGCGGAAGGCCGATGGCGGCATCGGCTTGGTGCTGTCGTAGAACAGGTAACCGCCCGAGTCCACCTCGGCCACGTCCGTGGCCCAGGTCTGCGGGTTCATGGCGACCATCAGGTCGACGCCGCCGCGCCGCCCGAGATGGCCGGCCTCTGAGACCCGCACCTCGTACCAGGTCGGCAGGCCCTGGATGTTCGACGGGAAGATGTTGCGCGGACTCACCGGCACGCCCATGCGCAGGATCGCCTTGGCGAACAGCTCGTTCGCCGACGCCGAGCCCGAGCCGTTGACGTTGGCGAACTTGATGACGAAGTCGTTGGTGGCGGTCAGCATGCGGGGCTCTGTCGGGAAAGGCCTTTTTGTCCGCAAAGGACGCAAAGGACGCAAAGAGAAGCGAGAGAACAGATGAATTTCGGCACACGCGAGCGGTCGCCAGCCGAGGTCCGCAGCCATCCGCCAGGCGCAATTCCGGTTCCGCTCTTCTTTGCGTCCTTTGCGTCCTTTGCGGACAAAAACTCTGCGCTCACGCCGCGGACCTCAGGGGTTCCGCGGACCTGCACCCCGGCCCCGCGTGGATCATTTCGAGGAAGAATTTCTGCATGTCCCAGGCGCCGGTGGGGCAGCGCTCGGCGCACAGGCCGCAGTGCAGGCAGAGGTCTTCGTCCTTGACCATCGCGCGGCCGGTCTTGAGGCCGTCGGCGACGTACAGGTCCTGGGTCAGGTTCAGCGCCGGCGCGGTCAGGCGCTGGCGCAAATCGGCTCCCTCACCGTTGGCGGTGAAGCTGATGCAGTCCATCGGGCAGATGTCGACGCAGGCGTCGCACTCGATGCACTTGTTCAGCGTGAACACGGTCTGGACGTCGCAGTTGAGGCAGCGCTGGGCTTCCTTCCACGCCAGCTTGGGATCGAAGCCGAGCTCGACCTCCATCTGGATGTTGTTGAGGGTCTGCTCCGGCGGTGCCCACGGCACCTTGTTGCGCGCCGCGGCGGTGATGTCGTTGTCGTAGGCCCATTCGTGGATGCCCATCTTCTGCGACACCAGCAGCGGCGCCGGGATCGGGCGATGCGCGATGTCCTCGCCGGAGAGCAGCTTGTCGATGGAGACTGCGGCTTCGTGCCCATGGGCCACGGCCCAGATGATGTTCTTCGGGCCGAAGGCGGCGTCACCGCCGAAGAAAACCTTGGGGTGGGTCGACTGGTGCGTCTTCGGGTCCAGTTTCGGCAGGCCCCAGCGGTCGAACTCGACGCCGGCATCGCGCTCGATCCACGGGAAGGCGTTTTCCTGGCCGACCGCGATCAGCACCTCGTCGCAGTCGATCTCCACGTCCGGCTCGCCGGTCGGCAGCAGCTGGCGCCGGCCCTGCGCGTCGATCTCGGGACGCACCTTCTGGAACTGCATGCCCGAGAGCACGCCGTCGTAGTGCAGGAAGGCCACCGGCACGAGGTAATTGCGGATCGGGATGCCCTCGTGCTGCGCGTCCTCCTTCTCCCACGGCGAGGCCTTCATCTCGTCGAAACCCGAGCGCACCACGACGGTGACGAACTCGCCGCCGAGACGGCGCGCCGAGCGGCAGCAGTCCATCGCGGTGTTGCCGCCGCCGAGCACGATGACGCGCCGGCCGACCTTGTGCACGTGGCCGAAGGACACCGAGGCCAGCCAGTCGATGCCGATGTGGATGTGCGCGGCGGCCTCGCGGCGGCCGGGAATGTCGAGATCGCGCCCGCGCGGCGCACCGCAGCCGACGAAGATCGCGTCGAAGCCCTGCGCCAGCAGGTCCTTCATCGAATCGATGCGCTGGCCGGCGCGGAACTCGGCGCCCAGCCGCAGCGCATAGCCCACTTCCTCGTCGATCACCGATTCCGGCAGGCGGAAGCGCGGGATCTGCGAGCGGATGAAGCCACCCGCCTTGGTCTCGCCATCGAACACCACGACCTCGTAGCCGAGCGGGGCCAGGTCGCGTGCGACCGTCAGCGAAGCAGGGCCGGCGCCGACACAGGCGACGCGCTTGCCATTGCGCTGGGCGGGAGGCTCGGGCATGCGCTCGCTGACATCGCCCTTGTAGTCGGCGGCGACGCGCTTGAGGCGGCAAATCGCCACCGGCTCCGGGGTGTGCCCGGCGGTCTCCTCGACCCGTCCGCGGCGGCAGGCCGGCTCGCACGGACGGTCGCAGGTGCGCCCGAGCACGCCCGGGAACACATTCGACTTCCAGTTGATCATGTACGCGTCGGCGTAGCGCTCATCCGCAATCAGGCGGATGTACTCCGGCACCGGCGTATGCGCCGGGCAGGCCCACTGGCAATCGACCACCTTGTGAAAGTAGTCCGGCTGCCGGATGTCCGTCGACTGCATCGATGCCTCCCTGAAGGCCTGCGCGCGGCGAGTCTACTCTTTCCGATGAGGCCTGGAGGTTGCGGTGGGTCAGGGCTTCGCGAGTTGCCCGGCGGGCGGTCGTGGGCCCTTGGCCGGGAAGGTTGTGGGTTCTGGGTTGTGGGTTTTGGGCAGCAGGATCAAAGGCCGGCAGGCCGACAGACAGAGGGAGCGGCTACAGCCGCGATCTCTTGCTTGCGGCCGTCGGAAAGATCGCCGACGGAGTCGGCTCCCACAGGCTTGCGGTGTGCGAGCTTCGCCCAAACCCACAACCCACAACCCACAACCCACAACCCACAACCCACAACCCACAACCCACAACCGGCTTCTCAGTAGTAAGTCATCGACGCCGCATTCAGCAGCCCCACGCTCACCGACACCGTGGCAACGAAATTGGCGGCGGCCTGTTCGCCGCGGGCGATGCGGTCGGGCAGGCCGTTCAGCACCAGGCGCAGGACGAGGAAGGTGAGCACCTGGACGATCAGCGCGACCAGGCCCCACAGGGCGCAGTCGAGCAGGCTGATCGCATTGGTGATGGCGCTGTGCAAGGGTAGCGCGAAGCCCAGCAACGAGCCGCCGAGCGCGGTGGCGGCGGCGTTGTTGTTCAAGCGGATCAGGGTGAACTCATACTGCGGGGTCAGCCGGGTGTAGATCAGCAGGTACAGCATCGTCAGCGCGATGGACAGGCCGAAGTAGGCGAGGAAGGCGGGCAGGCCCTGCAGCGAGGTCTCAGCCGAGGTCCACATGGGCGGCTCCGGGTGGCGCGATGGCGCGAGCATAGCCGCGCGCCCGGCGGCGGTGGCGCCGTGGCGATGCTGTAGATTTCGCCCCGAGTCCCCTGCGCGAGCTCGCCTTGCCCGCCGTCCCTCTTTTCGATGCCGCACGTGTCCAGGCGCCCCACCTGGCGGCGATCCGTGCCGCGATCGAGCGCGTGCTGGCGTCCGGGCGGTTGGTCCTCGGACCCGAGGTGGCGCGCTTCGAGGAGGCCTTCGCGCGCTACTGTGGCGTGGCGCAGGCCATCGGCGTCGCGAATGGTTCGGATGCGCTGGAACTGGCGCTGCGCGCAGTCGGCGTCGGAGCTGGCGACCGTGTCGTTGCGGTGGCCAATGCCGGTGGCTATGCGACAGTGGCGATCCGCGCTTGCGGCGGCCTGCCGCTCTACGCCGAGATCGATCCGGAGACTCTGCTGATGGATGCCGCAGCGCTGGCGCCGCTGCTGGCTTGGCAGCCGCGGGCGGTCATCGTCACCCACCTGTACGGGCGCCTCGCGGCGGTCGAGGCCATCGCGGCCGAATGTGCGGCGCGCGGCATCGCATTGATCGAGGACTGCGCCCAGGCACACGGCGCGCAGCGCGGTGGGCGGCGCGCCGGCAGCTTCGGCGTCATCGGCTGCTTCAGTTTCTACCCGACCAAGAATCTCGGCGCGCTCGGCGACGGGGGGGCGCTCATCACGAACGATCCCGCGCTGGCGGCGCGCCTGCGCGCGCTGCGCCAGTACGGCTGGGAATCGAAGTACCACGTGACCCTGGACCATGGCCGCAACTCGCGGCTGGACGAGATCCAGGCGGCCATCCTGATGGCCAGACTGCCACACCTGGACGCCGAGAATGCGCGGCGACGAGCGATCGCGCGGGCCTGCGACACGGGCCTGCAGGGGAGCCCGGCGCGCCCGCTGGCTGGTCGCGGCGGCGAGGACGATGTGGTCCACCTGTACCTGGTGCGCCACGCGCGGCGCGAAGCCCTGCGCGAGCACCTGACCCGCAGCGGGGTCGGCTGCGATGTGCACTATCCGGTTGCCGATCACCTGCAGCCGGCTTGGCGTGCGGCTTCACCGCCGGCGCTGCCGGCCACCGAGCAGGCGGTCGGCGAGATCCTGACCCTGCCTTGCCACCCGGCCATGACCGACGAGGAGGTGCAGCATGTCATCGCAGCCGTTCGCGCCTTCGGCTGAGTGCACGGTGGTCGTGCCGGTGTACCGCAACGCGGGCAACATCGCGCCGCTGCTGCTGCGTCTGGCCGAGTTGCACGCGCGCGTGCCGGGCGGGATCGAGCTGGTGTTCGTGGTCGACGGCAGCCCGGACGATTCGCACGCGCGCCTGGCCGCGGCGCTGCCGGCGCAGCCCTTCGCCGCACAGCTCCTGCTGCTGTCGCGCAATTTCGGCTCATTCGCCGCCATCCGCGAGGGCCTGTCGGTGGTGCGCACGCCCTGCAGCGCGGTGATGGCGGCGGATCTGCAGGAGCCGATCGAGCTGATCGAGCAGTTCTTCGCCGAGTTGCGCGCGGACCGCGCCGATGTGGTCGTCGGCCACCGCGCCGGGCGGCACGATCCGTTCTTCGACCGGATGGCCTCGGGGCTGTTCTGGTGGAGCTACCGCAAGCTGGTGCAGAAGGAGCTGCCGCCCGGCGGCATCGATGTGTTCGGCTGCAACGATGCCTTCCGCCGGCACCTGCTCCGGTTCAGCGAATCGCATACCTCGCTGGTGGGCCAGATCCTGTGGCTGGGCTTTCGCCGCCTCGCCTTGCCTTATGTGCGCCAGCCGCGCGAGATCGGCCAGAGCGCCTGGACCTTCCGCGGCAAGCTCAAGTACCTGTCGGACAGCGTGTTCGCCTTCTCCGATCTGCCGATCCGCTTGTTCACGCTTGCTGGCGGCCTGGGTCTGCTTGCTTCGGTGCTGCTGGCGCTCATCGTGCTGGCGGCGAAGCTCTCCGGCGCTGTGCCGGTGCCAGGCTATGCCGCCACCGTGCTGACCATCCTGTTCTTCGCCGGGATCAACTTGCTCGGACTGGGCATCATCGGCAGCTACGTCTGGCGCGCCTTCGAGAACACCAAGGCGCGCCCGCTGGCGGTGGTGATGCGTGCCGAGTCATCTCAGGGTGCACCGGTCGGCCGGAAAGAGCAGTTGTCCGCAAAGGACGCAAAGGACGCAAAGAAGAGCGAAAATTGAAAAGGGTTCGGCTAGGTCGCCGTCAAGCCGAAATGCCTGAGCTTTCCCTTTGCGTCCTTTGCGTCCTTTGCGGACAAAATCCTTTTCCCGGCTAACCGAAGGCATCCATGCCCATCCTGATCCACCCGCAAGCCCTCTGCGAAAGCCCGCACATCGGCGAGGGCACCCGCGTGTGGGCCTTCGCGCATGTGCTGCCGGGCGCGCGCATCGGCGCGGACTGCAACATCTGCGACGGGGTGTTCGTCGAGAACGACGTGATCGTCGGCGACCGAGTCACGGTCAAGTGCGGGGTGCAACTGTGGGACGGCGTGCGCCTGGAGGACGATGTGTTCGTCGGGCCGAACGCCACTTTCAGCAACGACCGCTTCCCGCGCAGCCGCCAGCGGCCGCCGGCGTTCCTGCAGACCCTTGTGCGCAAGGGGGCGTCGATCGGTGCGAATGCAACGCTGCTGCCGGGCATCACCATTGGCGCCGGGGCGATGGTCGGCGCCGGCGCAGTGGTGCTGCGTTCGGTACCGCCGAATGCCATTGTGGTCGGTAACCCGGCGCGCATCGTCGGTTACACGCACACGACCGAGGTCGCCGGAAGCGACACCGTGCTCCCGGCGCCCGCGACCGGCGCGAGCGGCATCGGCGGCGTCGAACTGCGCCCGCTGACGCGTGCCATCGACATGCGCGGTTCGCTCGCGGCGGCCGAGTTCGGGCGCGAACTGCCCTTCGTGCCGCAGCGCTGCTTCCTGGTCTACGCGGTGCCGAGTGCCGAGGTGCGCGGTGAGCACGCGCACCGCAGCTGCGCGCAGTTCCTGGTGTGCGTTCATGGCCAGGTCACGGCGATGGTGGACGACGGCCGGCGGCGCGCTGAATACCGCCTGGACCGCGCGGACCTCGGCCTCTACATCCCGCCGATGATCTGGGGTACCCAATACCGCTATTCGGCCGACGCGGTGCTGATGGTGCTCGCATCCGAGCCCTACGACGGCGGCGACTACATCCGCGACTATGCAGAATTCCTCGCGCTCGCGGGGGCCGCTTCCTGATGCTGCAGCAGGGTCTGCGCTTCGTGATGGTCGGTGGTTTCAACACCGTGGTCACCTACGCGATCTACTGCGTGCTGGTGATCTGGTGGCACCCGCAGTTGGCCTGGTTCACGGTGTTCCTGATCGGCCTGGCAATGGGTTTCGTGCTGCATACGCGGGTGGCCTTCCGCGCAACGCTGGCGCGTCACAAGGCGCTGGCCTACCTCGGCGTGCAGTTGTTCGCGTATGGCTTCAGCAGTGCGGTCATCCATGTCGGAACCACCTGGCTCGGGCTTGGGCCGCGCATCGCTGCGGCCCTGGCCATCGGCCTCAATGTGCCGGTTTCCTTCGTGCTTTCGCGTCGCGCCCTGAGCGATCGTCCGCCGCCGATCGGTTAGCGTATGCGCGATGAGCCGATCGCACGCATTCACTTGAACCCGCACAGCCACTCGCAACGGTGGGTGCTCGCAGTCCCGTTGCTGCTGGTGGCGCTGGCCCATGCGCCCGGTTTCGGCGGCTGGTGGCTGGGCGACGACCTGACCAATCTGCACCACTTCCACCATTGGGCGGAGCAGGGTCGGTTGTGGTCGGATACCTGGGCACGCTTTTTCCAGGGGATATCTGCGGAGGGTTCCGCTTATCGCCCGCTGTCGATCCTGAGCCTCTCGGCCAACCAGGCCATCGCAGGCAGCCATTACCCCGGCTGGTACGCGGCCAACTACCTGGTACACCTGGCCAACACCGCGCTGGTGGCGCTGCTGGTGTTGCGGCTCGCGGCGCACGCCGGGGTGCCGGCGCGGCTGGCTGCGGCGCTCGCGGCGCTGGTGTTCGGCCTGGCGCCCACGCTGGCCGAAGGGGTGTACTGGCTGTCGGCGCGCGCCGATGGCTGGGTCACGCTGCTCACGCTGGTGGCGACGTATCTCTGGGCCGGCACGCCGGGCGCAGCGCCGCCGCGCGCGTGGATGCCGCTGGCGCTGGCGGGCTTGCTGACGCTCGGGCTGCTGTTCAAGGAATCGGCGGCTGTGTATCCGCTGCAACTGGGATTGCTGGCGCTCGCATGGCCAGGCCGCAACGGCGCCGCGCGCTGGACGGCGCTGGCGCTCGCCTTGGTCCTGCTTGGGCTGTTCTTCGCCTGGCGTGCGCATCTGTTCGGCCACGCTTTCTGGGTCTACGCCACGCCGAACGCGGAGCAGGCGCAGGTCGACTGGCTGGCGCGGGTGAGCGCGGCGATCGCTTCCGCCGGCCCCTGGTGGAATGCGCTGACCGCAGGGGACCGTGTTTGGACCTGGCCCTACCTCGGTGGCCTGCTGCTGGCCTTGGCGCTCGCCTTCGCCGGCGCGAGCGGGCCCCAGCGAAGGCTGGCGCTGGCCTTGATGTGCGCCAGCGGCGGCATGGCGCTGGCCACCGTGCTCAACCTCGGCACGCTGCTGGCGCATGGCGAGGGCGGGCGGCTCAGTTACGGTCCATTCGCCTGGGCGGCGGTGGCGCTGGGCGTGCAGCTGGCGCGGCCGGCCGGTGCGCGCGCCGCGCACCCTGCGGCGGCGCTGGCCGCGCTTGCCGTGGTCGCCGGGTCGATCCTGGTGCTGCCGCAACTGGCGCGCGTGCGCGACGCGCAGCAGGGATCGGCGGCGCTGGTTGCGGCCCTGCCGGCCTATGTCGACACGCATCCCGGCCACACCCTGCTGCTGGTGCCTGAACTCGATGGCCAGGTCGCCCTGCTGCGCAATGGCCAGGGGGCGATCGCGCTGCCGCCGCTGCAGCGCGAAGGCATGCTCGACCGCGTGCTGCCGACCCTGCCCGGCGAGATCGCGCAGCGCCACGAACGGATCGCCGGCGGCATGCTGACGCAGTTCCAGACTCGGCGCTTCCAGCACCTGCTGGGTGAAGACGTGGCGCGGTTGTACGACCCCGCGCCCGCGCGCTGGCCGGAACGCTATGCCTGCTGGTCGCAGCGCGAGCGCCGGATCATCGACTTGCCGGCGCCTGATCCCGCCGACGCCGCCCGGTGGATCGCCGCGTTGCAGGCGGCGCTGCCGGTGTGTGGCCTGACGCCGCCCGGATGAGCGCGATGCACCCGCCCGCCTTGCCCTACCTGCGCGAGATCCTGCTGTTCCTGGTGGCGGCCGGGATCGTGGTGCCGCTGCTCAGCCGGTTGCGCTTCAACCCGGTACTCGGCTACCTGCTGGTCGGCTTCCTGATCGGGCCCTTCGGCCTCGGACTGCTGACGCGCGATTTGCCCTGGCTGTCGCAGCTGACCATCACCGACCTTGCGGGAGTGCAGCAGCTGGCGGAGCTGGGTGTGGTGTTCCTGCTGTTCGTGATCGGCCTCGAGCTGTCGATCGAGCGGCTGTGGGCGCTGAGACGGCTGGTGTTCGGCCTCGGCAGTGCGCAGGTGCTGGTCAGCGCGGTGGCGATCGCCATGGTGGCGCTCGTGTTCGGCGCCAGCGCCGAGGCGGCCACGCTGCTCGGCGCCTCGTTCGCGCTGTCGTCCACCGCCATCGTGATGCAGTTGCTGACGCTGCGGCGCCAACTCGGCACTCCGCTCGGGCGCACCACTTTCTCGATCCTGCTGCTGCAGGACCTGGCGGTGGTGCCGATCCTGTTTCTGGTCGGAGTGCTTGGAATCCACGATGGCGTGGGCATCGCCGGCCAGCTTGGCCTGGCGCTGGCCAAGGCGCTGCTGGTGATGGCGCTGATCTACCTCGTCGGGCGCCTGCTGCTGCGGCCGCTGATGCGGATGGTCGCGGCCACCCGCAATCCCGAGATGTTCATGGCCGCGATCCTGCTGGTGGCGATCGGCAGCGCGCTGCTGACCCATGCCGCCGGCATGTCGATGGCGCTCGGCGCCTTCCTCGCCGGCCTGCTGCTGGCGGAGACCGAGTTTCGCCACCAGATCGAAGTCGATATCGAGCCGTTCAAGGGATTGCTGCTGGGCCTGTTCTTCATCTCGGTCGGGATGGGCATCGACGGCCGCGTGCTGCTGGCCGATCCGCTGCGCATCGCCGCGGCCGTGATCGTACTGATGCTGCTGAAAGCGATCATCATCGCCGCGCTGTGCCGATTGTGCGGCCTGTCGCGTGCGGTGGCGCTGGAATCCGGGCTGCTGCTCGGACAGGCGGGCGAATTCGCCTTCGTGGTGCTGGGCCTGGCCGGCCAGTTGCAATTGCTGCCGCCGGCCACCAGCCAGTTCATGCTGATCGTCGCCGGCCTGAGCATGCTGCTGACACCTACGGTGGCCCTGTTCGCGCGGCGCTGGGGCGAGCGCATGGAGCAGCGGACGCTGGCCGAGCGCACTTTCGACCCGGACGACCTGGGTGAACTCGACGGCCACCTCGTGATTGCCGGCTTCGGCCGCGTCGGCCAGTCGATGGCGCGCATCCTGGATGCCGAGCGCCTGCCGTATATCGCACTCGACCTGGATGCCGAGGAGGTCGCGCGGGCGCGTGCGCTGGGCCTGCCGGTCCACTATGCCGACGCCTCGCGGCTGGAAACACTGCGCCGCGCGCACCTGGACCGCGCCCGCGCGCTGGTGGTGACGATGGACCGGGTGGCCGCCGCGGACCACATCGTGCGCGCGGTGCGTGAGTTCGCCCCCGGACTGCCGATCTATGCGCGCGCCCGCGACCGGCGCCACGCGCGGCGGCTGCTCGACCACGGCGCCAGCGAGGTGGTGCCGGAAACCGTCGAGGCCGGCCTGCAACTGGCCGCGCGGGTGCTCGAAGGCACCGGCCTGCCGCTGGATGCGGTGGAGCTGCGGGTGCAGGCCGAGCGCGAGGCGGAGATTGCGCGCCTGCGCAGCTGAGCGCGCCCGCCCCGGTTCAGATCAGCGTCTTCAGCAGGCCCCAGCCGCCCGCCAGCAGCGCCGACACCAGTGCCAGGAAGGTCACCAGGAAGCCCATCGAGCGCTTGCCGGCTTCCTGCTGGTAGCCGATCGCGTACATCACGCGCCCGACCAGCCACAGCGCGCCGATCGCCGCGGTGCAGCGATCACCGGAATACGCGGCACACACGGCCAGCGCTGGCAGGAACATGCCGAGCTGCTCCAGGGTGTTCATGTGCACCCGGATCGCACGTTCCAGCGCCGGATCGCCGGTCATCGCCGGTGCCTTGATCCCACTGCGCCCGCGCCAGCGGGCCACGCGCATCATCATCCACAACTGCAGCAGCACGATCAGCAGCAGCACCAGCATGCTCAGCGGATAGGCGGTCATCGCAGGGCGTCCGTGGGAAGGCTGGACCAGTCTGGCCCGGCGGGCGTCGGGTGGCAATCACGGCGTGGCGCGCGCTTGCCCGTGCGCCGCCCTCCGCGCCGCGTCTATCGTTGCCTCCCCTGCGCGGATACGCAGACCCGGTGAACATGGAGGTGCCCACGCGTGCGTCAGACCCTCGACTGGAACCTCGGCGATGCCACGCCAGCGGAGACCCTGCGCGGTCAGGGCTTCGTGCGTCTGTCGGCTGCGCGCACGCTGGCCTTGGTCCAGCCGCATCCCTGGTCCGCGCTGGCGCGGCATTGGGACGATCTGCCACCCGACCCGCACCTGCGCGACGGTGGTCGCTACCGCTTCCGCCGCCACGCCTCGCTGCGCCTGGGTGAGGACGGCTGCAGCATCCGCGAACGCGTGCAGCGCCCGCACTGGCAGCCGCTGGACTACAACGCGCTGCATGGCGGTTTCGAGCGCTGGTTCGCACCAGTCACCGACGCGACGCTCGCCGAACCGGGCTTGCAAGCACTGCTGTTCGCGCTTTCAGCCCTTGCCACGCAGGCCGCCGCCCGCCCCGTCCCCTACGTCGAACTGCACCAGTTCCGCATCGACACCGCCAGCGGCATCGGCCGCCCCACGCCCGAAGGCGCGCACCGCGACGGGGTCGATTTCGTCGCCGTGGTGCTGGTCGACCGCGTCGCCGTGCGCGGCGGCGAATCGCGCATCTTCGAAGCCGACGGTCCCGCTGGCCTGCGCTTCACCATGAGCGAGCCCGGCACCACCATCCTGCTCGACGACCACCGCGTGATCCACGAGACCACGCCGCTGCAACCCGACGGCGCCAACGGCCACCGCGACACCCTGGTCATCACCTGGCGGGCCGAGGGGTTTCCTGGATCCCGGCTAGGGTCCCCTGCCATTAGTTGGTTGAAGAAATTTCCGATGCATTTTGGCCCGAGGCCAGGCGAGAGGAGGGTGAAAGCCGGCGGCTTGCGCGGCATGCCGCGCGCCGGCTTGAACGCCAGCAACTGGTTGCGGGCGGGAACCGGAGGTCATGGCAGGGCTATGGCGACGACGAACACCGACGCATTCGGGGCAACGGGCGCGAAAATAATTCGAATTAATGGCCACTAGACAACCGGGGGGCGCGACCCTGCAGGCCCATCAGGTGTTCCCTGCGCCGGACCCCGCCGCAAAGCGGAGCCTGCTTCGTTTCCGCGCGCCCCCGCGGCGTAACCGACCACCGCCTGGTGACGTCCAACCCGCCACCGCCCGCGGAACTCACCGATGTCTACCCTGACCCCTGCTGATCCACTGGAGCCCGGGATCCTGCGCGTCGGCGCTGCCTGCGGGTTGTGTGCGGCACTGATCTATCCGCTGTGGAGCGTGTTCGACCTGCCGTTGCCGCTCAACCGGCTGTTGCACTTCGCTTTCGGGCCCTTGCTGGTGGTCGCCTTCCTCGGGCTGGACCGCTGGTTCCAGCGGCAAGGCCCCAGCGTCGCTGCGCGCATCGGCTGCGTGTTCGGCGGCATTGCCGGTGTGGCCTTCTGCGCGATGACCGTGGTGCAGGCCGCCAACCTGGGCTGGATCTCCCCGCGCATCGCCGCCAGCAGCCGATCCGCTGCTGCAGCAGGACCTCAGGCGCGTGCTGCACGGCGTGTTCAGCGTGCAACTCGGCCTGGATATCGTCTGGGACATCTATCGTCTGGGACATCCACATCTGCCTCGCCACCGTGCTGCTGTCCGCATCGCTGGCTGGCGAGGGGCTGCTGCTGCGGGCCTGGCGGGTGTATGGCGTCAGCGCAGCAGCGGTCACACTGGGCCTCAACCTGTTGAGCTTCCCGCTGCCCCCGCGGGATGCGGGCATGGTCGACGGTGGCCCACTGGTGGGCGCGTGGTACCTCGGAACCACCCTGCTGATGATCGCCAGCCTGCGGCGCGAGGCAATCCGGTTGCCGCCCCCGGGCCTCGTGCGGGAGTAGCTCGCCAGCGCCGGTGAAGCTCCACGCCTGGCTCCGATGCCGGACTCCGGGCCCAGGTCAGCTCGCCCGGCGCGCCGCCGGCGCCCTCCGCCTGCAGCCGGCGCAAGGCCGCCAGCGCATCCTGCGCCCGCTCCACCGGCACGAACAGATGATCGTGGAAGGTGCCCGCGACCACATTGCAGCTGATGCCGGCGCGCCCCAGCGCGGTGGCGAACGCCGCGGTCAGTCCCACCGCCTGCAGGTCCGAATGCACCGTGAGCGTGATCCAGGCCGCGCGGAAATGCACCTGCAGCTTCGCCGCCAGCGCCTGCTCCTCGGGAAGCACCACCGTCAGGCCCTCCGCCTCCGCAACCGTGGCGACCGGCGTCAGTGAGGGCAGGTCCGCGCCATGCGGGACTACGCAGTATGCCCATGTGCCGTCGTGCAGGACGGGCTCCATGGACGCCAGCAACTGGGCCAGGTTGGAAATAGGCGTGTCCACGTCGTCCGCTGCCTGCTGGCCGTACCGGGCGGCACAGCCTGCACCCGCTCCTTCGGCACGTCCAGCGTGGCTGTTCGCCGTGACGGGGCAAGTTCAACGCGGAGACGCAGAGGACGCAGAGAAAAGCGCAAAGAGAAGCGCAAAGAGCGAAGAGAAGCGGATGAGGGGGCACGAGCCGACTGCTTTTTGGCGCTGCAGTTCACCCAGACGCGGAGGGCGCAGAGGAACGCATGGACGACATCGGATGCTGTGCACGCCGTACCAATCGCTCTTGTCCGTGCTCTTCTCCGCGGCCTCTGCGTCTCCGCGTTCAACGGCTCCGGCGCGCGCCAGCCCGCCGCGCTGGCGCGCCGAACGGTGTGTGGCCGGCCACCCTAGCCGCTAATCTAGGCAGATGACGACGGCCAGCAACCTTCGCACCTCCATGCGCCTGCCTTTCTGGGTGTTCCAGATCACCGGCTGGATCGGATTCCTGGCGGTGCATTTCCTGTCGGGGATGGCGCACGGCAAACACATCTCCTACCTGTCGGTGTCGATCAGCAGCGCGATCGGCGGCGCCATCGTCACCTGGCCGCTGCACTGGATGTACAAGCGCATCAGCAGGCTGCCGCCGATGCGGATGGCGCTGTACGCGCTGCCGGCCTTCATCCTGATCGTTGCGGCGATGAGCGTGATCTACGCGGTCTCGATCGAGAACTACTGCCCGGACGAGTGCAAGCCGGCGAGCTTTCTCGGTTACATGGCCTACTCGGGATTCACCGCCTACGTGATCCTGTCGTGGAGCGCGCTGTGGTTCGGCATCCACAACGGGCGCGAGCTGGCCGCCGCGCGCGAGCGCGCGCTGGCGGCGCAGTCGCAGGCCAACCTGGCGCAGCTCAAGATGCTGCGCTACCAGCTCAATCCGCACTTCCTGTTCAACACGCTCAACGCGATCGCCACGCTGGTGCTGGAGCAGGCCAACCACACCGCCGAGAGGATGCTGGGCGCTCTGAGCCGCTTCCTGCGCTACACCCTGGACCAGGAGCCACAGCAGAAGGTCACGCTGAAGCGCGAGATGGAAGTGCTCGACCTGTACCTGCAGATCGAGAAGATGCGCTTCGACGAGCGCCTGGTGCTGGACATCGCGATCGACCCCGCAGCCGAAAGCGCGCTGGTGCCGAGCCTGATCCTGCAGCCGCTCATCGAGAACGCGATCAAGTACGCGGTGGCCAAGAGCGAGGACGGCTGCCGCATCGGCATCCGCGCGCATGCCAACGGCGAGTGGCTGGACCTGGAACTGACCGACAACGGCCCCGGTTCCCCCGCCTTCGCCCCCGGCGCGCCGGAATCCAACGGCGTGGGCCTGCGCAACACCCGCGAGCGCCTGTCCACACTCTATGGCGAGCGCCAGCGCCTGTGCGCGGAGAACCGGCCGGAGGGCGGGGTGCGGGTGCGGATCACGTTGCCGCTGGAGGTGGCGGGTTGAACCTGGAGGGCACGAGGGCACGAGGGCACGAGGGCACGCAAGCGGCGTTGCCGCGATGGGGTGCCCCACGCGCCCGCTCTCTGACTGCCGGTGTCCGCACCGGTCCGTGCTTGCGTCCGGCGTCGGCGAGGCAAACAGGTGTCCCCACGGCTTCGACGGCGATCGCCTTCGTGCGCTTGCGTGCCCTCGTGCTCTCGTGCCCTCGTGCCCTCCAGAGCCACGCATGAACACCAATCCCAGCAAGCGCCCCCTCCGCTGCCTCCTGGTCGACGACGAATCCCTGGCCCGCCGCGGCTTGCGCTACCGGCTGGGGCAGATCGCGGACATCGAGATCGTGGCCGAGGCTGGCAATGGCCGCGAGGCGCTGGCGCTGATCGGCCAGCATGCGATCGACCTGATGTTCCTCGACATCCAGATGCCGGGGATCGATGGCTTCGGCGTGTTGCGGGCGCTGCCGATGAGCCGCTGGCCGCTGGTGATCTTCACCACCGCCTACGACCAGTACGCGCTGGAAGCCTTCCGCGTGCACGCGGTGGATTACCTGCTGAAGCCGGTCGAGGACGAACGCCTGCGCGATGCCGTGGCCCGCGCCCGCAAGCTCAGGGAGCACAGTGAGCTGGAAGCGCAACATGCGCGTCTGCTGGCGCTGGTGGGTGGCGAGAAGCCCCAGTCGCTGGGTGAGCGCGCGGACGACCGCTTGACGCTGAAGGACGGCAGCACGCTGATCCGCGTGCCCCTGGCGGACATTCGCTGGATCGATGCCGCCGGCGACTACGTGGTGGTGCACACCGCGGACGCCAACCATGTCGCGCGCGCCAGCCTGCGCGAGCTGGAAGAACGCCTGCCGCCAGAGCGCTTCGTGCGCATCCACCGCTCCACCATCGTGCATGCGCGCTACGTGGTGAGGCTGCGGCCGCATATCAATGGTGAGTACTTCGTCGACATCGACGGCGGGCATGAGCTGAAGCTGTCGCGGGGCTATCGCGAGCAGCTCGACAAGCTGGCTTGACCTCCGTTTCACCCTGGGTGTACCGTACGTACAGTCCCGTGGAGGTGCCGGTCGTGTCCGTTTCGCTCACCGAATTGCGCCAGCAGCTGTTCAAGCTCGCAGACCAGGTGGTCGATACCGGCGTGCCGCTGGTGATCGAGCGCCGCGGGGTGCGCCTCAAGCTGGTGCGTGACGATGCCCAGGCGGCGGGCGGGCGCCTGCAAAAGCTGAAGCCGCAGGCATTGGTGCAGGGCGCGCCGCTCAAGCCGGAGGAGTCCCCGGCATTGTGGAGCGAGTTGCCGTCCGCCAAGGTGGCGGAGGCCGCGCCCGCCTACGCCGCGAAGTCGCCGCGCAAACCGGCCAGGCGCTGAGCATGGCGACGGTGATGCTGGACACGCACATCGCCGTCGCCCTCTACCAGGGCAAGACCGGCGGGCTCGGGCGCCAGGCGCTGGCGGCGATCGATCGCGATCCGCTCTGCTATTCGCCCGCGGTGTTGCTGGAACTGGAACTGCTGCACGAGATCGGCCGCCTCAAGCACGGCGCTGCGGTCATCTCGCGTTACCTCGCCGATGAACTTGCGATCACCTGCGCCGGCGAACGCTTCGTCGAGATCGCCCACCAGGCGCTACCGCTGGCCTACACCCGCGACCCTTTCGACCGCCTGATCGTGGCCCACGCCGAATTGCTGCGGGCACCGCTGATCACGCTCGATGCAAACCTGCGGCAGCATTACCCGCGAACGTTGTGAGGAACTGATCAGCTGCGCAGGGTTTCCGTCAGGTCCAGTTGCAGCACGCGCCGCGCCGGAATCCACGCCGCGAGCAGGCCGCTGGCGACCAACACCAGGGCCACCGACAGGAGCACCCCAGGCTCGTTCGCGGAGACCCCGAAGAGCACGCCCTGCAGCCAGCGGCCGGCGGCCACCGTCAGCACCAGACCCACGCTGGCGCCAAGCAGCAGTTGCGGCAGGGTGGCGCGCAACAGGCCGCCGATCGCGCGTCCACGGGTAGCGCCGAGCGCCAGCCGCACGCCGATGTCCGCGCGGCACTGCTGCACCGAGAACGCCACCACGCCAAACACGCCCTGGATGCCGAGGGTCAACGCCAGGACCGCGAACACGCCCGCCAGTTGCATCAGCAGGCGGTCGCGGCCGAGCGCGCGCTGGGTGCGCTCGGGCATGCTCGCGACCTCGCCAATCGGCAGTGCCGGATCCGCCGCGGCAACGGCGTCGGCGAGGGCGTCGCGGTAACCCGCTGGATCCCCGGCGACGCGCACCACCAGGGTGCCGAAGCGGATCCAGTCGGCTTCGCGCTGGCGGTAGGGCGCATACACCGCCGGCGCATCCTCGCCGCGCCACTGCGCGCCGCGCACATCGCCCACCACGCCGGCCACCCGCATCCATTGCGGCGACTGCTCGCTGCTGGCCTCGCCGGGTTGCCAGGCCACTCGCGCCCCGACCGGGTCGCGCCCGGCGAGGTAGCGGCGGACGAAGGCCTGGTTGACCCACGCAACCCGCTCGCCGTGGCCATCGCCGGCCGCGACGCCGCGCCCGGCCAGCAATGGCAGGCCGAGCGCACCGAAATAGTCGCCCACGAAGGGACGATAGCGGGCGCTCGCATCCACCAGTGTCAGCCCGTCAACCAGCAGCATGTGGCCGATGCCCTGGCCGGCCAGCAGCGGCGGACCGACCACCAGGGCGGCCTGCTCCACCCCCGGTGCCTGCGAGAGCTCGGCGACCATGCGCTCGAAGGCCTGGGTTTGCGGGGCCAGATCCTGGTAGCGCGACTGCGGCAGGACCACCTCGCCGGTGATCACGCCGCCCGATTCGAAGCCCAGCGGCAGCTCGGCCAGGCGCAGGAAGCTGAAGGTCAGCAGCGCGGCGGTGCCGAGCAGCGAGCCTGCGAGCGCCACCTCCAGGGTCACCAGGCCGGCCAGCGTGCGCGAGGCCGTGCGCGAACGACCGGCATCGGTCAGGCGCATGCCCGCGCTGGCCGGGCGCGTGCGCCAGGCCGCCAGCAGGCTCGCGAGCACGGCGCTGGCCAGCGTGGCGCAGATCGCGACCAGCAGCACGTCGGCGGCGACCTCGGCACCGGCCAGTCGCGGCAGGGTGCCGCGCGCGTACTCGCGCAGCGCGGCGAAGGCCAGGAGCGCAGCGCCGATGCCGATGCCGCCACCGATAGCCCCGAGCGCCAGTCCTTCCACCAGCTGCAGGCCGATCACCTGTCCGCGGCTGGCCCCGAGGGCGCTGCGCAGCGACAGTTCTGCTGCACGCTGGCGCCCGCGCACCAGCATCAGAGCAGCCACATTGGCGGTTGCCAGTACCAGCAGCAACAGGACTGCGGCGAGCAGCAGCCACAGGCCCTGCGACACCGACCCGGTGAGCACCTGGCTCCACGGCATCAGGCTCAGCACCTTGCCTGGGTTGTCGCGTTCAGCGGCGAGCGCGGTGCTCACCTGGTGCAGTTCGGCACCGGCCGCGCCGAGGTCGACGCCCGCGTCCACCCGCGCCACCACCTCGAAGTTGTTCGATCCCGGCGAGGTCGGCGCCCATGGTGCCCAGGGCGGGATGCTCCCCCACAGCTGCACGCCGGCCTCGGCGAGGTCGCTGCGCGCATCGGCGACACCGATGATCTCGGCGCTGATGCCGGACAACTGCAACCGGCGACCGAGCACGTCGGGAGCTCCCGCGTAGGCGCTCAGCCAGTAGCGCTCGTCCAGCACCACCACTGGCGCCGCGCCTGGCACGTCGTCGCTCGGGCGCAGCAGCCGGCCGAGCCGCGGCGGCAATGCGACCACGTCGAAATACGCCGACTCGACCAGCGCCGCCTTCAGGCGCTCGGGCCGGCTGCCGTCGGTCCAGTCCATCGAGGTGTCCGGAGCGACTGCCGAGATCGCGCGGAACTGGGTCAGGCGTTCGCGCAGGGCGATGGTGTCGGGCAGGCTCAGGCCCGCTTCCTGGGTGCCAGCACGATGGACCGCCACCACGCGTCCGGGATCCGGCAACGGCAGCGGCTGCAGCAGGATCGCCGACACCAGCGCGTACACCAGGGTCACGCTGCAGATGCCGAGGGCGATGGTGGCCACCGCGGTGATGGCGAAGCCCGGTGCGCGGCGCAGGCTGCGCGAGGCGGCGTGAAGATGGTGGAACCAGCGTGTCATGCGCGCTCCGCGGCGGGGATTCCCGCAGCGCCCATGCAATAGCTGGACCATGTGTCCGCGGCCCATTCCGACGGTCGCCGGGGCGGTTTCGGCGCCTGATCGCGTTCGGACCCGCACAGCGCCGCGGCCGAAACCGCACAGCGCAAGTCGCTAACATCGCAGCATGACCCGACTCGACATCGCCATCGTCGGCTATGGCACCGCCGGCCAGGCGCTGGCCATCGCGCTCGCGCGCGACGGCCATCGCGTGCGTGTCTACGAGCAGGCGGTGCGGCCCGGGCCGGTCGGCGCCGGCTTTTTGCTGCAGCCCACCGGAATGGCGGCATTGTGGTCGCTCGGCCTGCTGGATGCGGCGCGCGCCTGCGGCACGCCGGTGCACCGGCTGTACGGCGAGAACGCGCGCGGCCGGGTCGTGATGGACATGCGCTACAGCGACCTCGACCGCCGCCTGTACGGCCTCGGCATGCAACGCGGGGCACTGTTCGAAGTGCTGCATGCGGCCCTGCCGGCCGAGGTGGAACTGCATGCCGGCCGTCGAATCGTCGCGGTCGATTCCGGGCAGGGGCGCCTGACCGATGCCGAGGGCCGCAGCGAAGGTCCCTTCGATCTGGTCATCGCCGCCGACGGTTCTGGATCGCGCTTGCGCGGACAAGTGCCGAGTGTGCGCCTCGACCGGCCCTATCCCTGGGGCGCGGTCTGGTGCCTGTTGCCCCTGCGCGACTGGCCGCACCCGCACGAGCTGCGCCAGCGCTACCGCGCCGCGCGACAGATGCTGGGACTGCTGCCCGTGGGCGCGCGGCCGGGCGATCCGACGCCGCGCATGAGTTTCTTCTGGAGCGTGCCGGCCGACGCCTTCGACGCCTGGGCCGCGCTGCCGCTGGAACACTGGCACGCGCAGTTGACCGGACTCTGGCCGCAGATCGCGCCCCACCTGGCTGATCTGCAGGACCGCCAGGTGCTGGCGCGCGCCAGTTATCGCGATGTGATCATGGGCGCGCGCTGGCACCAGGGCCGGATGCTCTTGCTCGGCGATGCCGCGCACGCCATGAGCCCGCAGCTGGGGCAGGGCGTGAACATGGCGTTGCTCGACGCGCTGGCGCTGCGCGATGCCCTGCGCTCGCCGCAGCCGCTGGACGCCGCGCTCGCCGGATTCGCCGCCAGCCGGCGCGCGCATATCCGCGCCTACCAGTTCTGGAGCCGCTGGCTGACCCCGCTGTTCCAGTCGGACTTGACCTGGGCCGCCACCCTGCGCGACTGGCTGTTCCACCCGCTCGGACGCCTGCCCGGCAGCCGCCTGCAGGCGCTGCGCATCCTCACCGGTACGCGTCGCGGCTGGTTCGGGCGCTGGCCATTGCCGGCGGGCTTCATCGAGTCGCTCTGGCCGCGCTGAGCGCGGCGCGTCAACCGGCGGCCAGCGTGGCGATCGCCGCCGGCACCTCGGCCAGCGATGCCGCCACCCGGAGTCGCGGATGCGCCGCGTCCACCGCGTGCTCGGCCTCGTGCGCCCAGGTGATGGCGTAGGGCACGTGGACCCCGGCGCCGCCGAGCGCCAGCACCGGCTCAATGTCCGAGCGCAGCGAGTTGCCGACCATCGCGAAGCGCGACGCGTCGAGGCCGAACTCTTCGAACAGCCGCGCGTAGGTCGCCGGATCCTTCTCCGAGACGATCTCGATGCGGTGGAACAGATCGGCGAGGCCGGAATCGCGCACCTTGGCTTCCTGGTGGAACAGATCGCCCTTGGTGATCAGCACCACGCGATGGCACTCGGCCACCGCGGCGACCGCCTCGCGCGCGCCCGGCAACAGTTCCACCGGGTGGGTCAGGATGCCCTTGCCGAGTTCGATCAGCGCCTGCACGTCGCGCCCGCTGATCGCGGCGTCGGTGAGTTCGATCGCGGTCTCGATCAGCGACAGGGTCATGCCCTTGGCGCCATAGCCGAACAGCCTGATGTTGCGCCGTTCGGTGGCCAGCAGGCGCTCATGCACGCGCGCGTCGGAGAGGTCGATGTAGCCGCCGAGGATGCGCTCGAAGCGTGCATGCGCGTCCTGGAAGTAGGGTTCGCTGTGCCACAGTGTGTCGTCGGCGTCGAATCCGATCATGTCGAGCATGACCAGTCTCCTTGGCGGGGAGCGCGACAATAGCGTCCGGGCGCCGGAATTCACGCGACGGCGACCGCCTCGGGTTAAGCTTGAGTGTCCCTCCCGCGAGCCGTTCATGCCGGCGTCCCGCAGCGATTCCCGCAAGTTGGCGAGCGCGGCCTGGGTGCTGGCGGCGGCGCTGGCGCTGGCGAATCCGCTGTCGGCGCAGGGCATTGCCGAGGCGGAATTCGCAGCGCTGCAGCAGCGCGCCAGTGAAGCGATCGAGCGGCTCGACTTCGCCGGCGCGCAGGTGGCGCGCGAGCGCATGCGCGCCCTGGCGCAGGCGCAGGCGCGCCCCGCATGGGAAGCGCGCGTCCTGTTCCTGGAGGGAATGCAGGCGCGCCGCCAGGGTCGCAGCGAGGACGCCTTGCGACGCTTCGACGAGTCGCTGCTGCTGGCGCGCCGGCACGGCGATCTCGCTGGCGAGGTTGATGCGCTGAACGCTTATTCGACGATGCAGCGTCGCGCCGGCAACCTGTACCAGGCGCTCGACGGGCATACCCGGGCGCTGGAACTCGCGCGCAGCCTGGCGCGCCCGGCGCTGGTCGCCGACTCGCTCGCCAAGATCGGGCGCATCTACGCGGAACTGGACGATCTGGAGCCGGCGCTGGAGTTCTACCGCCAGGCGATCGCCGCCGCCGATCCTCTCGCCACACGTCAGCTGACGGAGCTGGAGAGCGATGTGGCCCATGTGCATCTGCGCGCGGGCCGCATCGACGAAGCGCGCGCCGCAGTGGCGCGCACCCGCGCGCTGGCGGAAGCCGACGGAGCGCCCGACCTGCTGGCCGTGGCGCTGGGGCGCGAGGCGCGCCTGATGCAGCTGGAAGGCAAGCCGGAAGCGGCGCTGGCGCTGATCGACCGCGCCATCGAACTGGCCCGGCCTTACGATGGGGCGCGCTCGGTGCTGGTGCGGCAGACCCTGCGCCTGCGCGTGCTGGCCGACCTCGGCCGCTGGGAAGAGGCGGCGCAGGCCATCGGTGGCCTGATCGATGAGGCGCGCCGAACCGGCGACCGGCTGACCGAGCGCAACTTGCTCGACCTGCAGGGCGAGGTATCGATGGGCATCGGCGATGCCGCTGGCGCCTATGCTGCGGCGCGCGAGTACCACCGGATCCAGCAGGGCATGGCCACCACCATGACCAGCCGGCGCATCGCGGACCTGGAGGCGAGCATGCAACGGCGCCAGATGGAGGCGGATGTGAAGCTGCTGCAGCGCCAGGGCGAGCTCCAGGCGCTGACGGTGGAGCGCCAGCGGCTGATCGGGCTGGTGATGGCCTCAGCACTGGTCTGCGTGCTGCTGGCGGTGGTCGCGCTGGTGTGGCGTTATCGCGCGGTGCAGCGCCTGCACCGCGCCCTGCAGCAGAGCGCGCAGGCGCTGCAGCAGGCCGCGCGCACCGATCCGCTCACCGGCCTGGGCAACCGCCAGGCGATTCCCGATCCGCGCGCCCTCGCCAGCGTCGCGGCGCAGCGTGGTGAGTCCCTCGGCGTGATCCTGATCGATCTCGATCACTTCAAGCGGATCAACGATGAGCACGGGCACCTGGTCGGCGATCAGGTGCTGCAGGCGGTCGCCAGCGCCTTGCGTCTCGCCCTGCCGGCAGAGATGCAACTGGTGCGCTGGGGTGGCGAGGAGTTCCTCGCCTGCGGCAGCTTCCGCGATCGCGAACATGCGCTCGCGGTGGCCGAGAGCCTGCGCCGCGCGGCGCGCGCGCATCCGCTGCGCGATGGCGGCCATGCACCCAGCATCAGCCTCGGGGTCAGCCTGGCAGAGTCGCCCGTCGAGGCCTGGGACAGCCTGATCCGCGACGCCGACCGGGCGCTGTACCTGGCCAAGGAATCCGGGCGCAATCGCGTCTGCATGGCGGCCGCCGCATGAGCCTTTTCCCACCCACACCTGACCATGGAGTCCTCCGGATGACCACCTCCTTCGGCCGCAACATCCCGTCGCCGCTGGCCAAGCCGGATTTCGACAACGTGGCCAGCGCCGCGATCGATGCCGGCCAGACCTTGCCGCAACTACTGCTCGATGCCTGCCGCCGTTGGGGCGACAAGGCCGCGTTCAGCAACCTCGGGCGCACCCTCAGCTATCGCCAGATAGACCAGCTGAGCGCACGCCTGGCGTCCTTCTTGCGCGGCGGCCTCGGCCTGTGGCCGGGCGACCGGGTCGCGATCATGTTGCCGAATTTGCTGCAGTACCCGGTCGCGCTGCTCGCGGTGCTGCGCGCGGATCTGATCGCGGTGCCGGTCAACCCGCTGTACACCGCGCGCGAGCTGCGCCACCAGCTCAAGGACTCGGGCGCGGCGGCGCTGATCGTGGTCGAGAACTTCGCTGCCACCGCGGCCGATGCAATCGACGGCACCGAGGTGCGCCAGGTGCTGACCACCCGCGTCGGCGATTTGCTCGGCTTTCCCAAGGGCGCGCTGGTCGATTTCGTCCTGAAGTACCGTCAGCGCGCGATCCCGCCATTCTCGCTGCCGCAGGCGGTGCGCTGGCCGGATGCGATGGCGCGCGGCGCGCGCATGTCCGCGGTGGACTCGCAGGCTGCCCCGGGAGACGTCTGCCAGTTGCAGTACACCGGCGGCACCACCGGCGTCTCCAAGGGCGCGGCGCTGGCGCACAGCGCGCTGATGGCCAATGTGGCGGCCTGCGAGCAATGGATGGGCCGCGCGCTGGATCCGCAGCGCGAGGTGGGCCTGATCTGCCTGCCGATTTACCACATCGCCGCCTACACCAACATGCTGTATGCCTGGACCCACGGCTTGCACGCGGTGCTGATCACCAATCCGCGCGACATCCCGGCGCTGGTGGCGGAATTCCAGCGTCACCGGCCGTCGATCTTCGCCGGGGTCAACACGCTGTACGACGCGCTGCTGAATTCGGAGGCCTTCCGCGCACTGGACTTCTCCGGACTGAAACTGTCGATCCAGGGCGGCACCGCGCTGCGCCGTGCCACCGCCGAGCGCTGGAAGGCGGTGACCGGCTGCGAGGTGGTCGAAATGTATGGTCTTTCCGAGACCTGCGCCGGCATCACCACCAACCACTGGGACCGAGCGAACCCGCCGGGGTCGATCGGCCTGCCGCTGCCGGATGTGGACATCAGCCTGCGCGACGAGCAGGGGCGGGAAGTTGCGCGCGGTGAGCCGGGCGAACTCTGCGTGCGCGGGCTGCAGGTGATGCAGGGCTACTGGCAGCGCGCGGACGAGACCGCCGTAGCCTTCTTCGACGGCGGCTGGTTCCGCACCGGCGACATCGCGCGCGAGGGCGAAGGCGGCTACTACTACCTGCTGGACCGGCGCAAGGACATGATCCTGGTCTCCGGCTTCAACGTCTTCCCCAACGAGATCGAGGACGTGGTGGCGATGCATCCCGGCGTGCTCGAAGCCGCTGCGGTCGGCATCCCGGACGACAAGACCGGCGAGGCGATCAAGCTGGTCGTGGTGAAGAAGGACCCGGCGCTGACCGCCGACGACCTGCGCGCGCACTGCCGCACGCAGCTGACCGGCTACAAGCAACCCAAGCTGATCGAGTTCCGCGACAGTTTGCCCAAGACGCCGGTGGGCAAGATCCTGCGTCGCGAGCTGCGCTGAGCCGGGCGCTCAGGAAAAACGGAGACGAAAAGGAGCTTTTGCGGCGGGCGCCCATGGGCCCGCGCACGGACACTGGCCAGGCACATCGGCCAATCCGGGAGGTAGACATGGGCGCATTCCAGTGGTTGTTCTGGCTCGCGGCATTGCCCGGGCTGGCGCAGGCGAGCCATCGTTTCGGCGCGACCATCGACGTCGACGGCGATCCCTACAATGGCTGCGTCCAGGCAACCGCGGCCGGCGAGTTCCGCGGCGAATGGCGCACGCTGGCGCACACCGACCAGCGCCATCTGCGCGACACGCGCCTCGACGCCTGCCGCAACGGCGAATGGGAAATCGTCGACAGCACCAGCGCGGCAACGCCACTGGCCTTCGCCGCCGGCGAGTCCGGCAGCGACCGCATCGAATGGCAGACGCCGGGGGTTATCCCAGGCAGAAGCCGTCCGCTGCAGATCCACGTCTGGTCCGAGCGCGCCGACGGCAGCGCCGGCGACCGCCTGGACCCTGACGGCGAACCGGTCGCGCTGGTGATGGAATCCGGCTTGGTCGAGTCGGCGGTGCCGGGGCTGGGGCTGCCCGCGCTGCTGTTGCTGGGCGGCGCCATGCTGGTGGCTGCGCGACGCCGCCTGGGCGTCACCTCCGGACCACTGGTGGTGCTGGCCGCAACGATCGCGCTTGCCGCGCAGCTGGGCGGGCCGGCGGTCGCCACGTCGCCCGGGGATCCATCCGCACTGGCCGATCCAGCCAACGACACCCTGGAAGCCGGCGCTGACCTGGTGCACGCGGCGGCCGCGCTCGAGGATGGTCGCCTGCGCCTGGCACTCGACGTCAACGACATCGAGGCCAGCCGATTGCCGGACGCCGCGCGCGTGCTGTTCATCGGCAACAGCCTGACCTACAGCAACGACTTGCCACAGATGCTCCAGGCGATTGCCGCCCAGGCGGGCAAGTCGCTGCAGGTGGACGCAATCACCATCGGCGGCGCGGCGCTGGAGGACCATTACGGCAACCGCAGCACGCTCGCGCGCATCGGCAGCGGGGACTACGACCTGGTCGTGCTGCAGCAGGGGCCATCCTCGTTGCCGGAAAGCCAGCAGCACCTGGCCTACTGGACGCGCCGGTTCGAGGGCGTCATCCGCGCCGGCGGGGCGCGTCCGGCGCTGTACATGGTCTGGCCGGACATCACCCGGATCGACTACTTCGACGCCGTGCGGCTGTCCTACTCCGAGGCCGCACTCGGCGTGAATGGCATGTTCATCCCGGCCGGCGAGGCCTGGCGCGCAGCCTGGCGCCTCGATCCGACGCTCCCGCTGTACGACGCCGACCAGTTCCACCCGTCGGTGCTGGGCAGCTACACCGCCGCGCTCAGCATGTTCTGCGAGTTCTACGGACAGACGCCGGTGGGTTTGTCGCCGCGCTTTTCGCTGGACAATCGGGAATGGCCGGGTCTGTCGGCCGACCAGGTTCGGATCGCACAGCAGGCCGCCTGGGAAGCGCATCGCGAGCATGGGCGCTGGGGTCGGTGAGCGAGCCGCCGCTTGCACCCATGACCAGGGCGGCCTCGCGGCCGCCCTTTCGTGCGTCACTCCAGTCCACCCGCACCCTGAGGCGCGGGAGGCGGGCAGGTATCAGCCCTGGCGGCGCGCCGCTGCGAAGCCGATCAGGCCCATCAACAGTCCCAACAGCACCAGGCCGTACTGGCTCAGCGTCGGGATCTCGTTGAACGGGTAGCCGACCACCACGCTGAGGGATCCCAGGTTGTTGTCCGCCACCGGGTCGGTCGTCGGCGACGCAGTGCTCGCGTTCACGGCGGTGTTGCCTTCGTTGTTGCTGAAGGCCACCACGGTCAAGGTGCGCGTGACGCCCGGAGCGGTCGCGCCCGCCCAGGTGCACACGATCGCACCGGTGTTGCCGACCTGCGGCGTGGTGCAGCTGGCGCCAGCCGCCGTGTGGCTGCTGTAGCGGAAGTCCGGCGTCAGCGTGATCGTCACCGACACGTCCTGCGCATCCGACGGGCCGTTGTTGATGCTGGTCGCGGTGAAGGTCACCGGCACGTTGATCAGCACCTGCGCCGCCGACGAGGTCAGGCCGATGACCAGATCAGCCACCGCGACTACGGTCGTCGTGGTGCTGGCGCTGTTGTTCGCACCATTCGGATCCGGCGAGCCCGCCGACACCGTCGCGGTCGCGTCGATCACCGTGCTGTCGAGCACCGCCGGCGCCACCAGAACCGTGATGGTCAGCGTGCGCGAGCTGCCCGGCGCCATGCTGCCGCTGATCGAGCAGCTGATCCCGGCGGCGCAGCTGCCGCCGCCGCTCACCGTGCCGGAGACCAAGCTGGTGCCGGTCGGCGTGGGCAGGTTGACCACCACCGCCGTCGCATCCGACGGGCCGGCGTTGGTCACGACTGCGGTGTAGGTCAGCTGGGTACCGGCCGTCACCGGGTCCGGCGCGTCGGCCAGGGTGATCGACAGATCCGC
This sequence comes from Rhodanobacteraceae bacterium, assembly GCA_016713135.1. Taxonomy (NCBI): domain Bacteria; kingdom Pseudomonadati; phylum Pseudomonadota; class Gammaproteobacteria; order Lysobacterales; family Rhodanobacteraceae; species Rhodanobacteraceae bacterium. Next base: position 375,777 of record JADJPR010000020.1, on the reverse strand, counting down.
CTGCACCTGCACCGCCGTCGTCGCCGTAGCGGAATCGTTGCCGCCGATCGGATCGGCAGTGCTGGACGAGGCCGTGGCGGTCGCGCTCAGGTTGGCGGTCTGCGATGGCGACACCAGCGCCACGATGGTCGCGGTGCGGGTGTCGGCGGTGGTCGTGGCGCCGGCCCAGGTGCACACCACCGGGCTGGCCGCGTTGCAGCTGCCGCCGGCGCTGGCGGCAGCCGAGACGAAGCTGGTGCCCGCCGGCAGTGGCAAGGTGATCATCGCATCCTGCGCATCGGACGGGCCGGCGTTGGTCAGCGTCGCCACGTAGGTTAGCTGGGTGCCGGCGATGACCGGGTCCGGCGTGTCGGTCAGCGAAATCGAAAGGTCAGCCGAGGCGATCACCGAGGTCGTCGCATTGGCAAGGTTGTTGCCGCCCGCCAGATCACTGGTATCCGACGCTGCGCTGGCGGACGCATCCAGGAAACTGCCGTCGACGACATTCGCCGGGACCGCGACCACAATGGCGGCGCTGCGGTTGACACCGGGCGCGGTGGCGCCGGCCCAGGTGCAGGTCACAGTCGTGCTGCCGGTGCAACTGCCGCCCACCGGCGTCGCCGCGACCAAACTCGTTCCGGCCGGGATGTCGACGCTGAAGCGCGCGTTCTGTGCATCCGAGGGACCGCCGTTGGTCAGCGTTGCGGTGTAGCTGAGCTGGGTGCCGGCGGTCACCGGATCCGGGGTGTCGCTCAGGCTCATCGACAGGTCGGCCGTGGTGATCACTGCCGTTCCGGTCGTCGAGGTGTTGTCGGCGGGGTCGCTGTCCGGCGTATCCGAGGCGGCGGTGACCACGGCATTGATCAGCGTATTACTGACCGCATTCGCCGGCACGCTGACGACGATAGTGGCCGTGCGCACCGCGCCGTTGGCGGTGGTGCCGGCCCAGCTGCAGGTGATCGGACTGACATTGGTGCAGCTGCCGCCGCCATCGGCAGTGGCAGAGACGAAGCTGGTGCCGGCCGGGACCGGCAGCGACACGCTGGCGTTGGTGGCATCGCCTGGCCCGGTGTTGGTCAGCGTTGCCGTGTAGCTGATGTTGCTGCCGGCAGCGACCGGATCGGGGGTGTCGGCCAGGACGACGGCGAGGTCGGCACCGGCGCCGCAGGGGGCGTCGGACGACACATCAAGGGTGTAGGCGGCGCCAACGCCGCCTCCGGCATTGACCTCGTGCACAACCACGTCGTACGGCACGCCCGCGGCGACGTTGAGCGAGAAGCTCGTCGATGCCGCACTGCTACCTGCGTCCGCAAGGTAGCCCGTCGTCGGCGCTGCGGGATCGAAACTGGACGATGCGTATACGAAAAGCGTCGTTGCGGGTTGGGTGAGGCTGACCGTGATGCAACTGTTGCTTGCCGGCGTGAAGCGGTAACGGTCGAACTGGCGGACAACGCTGGTGTCGTTCGCACCGGGGTTCGCCTTGGGCGCGGCGCAAGTGGAAGTGGTGCCGTTACGCAAGATCCGCCCAGTCTGGGTGCCGGTAATCGCCGCGTAGGCCGGATCGGCGGCTGGCGCGGTGGTGTCCAGCACCGTGGTCAGGTTCGTCACGGTGCAGGTGCCGCGTGGTGTTGGTTGCGGCCCCAACTGGAAAGGGACATCGGCGACATGCCCCCCGACCGTGAACTGGGCAGAAGCGCCGGTTGCCAGACTTCCCAAGGCGATTGCCGTGGCCACACGGACGCCCACAGAAAATCGTTTGATGATTCCCTTCATCGCAATGAAACTCCCGTATCGAATGGAATACCGCGCCCGGTGCCCTCTCGCGCAGTCTATTCGAATTTGATTCGAGCTTCAGTCGCCAATGCGGACAGCGAAATCACCGTTCGCGCCAGGCCTTCGCGACCAGGCTGGCGCCGGTCGCCCGCGCCGCGCCATCCGCGAGGGCGCCGCCGCCGCTATCGTCCGCGGCATGCCCGCCCATCCTCTGCACCGCCTTGCCGCCTACGCCGCCCCGCACCGCGCCCGCGCGTGGCGCGCGAGCGCTTACTCGGTGCTCAACAAGTTCTTCGACGTGCTGCCCGAGCTGCTGATCGGCGTGGCGGTCGATGTGGTGGTCAACCAGAAGCAGTCCTTCCTCGCCGGCCTCGGCATCGTCGAACCGATGACCCAGTTGTGGCTGCTGACCGCGCTGACCATTGTCATCTGGGTGCTCGAATCCACCTTCGAATATCTCTATGCGCTGAACTGGCGCGGGCTGGCGCAGGATCTGCAACACGGATTGCGCCAGGGCGCCTACGAGCACTTGCAGCAACTGCCGCCGGACGCGGTGACGCGCGCGCGCAGCGGACGCCTGATGGCGCTGCTGAACGAGGACGTCAACCAGATCGAGCGTTTCCTCAACACCGGCGCGAACGATCTGATCCAGGTGTTCGTGTCCTCGCTGCTGGTCGGCGCGGTGTTCTTCGTGCTGACACCCACGCTGGCGCTGCTGGCGATCCTGCCGATCCCGCTGATCGTCGCCGGCGCCTTCTGGTTCCAGACCCGGCTGCAGCCACGCTACGCCGCGGCGCGCGAGGCGGCGGCGACGCTGTCGGCGCGGCTGGACAACAATCTGCGCGGCATGGCGACGATCCAGGCCTACACCGCCGAGTGCTTCGAGGCGGCGCACCTGGCGGCCGCCTCGGACGGCTTCCGCCAGAAGAACGCCGCGGCGATCCGCTTCTCTGCCGCGATCACCCCGGTGATCCGCATGGCGATCCTGCTCGGCTTCGTCGCCACGTTGCTCTACGGTGGCTGGCTGACGCTGCGCGGCGAACTCGGCGTGGGCAGCTATTCCGCGCTGGTCTACCTGACCCAGAGGCTGCTGTGGCCGATGACGCGGCTGGCGGACATGACCGATCTCTACAATCGCGCGATGGCCTCGGTGAACCGGGTGCTCGATCTGCTCGACACCCCGGCGCCGCCGCGTGCCACCGGCGCACTGCCGCAGCCACTGCGCGGGGCGCTCGGCTTCGATGCGCTGCGCTTTGCCTACGGCGAGCGGCCGGCGCTGGATGGCGTCAGCTTCGAGGTGCCGGTGGGCGCGACGGTGGCGCTGGTCGGCGCCACCGGCAGCGGCAAGAGCACCCTGCTGAAACTGCTGCTGCGCTTCCTCGATCCGCAGGCCGGGCGGGTGCTGCTCGATGGCCATGACATCGCGTCCATCGATCCGTCCGCGCTGCGCGGGGTAATCGCCTATGTCGGCCAGGAGCCATTCCTGACCGATGGCAGCGTGGCCGACAACATCGGCTATGGCGAGCGCCAGCCGGATCCCGCGCGGATCGAAGCCGCGGCGCGCGCGGCCGAGGCGCACGACTTCATCGCCGCGCTGCCGCAGGGCTACGCGCAGCCGGTGGGCGAGGGCGGCGCCGAGCTCTCCGGCGGCCAGCGCCAGCGCATAGCCCTGGCCCGCGCGCTGTACCGCGACCCGCGCATCCTGGTGCTGGACGAAGCCACCAGCGCGATCGACAACGAGACCGAGGCGGCGATCGCCCACTCGCTGCGCAGCGCCGCGCGCGGACGCAGCGTGCTGGTGGTCGCGCACCGGCTGTCCACCGTGCGCCACGCCGACTGCATCCAAGTCATGGACGCCGGGCGCATCGTCGAATCCGGCACCCACGAGGAACTGCTGGTCCGCGACGGCCAGTACGCCCGTCTGTGGCGGCTGCAGACCGGGGAGCTGGTCTGAAGCTGATTCTTCCGGACATGCCCCCAATGTGACTACGTAGCCCGTTGTGCCGCGCAGCGGTTCGGCGGGTGCTTGCCGCAAGTACCCGCGGAACGCGCTGCGCGCGTACCACGGGCTACGCGCAGCGTCGTTTCGATCTGCGGAACGGCGCACCGGGATGGGGTGCGTTGGCACCCTTGATCGCCTGTCGACGGGATCCGGCGGATCATGCTGCGACGTCCCCGTCGGAGCACCGCCATGACCACGCGCCGCGAAGCCCTGCAATTCTCCCTGGCCGGTGCACTGCTCGCGGCCCTGCCTCGCGGATGGGCGGCTGTCGCCGACGGGCCGATGAAGCGTGCGATCCCGCGCAGCGGCCAGCAGATCCCGGTGGTCGGCTTGGGCAGCTCGGCGACCTTCTCGCAGCTCGCCGGGTCGCAGGAGATCGGCGCACTGCGCGAGGTGATCGCGGAACTGGCACGCCTGGGCGGGACGGTATTCGACACTGCGCCCAGCTACGGTGCCTCCGAGCAGGTCGCCGGCGACATTGCGCGCGAGCTGAAACTCACCGACGCCATGTTCTGGGCGACCAAGGTCAACGTCGCCGGACGTGGCGGCGGGGCCGCCGACCCGGCGGCCGCGCGGGCGCAGATCGAGTCCTCCTTCGCCAAGCTGGGCAAACAACCGATCGACCTGATCCAGGTGCATAACCTGGGCGATGTGCCGGTGCAACTCGGCATCCTCAAGGAGTTGCGCGAAGCCGGGCGAGTGCGCCATATCGGCGTGACGACGACCTTCCCGGCGCAGTACCCGCAACTGATCGAGGTGATGCAGGCCGAGCCGCTGGACTTCATCGGCATCGACTACGCGATCGACAATCGCGCCATCGAGGAGCGCATCCTGCCGCTGGCGCAGGAGAAGGGGATCGCGGTGATGGTCTACCTGCCGTTCGGCCGCACCCGGCTGTGGGAACGCATGCGCGGCAAGGACCTGCCGGACTGGGCGGCGGAGATCGACGCCGTGTCCTGGGCGCAGTTCTTCCTCAAGTTCGTGCTCGCGCATCCGGCGGTGACCGTGGTCACCCCGGCCACCAGCAAGGCCAAGCACATGGCCGACAACCTGGGCGCGGCTTACGGGCGCCTGCCGGATGCGGCCATGCGCGAGCGGATGATCGGGCATATCGCCGGACTCTGACGCCCGGGACGCGCATGCCGCGCTAGTGTGGTGTTCCGTAATTACCTTGAATTATTTCCGCGCCTTTTGCGCCGATGCGGCGTTGCTCGTCGTCGCCATAGCCCTGCTATGACTTCTCCTCGCGCCTTGCCTCGCCGCGAAATTCATCGGAAGTTTCTTCAACTTAATTACGGAACACCACACTAGCACCGGGGCTCATGTCTGTGAAGCGGATGTGAACAATTGGTGCAGATGAAGTATTCACGCCATTTTCATCTTCCGGCCGGATTACAGCCCGCCTGAGTAATTGCTAGCGTCCGTCGCGTCCCATCGGGAGGGGAGTCCCGGCGGGAATGCGTTGCGGAGGGGTCCGCGCGCCCACTGATCGACTTGCGATTCCTTCCGCTGCGCGGAGGGCACTCCCGTTTTGCTTCGATTTTGTCGCTTTGCACCGGCCGCGTGGGGTGGCCGGCGTCCTGACCTTCCAACCGGGGAATACGAATGTCGCTTCTGAAATCGCGTCGCGCGGCACCTGCCGCAGTCACCATACTTGTCCTCGCGCTGGCGTCCGCCACCGCCGGAGCCGCCACCCGCAGCGACCTGCATGCGGTCGATACCGGCCGCGTCAACGCCAACCTGGCTGTGATCGAACGCGCAGTGGGCAGCGCGCCCACGACGGCGCAGCGCCACGCCGAGATGCTGACCCTGGAGGCGGACTCGGCCCTCGAACTGCTCAGCTCCACCGCCGAAGCGAACGGCGACACCCACTATCGCTACCAGCAGACTTTCCGCGGCGTGCCCGTCTGGGGCGAGCATGTCGTCATCACCGCCGGCGCCGACGGGCGCGTGCGCCATCTGTTCGGCCGCAGCGTGGCCGGCCTCGGCGTCGAACTCGGCAGCATGAGTGCGCGCCTGCAGTCGCAGGCGGCGCTCGATATCGCCAAGACGGTCGTGCACGGCAGTGCGCGCAGCAGCCTTGTGGTTGAACGCCCACGCAGCGACCTGATGGTCTACGTGGACGACCAGGACGCCGCGCGCCTGGCCTATGTGACCACCTGGTTCGCCGACAGCGCCAAGGGTGGCGCGCCGATGCGTCCGTTCGTGATCGTCGACGCCAACAGCGGCGCCGTGCTCAAGCGCTGGGACGGCCTGACCACCGCGGCGATCGGCACCGGTCCCGGCGGCAACAGCAAGACCGGCCAGTACACTTGGGGTTCGGGCGGCCGCTACGGCTTCCTCGACGTGACCCAGAGCGGCACGACCTGCACCATGAACAACGCTGACGTGAAGACCGTCAACCTGAACGGCGGCACGTCCGGCAGCTCGGCCTTCTCCTTCACCTGCCCGAACAACACGGTCAAGTCGATCAACGGCGCTTTCTCGCCGCTCAACGACGCGCACTACTTCGGCGGCGTGATCCAGAACATGTACACCGCCTACACCGGCGGCAAGGCGCTCAGCTTCCAGCTGGTGATGCGCACGCATTACAGCAGCAACTATGAGAACGCCTTCTGGGATGGCGCGCAGATGAGCTTTGGCGATGGCGCCAGCACCTTCTATCCGCTGGTCAGCGTCGACGTGGCCGGCCATGAGGTCTCGCACGGCTTCACCGAGCAGCACTCGGACCTGACCTACTCGGGCCAGTCCGGTGGCATGAACGAGGCCTTCTCCGACATGGGCGGCGAAGCCACCGAGTACTACTGGAAGGGCAGCAACGACTTCCTCGTCGGCCCGGACATCTTCAAGGCCTCCGGCGCGCTGCGCTACATGAACAATCCACCGCAGGACGGCCGTTCGATCGACAACGCGGCGAATTTCACCAGCTCGATGGACGTGCACTATTCCTCGGGCGTCTACAACAAGGCCTTCTACCTGCTGGCCACCAAGCCGGGTTGGAACGTGGTCAACGCCTTCAAGGTGTTTGCCCGCGCCAACGCGCTGTACTGGACCCCGAGCAGCACCTTCAACAGCGGCGCCTGCGGCGTGCAGACCGCGGCCACCGACCTCGGTTTCACCGTGGCTGACGTGACCGCAGCTTTCACCTCGGTGGGCGTGTCCTGCTCCGGCGGCGGCGGTGGTGGCGGCGGTGCGAGCACCGGCGGTCCGCTGACCAATGGCGTGGCCGTGACCGGCATCACCCAGCCGACCGCTGGCCAGTCGGTCAACTACACCCTGGCGGTGCCGGCGGGTGCAACCAACCTCAAGTTCGTCATGTCCGGTGGCACCGGCGATGCTGACATGTACGTCAAGTTCGGCAGCGCGCCGACGGATACGGTCTACGACTGCCGTCCGTATGCCTCCGGCAATGCCGAGACCTGCAACATCGCGACCGCCCAGGCCGGCACCTACTACGTGCGCCTCAAGGCCTACAGCGCGTTCAGCGGCGTCTCGCTGACCGGCAGCTACACCGCGGGCACCGCCAACACGCCGCCGGTGGCCAATTTCACCAGCAGTGTCAGCGGCCTGACCGTGAACTTCACCGACACCTCCACCGATGCCAACGGCACGATCGCCTCGCGCGCCTGGAACTTCGGCGACAGCACCACCTCGACGGCGACCAACCCGTCCAAGACCTACAGCGTGGCCGGCACCTACACGGTCACCCTGACGGTCACCGACAACGGTGGCGCGACCAACACCAAGACGGCCTCGGTGACGGTCAGCTCGGGTGGCGGCACGGTCGAGCGCCTGGCCAACGGCAACTTCGACAGCATCACCACCAGCAGCAACACCGCGGCGGACGGCTCGTGGACGCGCTCGGCCTCGACCGGGACGTCGTTCAACACCCTGCTGGCCGGCCAGACCAATGCGCACACCGGCGGCAGCTATGCCTACCTCGGCGTCAACGCGACCACCAGCACGCAGACGCTGGACAGCAAGGCCACGCTGATCCCGGCCACCGCCACCACCGCCACGTTGTCTTTCCAGACCTCGATCGTGACCAGCGAGACCAGCACGGCAACAGCCTACGACAAGCTCACGGTGCAACTGGTGGATGCCAGCACGAACGCAGTGCTGCAGACCCTGGTGACCCTGTCCAACCTCAACAAGACCACCAGCGCGTCCACCTACGTGCTGCGCAGCTACAGCGTGGTCGCGCACAAGGGCAAGTCGGTCAAGGTGCGCTTCGTCGGCTCCACCGACAGCTCGCTCGCCACCACCTTCCGGGTGGACACGGTCAGCCTGCTGAGCAACTGATGCAGCACCGCAACACTGGCTGAAACGCCAAGGGCCCCGGGGCAATCCCGGGGCCCTTCTTGCATCCGGCGCCGGAAAGGCTGGGTATGGCGACATGCCATCCGGCGATATCCCGGCGCTTGATTTTCACGCCGCGCCGCACCAGTTCCTGCTCTGCTCGCGCACCTTCGTTGCGCCGGATCCGGAGTCCCCAATGCCCACCCTTTTCGACCCGCTGACCGCGGGTGCCCTGCAATTGCCCAATCGCGTCGTGATGGCGCCGCTGACGCGCGCCCGCGCCGGTCGCACGCACATCCCCAATGAGCTGATGGCCGAGTACTACAGCCAGCGCGCCGGTGCCGGCCTGGTCCTGACCGAGGCGACCATGGTCGCGGCCGACGGCTGCGCTTTCACCGGCGAAGGCGGGCTGTACGACGAGGCCACCACCGCCGGCTGGCGCCAGGTCACCGATGCCGTGCATGCCCGCGGCAGGCGCATTCCTGGTGCAGCTCTGGCACCCCGGACGCGCCGCGCACTCATCGCTGAACGAGGGCGTGCAGCCCATTTCCAGCAGCGACCGCGGGATCCGCGGCGACACCATCAACACGCCCTGGGGGGTCAAGGACTACGAGGCGCCGCGGCGATTGCGCACCGACGAGATCCCGGAGATCGTCGAGCTGTTCCGCCGCGCGGCGCTGCGCGCACGCGAGGCCGGTTTCGATGGCGTGCAGATCCACGGCGCGCATGGGTACCTCATCGACCAGTTCCTGCGCGACGGCAGCAACGACCGCGACGACGAGTACGGCGGCAGCCTGCCCAACCGCGCCCGGTTGCTGCTCGAGATCACCGACGCCTGCATCGAGGTGCTCGGCGCCGATCGCGTCTCGGTGCGCATCTCGCCGCGCGTCGGCTACAACGACATGGGCGATTCCGACCCCGAGGCCCTGGTCGAATACCTCGCACGCGAACTCGACCGGCGCCGCATCGCCTTCCTCGAACTGCGGCATGCCGATCACCGCGATCCGGCCGAGCAGCGCCTCGCGCTGATCGCGCGCCACGAGTTCAAGGGCGCGCTGTTCGTCAACGGCGGTTTCGATCTCGCCAGCGCGCAGGCGGCGGTGGCGTCCGGCGGCGCTGACGCGGTGGTGTTCGGCAAGGCCTACATCGCCAATCCGGACCTGGCCGAGCGCCTGCGCCGCGGCGAGCCGCTGAATGCGGTCGACTTCGCCACTCTGTACACCCCGGGACCGGCGGGCTACACCGACTATCCGGTCGCCGCGGCCTGAGTCGGAACTGCGCCACGTCCGCAGCCTGCGTATGCTGCCGGGCTCGATTGCGGCGGATGCAGAACTTTGAGCAGGGACCGGCTGGACCAGGAGCGCAAGTTGCTCGGCATGGCGTCGCCGCGCGCGCTGGCGCTGCTGGAACTGGCTGCGCTGAGCACCGAGGGCTGCAATGAGGCGGCCCTCGGGCACCTGCACGGCGTGCTCGAGCTGGAGCCCGGCGGGCAGGCGCTGCCGGCCAGCGAGGTGCGCGCGCATCTGCAGCCGCTGCGCCCGCTGCTCGGCTTCGGCGGTTACGCCGCGATCGTGCGCGTCGAGCGCCGCGGCCTGCGCCAGCTGCTGATCGAACAACTGCTGCGCTCGCCACGGCTGGACGCCTGGCGCACGCGCAAGGCGGAGATCGCTGCCAGCCTGCAGCCGGCCGATTACGTCGTGCGCACCGATGGCTGCAACACCTCGCTGCGCGCCTGGCTGCTGGCCGGCCTTGCGCCCGGCGAAATCGCCGGCCTGCTGGGCCAGGCGGACGAGGCGATCGACTTCGTTTCTGCCGCGCGCGACATCCTGCCGGATCCACCGACGCTGGCAGCGCTCGGCCGGCTGCACGGCGATGTCGCCATTCGCATTCTCGCGCCATATCTCGCGGCGCGCGCGCAACATCCGATGGACGACATCGGCGACCTGCTGCAGGCGGGACTGGCAGCGATCGAACGCGGCGCCTCCGAGGAATACTCGCTACGGGTCTACGCCCAGCTCGCGGCGATGTGCGGGCGCGACGACTTGATCGCGCGCATCCCGCCCGCGGCGACTCAGGCCCGCGCCGATGTCGTCCTCCTGCAGACGGCCTTCGGCAGCAGCGATCCGGCGCCGGTGGCGGCCATCGCCGAACACACCGCGGCGCGCGGCAAGGCGGGCGCCTGGCCCACGCCGCAGCTCGTCGGCGGCTTGCAACGCCTTGCCCTGCTGGCGATCGGCGGCAGCGCCCAGCGGCAGTCGCTGCAGCGCCTGCACAAGCGCCTGATGAGGCAGCGCGCCAACTTGCAGGCGGACGAGTGGATCGCCAGCGCGGCCGATTGCCTGGAAGCGGGCGCGGACGTGCGCGTGCCGCCGCTGCCGGCGCCGACGACCCGGCCCGATGCCGCGCTGGCGCCGATGTCCGCCCTGACCTGGCTGCTGCTGCAGCGCTGGTTCGCGCTGCGCCCGCCGGCACATGCGGAGGCGGCGGTCGAGCTCGCCCTCGCGCGCATGCGCAGTGCTGGCCTGCAGCGCATGGCGCACTGGGTGGAGCAGGCGCGCGCGCCCGCGGCGGACCGCGGCCCCGCTGCCTGGCGCAACCCGGAGGCGCCTTGGCAGCAGTTGCTTGGCGTGTTGTCCGAGCTGGCGGGCGAGGACGGGAAGGCCGCCGGCCGCGACGAGCGCAAGCACTCGCGGATCCGCGCGGTGGTGCTGGAGGTCGCCGATTCAGGGACCGGGCTGCGCATCGAGTTCTTCGAACAGAAGCCCAGTGCGCGCGGCGGCTGGACCGCTGGCCGGCGCATCCAGAGTGGCTACGACGCCAAGGAGGCGATGCAGCGCCTGGCGCCGGACAACGACGCCGACCGCGACCTGCTGCGCGCGCTGGCCGCGCCGGCAGCGCATTTCTATGGCACACGCCTGGGAGCGGACTCGCCGGCGCTGCTGGCGCTCGCCAAGTGCCCGGAGGTCTACCAGGCAGATGGCATCCAGCCGCTCCGGGTGAGCATCGAGAAGCCGGCGCTGACGCTGTCGCGGCACGCCGACGGGCGCGTCGAACTCTCGCTGTCGCCGCAGCCGGAACCGGACTGCGATGCCCTGGCATTGCTCGATGGCGGGGCCCTGCGCGTGGTGCGGTTTCGCGCCGAGCACCGGCGCATCGCGCGGCTGGTCGCCCAGGGCGGCAACCTGCTGCCGGAGGGCACGCTGCCGCAGGTGCTGGCGCTGGCACCTGCGCTGTCGCGGTCGCTGGCCATCGAGGCGGACATCGATACCGCCGAGACCGTCGAGGACGTCGACGCGCGCGTGCATGTGCTGCTGGAACCGCTGCGCGAGGGCCTGCGCCTGCGCCTGCGCGCGCGGCCGCTGGGCGAGGAGGGCATGCTGGTGGTGCCCGGCCTGGGCCAGCGCGAGCTGATCGGCCTGCGCGGCGGCCAGCCGGTGCGCGCGGTGCGCGACCTGGATGGCGAACGCCGTGCGCTGAAGGCGCTGGTCGACGCGGTGCCGCTGCTGGCCGGCAGCGAGAACGGCGAGCCGCTCGACCTGCCGCAGCCCGAGGAGGCGCTCGAAGCGCTGTCGCAACTGACCGAACTTGGCGATTCGGTGCCGCTGATCTGGCCCGCCGGGCCGCGCTGGGCGATGACCAAGACCCGCGCGGCGCAGCAGCTCAGCCTGAAGGTGCGCGCGCAGCGCGACTGGTTCCACGCCGAGGGCGGACTGGCGCTGGATGACGGCCAGGTGGTGTCGCTGGCGCAACTGCTGCAGGCGTTGCCGTCGGCGCAGGGGCGCTTCCTGCGCCTCGGCGGCGACCGCATCATCGCGCTGACCCAGGACCTGACACGCAAGTTGCACGGCTTGCGCGCGCTGGCCGACGAGCGCGGCAAGATCGAGCTGGCGCCGGTGGCCGCCGCAGCGCTGGAACCCTGGCTGGAGTCGGGCGCCGAGATCGAGGTCGACCGCCGTTTCCGCGAGCAACTGGCGCAGATGGAGCGCGCCGCGGCGCTGATGCCCGCGCTGCCGGCGGATTTCCAGGCCGAGCTTCGCGATTACCAGCTGGACGGCTACCGCTGGATGATGCGGCTGGCCGAATGGGGCGGCGGCGCCTGCCTCGCCGACGACATGGGCCTGGGCAAGACCGTGCAGGCGCTGGCGGTGCTCGCCGCGCGCGCGCTGAAAGGCCCGGCGCTGGTGGTCGCGCCGACTTCGGTGGTGGCCAACTGGCGCGCCGAGGCGCGCCGCTTCGCGCCCGCGCTGGAACTGCGCGTCTACGGCGATGGCGACCGCGCGGAGGCCTTGTCGACCCTTGGCCCCGGCCATCTGGTGCTGGCCAGCTACGGGCTGGTCACGCTGAACATCGAGGCTTTCGCCGCGGTCGAGTTCGCTACTCTGGTGCTGGACGAGGCGCAGGCAGTCAAGAACGCCGCAGCGCAGCGCAGCCAGGCGATGCGCAAGCTCAAGGCGCAGGCGCGCATCGCCACCACCGGCACGCCGATCGAGAACCACCTCGGCGAGCTGTGGAGCCTGATGCGCATCCTCAATCCCGGGTTGCTCGGCAGCCAGGAGCACTTCGCCAAGCGCTTCATCGCGCCCCTGGAGCGCGACCCGCGCGCGCCCGAGCGCGACACCCTGCGTCGCCTGATCTCGCCCTTCCTGCTGCGCCGGCTGAAGTCGCAGGTGCTGGAGGAACTGCCGCCGCGCACCGAGATCGTGCTCACGGTGGAACCTTCGGGCGAGGAGGCGGCGCTGCTCGCGGCGCTGCGGCGGCAGGCCATCGAGCGCCTGGCCCAGGGCGGCAGCGGCGAGCAGCGGCGTTTCCACGTGCTCGCCGAACTGACCCGGCTGCGCCGCGCCGCCTGCCACCCGCACCTGGTCGCGCCCGAGTTCAAGCTCAACGGCGCCAAGCTCGACCAGTTGCTCGAGCTGGTGCAGGAACTCAAGGACAACCGCCACCGCGTGCTGGTCTTCAGCCAGTTCACCGATTACCTCGCGCTGGTGCGCGCCGCCTTCGACCGCGCCGGCATCGGCTACCAGTACCTCGACGGCAGCACCCCGGCGAAGGCGCGCGAGCAGGCGGTGACGGACTTCCAGGCCGGTGTCGGCGATGCCTTCCTGCTGAGTCTCAAGGCCGGCGGCGTGGGCCTGAACCTGACCGCGGCCGACTACGTCATCCACCTTGATCCGTGGTGGAATCCGGCGGTGGAGCAGCAGGCCACCGACCGCGCGCACCGCATCGGCCAGACCCGCCCGGTGACGGTCTACAAGCTGATCGTCAAGGGCAGCATCGAGGAGCAGATCCTGCAACTGCACGGCAGCAAGCGCGAGCTGGTCGACAGCGTGCTCGGCGAGCAGGATGTCGCGCAGGGACTGAGCGTCGAGGAACTGGTCGGGCTGTTGAACGGCTGATGCCGGTCAGGGCGTGAGCACCAGGCGGAAGCTGATCGTCACCTGGTTGGCGATGGTCTCCGGATCCGCCCACTCGCCGCTGCCGATGCCGAACTGGCTGCGGTCCAGCGTGGCCTTGCCCTCGATCGACTTGCCATCCGCGGACGGTGCGATGTCCAGCGCCACCGGGTGGGTCTCGCCCTTGAGCGTCAGCGTGCCGGGGCAGGACAGGCGCGCGCCAGCGGCGCTGCAGTCGCCGCTCGAAACCCATACCGCCTGCGGGTGCGCCTCGGTGTCGAAGAACTCCGGCGTGCGCAGGGTGTCATCGCGCTCGGCGTAGTCGGTGTCCAGGCTGGCCACGTCGATCTCGGTGCGGAAGCGCGTGGCCAGCGGCTTGGCCAGGTCGAACTCCGCCGTGCCCGAGAACGTGCGGAACACGCCCGGCACCGCCTCGCCACCGTAGTCCCCGGTGAACCCGAGCTCGCTGTTGCTGGCATCGAAGCGGAAAGTCGCGGCGTCGGCGGCGCCGCAGATGGCAAGACCGATCAGTGCGATGGCGCGGAACATCGGCAACTCCGGGATTCAGGGTGTCTGGGAGGAAGAGCAGGACGCAGAGGACGCAGAGGAGAAGCAGAGAGAACGCAGAGGAAGGTCGGGAGAGGGCAGGGTGCGCCGGGATGAAGAGTCATCGATCAAAGGCCGGAGGTAGGTTGCTCCCGATTCGACCTGGGATTCTCTCCGCGTTCTCTCTGCTCCTCCTCTGCGTTCTCTGCGTCCTGCTTCTGCTGGCGGCCGCCACAAAGTCAGCCAGGGCGACCCCACGGCAGCATCCGCCGGAGGGTGTCGTCCTTGTCGACCAGGTGGTGCTTGAGCGCGGCGAGGACGTGGAGCGCGATCAGCGCCATCAGCGCCCAGGCCAGCCATTCGTGGGTCTGCTGCCAGAAGGCGAAGGCGGCCTTGTCGCGCGGTACCAACGCCGGCACCTTGAACAGCCCGAACCAGGTCAGCGGGAAGCCGGCCGCGGAGTTCTGCAGCCAACCCGTCAGCGGCATCGCAAGCATCAGCGCGTACAACAGCCGGTGCGTGTACGCGGCGGTGGTCACCTGCCAGGCGGGGATCGATTCGGCCAGGAAGGGCGGCGGCCGGTGCAACCGCCACGAGAGGCGCACCAGCGCCAGCGCCATGACGGTCAGGCCCGCCCATTTGTGCCAGGTGTAGACCTCGATCTTGGTCGGCGAGTTCTTGAGGCCCGTCATCCATAGCCCCACGCCGAGCAGGCCGATGATCGCCAGCGCCATCAACCAGTGCAGCGCGATCGCCACCCCGCTGTAGCGCGGCGTAGGCTCCGGGGCGAAGCTGAAGTCGGGGTCGCGGGGCATGTGGGGTTCTCCGTGGGTCGGCGTCGGAGCCGGTGCAGCTTGACGCAGAAAGCGGGGCGAGGGGCAGGGGGCGGGGGACCAGGCTTGCGCCACGGTTCGACCTTGCCGCGGTTCTGACTACCTGGCAATGACCAACCCGATCACATCAGGGTTTCTGGTGCATCGAACCGGTTCCCCTGCCCCCTGACCCCTTCCCCGCTTTCCCAACCCTCAGCCCGCGCTCGCCTCGATCTCGATCCGGATCTGCACATCATCGCTGATGCCGCCGAGGTACTCGGACATGCCGAACTTGCTGCGCTGGATGGTGCCCGTTGCGGAGACGCCGATCGCCGGCTTCTTGCTGAAGGGGTGCGGGCCGGCCTGGTTCAGCGTGGCCTGCAGCGTCACCGGCTGGGTGGCGCCCTTGAGCGCAAGGTCGCCGTGGATGGTCATGGTCTTGTCGCCGGTCTTCTCCACCTTGGTCGAGACGAAGCGGGCCTCGGGGAAGCCGGCGACGTTGAACCACTTCTCGGCCGATACGTGCTCCTGCCAGGTGGCGTCGCCGAGGTTGATGCCGGCCACATCCAGGGTCACGTCGACCTTCGCGGTGCTCCAGTCGGCGCTGTCGAAGCTGATCGTGCCGTCCTTGACGTGGAAACGCGCGGTGCTGTTCGACAGGCCCATGTGCAGCACGCTGGCGTGCACCTGGGTGTGCACCTTGTCGAAGGCGTAGTTCAGCGGTTCGGCGCTGGCGCCATTGCCGAGGGCGAGGGTGGCGAGGGCGATCAGGGTACGCATGAGTCAGGCTCCGGATGGGTGACAGGCGGTGCGCCTGTGGTGGTGGCATCTTGCGGAAGAGCGACGGCTGGGCCAATCTGCCGGCCTCCGCGACGTCATTCAAATTCATTGAATGCCTACATCGGGTGAATTGGGACTGGACGACATCGAGTTGCTGGCCGCGATCGGCGCCACCGGCTCGATGGCCGCCGCCGCGCGCGCGCTCGGCAAGGTGCCGTCGGCATTGACCTACCAAGTGCGGCGGCTGGAAGAACGCCTGGACCTGTTGCTGGTGGATCGCCGCAGCGGGCGCGCGCAGCTGACCGAATCCGCGCAGCTGCTGGTGCGCGAAGGCCGCGATGTGCGCGCCGCGCTGACCGGTGCGCTGACCCGTGCGCGTCGGGCGGCGCTGGGCTTCGAGTCCGAGCTGGTGATCGCGGTGGACGCCATCGTGCCGCTGGATGTGCTGTGGCCGCTGGTGCGCGGCTTCGACGAGCTCAAGGCGCCGACCCAGATCCGCTTCTGGCACGAGGTACTGTCCGGTAGCTGGGAAGCGCTGCTGAGCGGACGCGCGGACCTGGTCGTCGGCGCGCCCGGCGAGGCGCCCGCCGACCACGCGATCCGCCTGCAGCCGCTCGGGCGCATCGACTTCGTCTGGTGCGTGTCGCCGCAGCACCCGCTGGCGCGCGCAGCGGAGCCGCTGTCGCCGGAGCAAATCGCACAGCACCGGGCGGTGGCGGTGGCCGACTCTGCGCGCTCGATGCCGCGGCGCACCGCCGGCCTGCTGCCCGGCCAGCCGGTGATGACGGTGCCGGACTTTCGCTACAAGATCGCCGCGCAGATCGCCGCGCTGGGCTGCGGCTACCTGCCGCGGCACATCGCCGAGCCCGAGCTACGCAACGGTCGGCTGGTCGCCAAACGCCTGGCGCAGCACGGCGAGATCAGCCAGAGCGTGCACCTGGCCTGGCGCGAACCCGTCCGCGGCCGCGCCCTAGCGTGGTTCCTGCAGGCCTTCAGCGGGGTCAGGTTCAATGGGTGAGTTGTCCGGTGAGTCCCGGTCGCTCCTGCCGGTACGCTTATTCGCGCATCGAGCTGTCGCGTGCCCTTGCCTGCTTGTTTGTCCGCAAAGGACGCCAAGGACGCAAAGAAGAGCGTCCTGGGTTGCGCAGCATCCACATGCCCCGGATATCCGGCAATCGATCTGGCTCTACTTTGCGCCCTTTGCGTTCTTTGCGGACAAAAGGATTGTATTTTTTGGGGCCGCCGTGCCGCCCAAGAAGATCGCCGACAGAGTCGGCTCCCACGGGCTCGCGGGGTGCGAGCTTCGCTGCCCACAACCCACAACCCACAACCCACAACCCACAACCCACAACCCACAACCAGCCCAGCCGCCCTCAGCTCCCCCGCCGGCGCAGATAATTCAGCACATCCATCCGCGTGATCAGGCCGATGAAGCGCTCGCCGTCGACCACGATCGCGACATGCCCGCGCTCGAACAGCGGCATCAGGGCGTTGATGTCGGTGCGCATGTCGACCAGATCGAGCTTGGTGATCATCGCCTCGCTGACCGGGCACTGGAACTGGCCGGGGTTGTTGTGCACCTTGAGCAGCACGTCGGACTCGTCGACGATGCCGACGATGCGGTCGCCGTCCATCACCGGCAGTTGCGAGACGTCGTACAACTTCATCCGCTGGTAGGCGACCGTGAGGGTCTCGCCGGGGCGCACCACGATGGTGTCGCGCTCCGAATACGGCCGGTTGATCAGGTCGCGCAGATCGCCGGTGGTCTCGCGCGTGATGTAGCCGTTGTCGCGCATCCAGTAATCGTTGTACATCTTCGACAGGTACTTGTTGCCGGTGTCGCAGACGAAGGCGACCACCTTCTTGCGCGTGGTCTGCTCGCGGCAGTAGCGCAATGCCGCGGCGATCACGGTGCCGGTGGAGCTGCCGCCGAGGATGCCCTCGCTCTTCAGCAGTTCGCGCGCCACCTCGAAGCTCTCGCGGTCGCTGATCGCGTAGGCTTTCTTCACGTGGTCGAACTCGCTGATCGCCGTCAGGTAGTCGCCGCCGATGCCCTCCACCGTCCAGCTGCCGCCGCTCGGGTCGAGTTCCTTCTGGTTCACGTATTTGGTCAGCACCGAGCCCACCGGGTCGGCGAGGATCAGGTCCACATGTGGCGCGGCGCGGGTGAAGAAGCGCGACAGCCCGGTCAGGGTGCCGCCGGAGCCGACGCCGAAGACCATCGCGTCCATGTCGTGACCCATTTGCTGCCAGATCTCCGGCCCGGTGCCGAACTCGTGCGCGTAGGGGTTGGACTGGTTGCCGAACTGGTTGATGTAGATCGCGCCCGGGGTTTCGCCGGCGATCCGCCGCGCCATGTCCTGGTAGTACTCGGGATGGCCCTTGCCCACATCCGATCGCGTCAGCACCACCTCGGCGCCCATCGCCTTGAGGTTGAAGATCTTCTCGCGGCTCATCTTGTCCGGCACCACCAGGATCAGGTGGTAGCCCTTCTGCTGCGCGACCAGCGCCAGCGCCAGGCCGGTATTGCCGGCGGTGCCTTCGACGATGGTGGCGCCCGGCTTGAGCAGCCCCCGACGCTCGGCATCCTCGATCATCGACAGGCCGATGCGATCCTTGATCGAGCCGCCGGGGTTGGTCGACTCCATCTTGAAGTACAGCTCGCAAGGACCGGTGTCCATGCGCTGGCAGCGCACGATCGGCGTGTTGCCGATCAGTTCGAGCACGTTGTTGTAGACCGCCATCGTCATCTCCCCAGGGCGCCGCGGCGCCGTCCGCGTGAAGGGGCGAAGACTGCACCAGCGCGGCGCAAAGCGGTAGGTTCGGCGCTGCGATCCGCGCGCCGCGACGCCATAATGTGCACCGGAAACGGGAGCCATTCGCATGAACCGCAACCTGATCATCCCCTTGGTGATGGCTGACGGCCTCGCCGCCGTATTGCTCGCCTTCGGCCTCGGCGCGCACTTCGCGCCGGAGACCACGCCCTTCGACCTGATCGCCGCGCGCGGTCTGGCGCTGCCGCTGATCGTGATCGGCGCGGTGGGCATGCTGGTCTGCGGGCCGCTGATGCTCCGCTGGTTCATCGCCTCGATGCGCGAGCGTGGCCGATGAGTGCGAAGCGCCGCCAGCCCTCCGCAGTCGAACTGCGTGCTGCTGAACTGGACGATGCCGCCGGCGTCGCCGCGCTGTACCGCGACCCATCGGTCTACGGCGCGCTGCTGCAGCTGCCGTTCCCGCGCGAGAGCTACTGGCGCGAACGCATGGCCGGTAGCGATCCGGACAACCTGCATCTGCTGGCGCTGGTCGACGGCAAGATCGTGGGCCACGCCTATCTCGGGCGTCCGCTGCCGCACGCGCGGCGCCGTCATGCCGGGGCCATCGGGATCGTCGTCGACCCGGCCTTCCAGCGCCGCGGCATCGCCGACGCGCTGATGGTCGCGCTGATCGATCGCGCCGAGAACTGGATGCAGATGACGCGCCTGGAACTGGAGGTCTACGTCGACAACGCGCCCGCCATCGCGCTCTACCGCAAGCACGGCTTCGTCGAGGAAGGCCGCATGCGCGCCTATGCCTTCAGAAACGGGGAATATGTGGATGTGTGGGGGATGGCGCGCGTGAAGCTGGAAAAGGTGAAAAGTGAAAAGTGAAAAGTGAAAAGTGAAAAGTGAGGTGTTACGAGGTGTTGCGCTTTAGCGCCAAGACGGCTGCCTTGGACAAACGGCAGTGTGTCGAGGTCGCCCCTCCCCTTTCACCTTTCACTTTTTACCCCCTTCCTCACTTCACCTGATGCGGGAACAGCCGCCGCTCCAGCCAGGCGAGGCCGTGGTCGATGGCCCAGGCGATCAGGCTGATGATGCCGAGGATCAGGAAGATGTGTTCGGTCAGGCCGCGGCGCTGGCTGATGTTGAGCATCGCGCCGAGGCCGTGCGGGGCGTTGATCAACTCCGCCAGCATGATGTAGCCGAAGGACAGGCCGAACAGCCCGCGCAGGCCGCGGTACATCTCCGGCATCGCGGTGGGCACCAGCACCTTGAGCATGATCTGGCGGTCGCTGGCGCCCAAGGTTCGCGCCGTGTCGACGTAGCGGTCCGGCACCGCAAGGATGGACGCGGCGGCGGTCGCGAACACGAAAGGCACCGCGGCGATGAAGATGAACATCACCTTCTGGGTCTCGCCGATGCCGAACCACAGGATGGTCAGCGGGATCAGCGCGGCCACCGGCACGTTGCTGGCCGGGATCACGATCGGCTTGAGGAAGGCTTCCAGGACGCGCCAGGAGCCGGCGAGCACCCCGAGCGGCACGCCAACAGCGAGCGCCAGGCTGAAACCAGCGAGCACCCGAACCATGGTCGCGGCGATGCCCTTGCCCAGGTCGCGCTCGAACAGCAGATTCGGGATTGCCCCGATCACCTCGCCCGGGCTGGGCAGGATCGCCGGCGAGATGAAGCGCTCCTCCGCCGGGCCCAGCGTCAGCGCGAACCAGAAGAAGCCGACCAGCACCAGGCAGGTCGCCGCCAGCAGCTTGCCCGTAGCCGGCGCCGGCGCCTGGCGCAGGTCGAGGGACATCCAGGATTTGGCCATGGCGCGGGCTCCGAGTGGGGCTTGGCGCAGACTAGCAAGAGTCAGCGGGGAAGCGGGCTGATCGTTGGTTCTGGGTTGTGGGTTGTGGGTTGTGGGCAGCAACAGCCGGCGTGCCGGGAGCCGGTGGGAGCGGCTTCAGCCGCAATCCATTGTTGACGACCGCGGGAGGAGATCGCCGACAGAGTCGGCTCCCGCAGGTCCGCGGCGCGCGAGTTTCGCCGCCCACAACTCACAACCCACAACCCATAACCGGCGGAGCGATCGATCCAGCGCGCGCAGTTCAGCTCCGGCTCACTCCCCGCCGTCCAGCAACGCCGCCACCGCCGCGCGCGCCTCATCTACACCGCTCTTGCCCTGCGCCGAGAACACCACGGCCGTGGTCGGCACGCCGAGTTCGGCGATCTCGGCCAGCACCTTGCGCCGTACCTCCATCGCCGGGCCGCGGTTGAGCTTGTCGGACTTGGACAGCAGGAGCACGCAGCGCAGGCCGCGGAACTGACAGTACTCCAGCATCTGGCGGTCGAAATCGGTGAGCGCGTGGCGGATGTCGCTGACCACCACGATGCCGCGCAGCGACTGGCGCTCGCGCACATAGCGGTCGATCAGCGCATGCCAGGCCTGCTTGACCGCCATCGGCACCCGGGCGTAGCCGTACCCCGGAAGGTCGATCAGCCGCTCGCTTTCGGACAGTGCGAAGGCCACCAGGTGCTGGGTGCGCCCCGGAGTCTTGCTGGTGCGCGCGAGACCCCCCTGGTCGCAGATCGCGTTGATCGCGCTCGACTTGCCGGCATTCGAACGTCCCGCGAACGCGACCTCGGCCCCCGCGTCGGCGGGCAGCTTGGTGTGGTCGGGCGTGCTCATCAGGAACGCGGCACGGCGGAAGCGGCGCGCGAGGTCGGCGGGGGTCATGGGCGGTCTGGCGGGCGCTTGGATCTGCGGAATCTACGCCACAGTCAACAACTGGTGTTGGTGTTGGTTGTTGGTGTTGGCGAGAGCGGCCTTGGGCGAGTCGCGGTCATCGCTGTTTCCAGCAGCAACTCCACCGGGGAGGATCGGCGTTGGCACGAGCGGCTTGTGGGTCCCGGCGGCCGTGGGTGTTTCCAACACCAACACCAACAACCAACACCTGACGCCCCAATCCTGCTGCTACGCCCGCGCTCGCCCGTGTAGAATCCTCGCCCTTTGGCGCCCCCGGCCATCTGGCCGTGCGCACACGGATTTCCCTGCAATGCGTTCGAGGCCCTGGCCGATGAAGTTCTCCACTGTAGTTGCGCTGGCAGCGCTGGCTGCCTCCACCCCGACGCTGGCGGCCGGCGATGCGGCCGCGGGCCAGACCAAGGCCGCCGTCTGCGCCGCGTGCCATGGCGTCGACGGCAACAGTGCCGATCCGCAGTACCCCAAGATCGCCGGCCAGCATGCCGAGTACATCTCGCACCAGCTTGCGCTGTTCAAGAGCAGCAAGCGCATGAACCCGATCATGCTCGGGTTCGCGATCACCCTGTCGGATCAGGACATGGCCGACCTCGGCGCGTATTTCGCGTCGCAGACGGTCAAGCCGGACATCGCCGACGAGGCGCTGGTTGCGCTGGCTGAGCCGCTCTACCGCGGTGGCGACGCCAAGCGCGGCATCCCGGCCTGCATGTCCTGCCATGGCCCGGCCGGCCACGGCAACCCGGCCTCGATGTATCCCTCGGTCGCCGGCCAGCACGCGCAGTACACGGCGGCAATCCTGCGCCGCTTCCGCGACGGCGAAATGCACGGCGACGACACCGTACCGAACGCCAATATCATGGCGCAGGTGGCCAAGCCGCTGACCGATGCCGAGATCGACGCGCTGGCGTCGTACATGCAGGGACTCCACTCGGCGACTCCCTGAGACGTCCTGCCGCGCGTCAACGCTGGCTTCAGGGTTTTTCTGCCAGCCTAGTCCTACACCGTTTCCAACGAGGATTCATCAAGATGCGTGTTGCGATTGCCGCTTTCTTCGCGCTGGCGCTGGCATTCGTGCTGCCGGCATGCGCCCAGGAGAAGTTCCAGGCCGGCGAGCACTACTTCGCCATCGACCCGGTGCAGCCCACCAGTTCCGGCGACAAGATCGAAGTGCTCGAAGTGTTCATGTACACCTGCCCACACTGCTATGACCTTGAGCCGTACCTGACCGCCTGGAAGAAGACCAAGGCCGCCGACGTGGCCTACTCTCCTTTCCCGGCTGCCTGGAACGAGCCGGCAGAAGCCTTTGCCCGTGCGTACTACGCTGCCGAGACGCTGAACATCCTGGAGGCATCGCACGAGAAGTTCTTTGCCGCGATCCACAAGGAACACGTGCCGTTCCGCGCGTTGGATGATGTCGCGCAGTGGTACACCCAGTTTGGCGTGACCAAGGAAGCATTCCTTGGTGCGGCCAACTCCTTCGCCGTGAACTCCAAGGTCAACCGCTCCAGGTCCATGATTCCTCGCTGGGGCGTCGAAGGCACGCCGAGCGTGATCGTCAATGGCAAGTGGCGCTTCGACGTCCGCAGTGCCGGCGGCCACCAGAATGTCGGTCCGCTGATCGACTTCCTGGTTGCCAAGGAACGCGCCGCGAAGCCGGGTGCCTGATCGCGCAGTGACTGCCGCAGCGCGAAGCAGCGACAAGAAGGAGGCGCGTCCCCATGCGGCGCGCCTTCGTCTTTTCTGCTTCAACATCCACGCGGGAAATGCGCAAGGTGGCTTCCGGGAATACCTGACCCGCGGCTGGCGCCACATCCTGCCGGATACCGGCAAGCACAAGAATCTCTCGCAGCTGGCAAAGCTGCTGACCGAGGTCGACATCGCCGCTTTGCAGGAAGTCGATGGCGGGAGCCTGCGCTCTGGCTTCGTCAACCAGGCGGCATATCTCGCGGAACTGGCCCAGTTCCCATACTGGTGGCAGCAGCGCAACCGGCGCATTGGCCGTATCGCCGAATCCACCAATTGCCTGCTCAGCCGCGCACAGCCCACCCAGGTCGAGGATCACCCACTCCCGGGCCTGCCCGGGCGCGGGGCGATGTTGGCCGTCTACGGGGAGGGCCGCGAGGCCGTCGCGGTGGCCCAGTCGCATCTTGCGCTGACCGCCCAGGCCCGTGTCCGCCAGTTCGATTTCCTGCGCGAGTTGCTGTCGCCCTACCGGCACGCAGTGCTGATGGGCGATTTCAACTGCCAGCCCAACTCGCCCGCCTTTCGCCGTTTCATGGAGCGCGCCGGACTCGCCGTGCCCGGCCCGCAGGCCCTGGCCACCTATCCGTCCTGGCAACCCGAGCGCGCCATCGATCACATCCTGATCTCGCACGACATCCACGCCACCCGCTACGAAGCACCTCCGCTGCGGCTCTCCGACCACCTGCCGGTGGCGGTGGAGATCGAGTTGCCGGAGGGGGTGAGGGTGGGGCGGTAGTTGCGGCGAGTTGCGGGTTCTGGGTTGTGGGTTGTGGGCAGCAAAGCCGGCGCCGCTGGGCAGTGGGAGTGGGTTGTCCGCGAGCTGTTGAATTGATTCTGGTGAGGCTTGGTGTGTGCGCGCTTTGCTGCCCACAACCCACAACCCACAACCCACAACCCACAACCCACAACCACGCTGCCGTCGCCACGACCAACTCGATAAACCGGCCCCCATGCCCGACCACGCCCTGATCAGCCTCGATGCCGTCATCGTCGCCGTGACCGATGGCGCGCCGCGCGTGCTGGTGGCGAACGATGGCGAAGTGGACGCGCTGCCGTCGGGGCCGTTGAACCTGGTGACGCATCCGACGCTGGAGCGCGGGATGCGTAGCTGGGTGGTGCAGCAGACTGGCCTGGTGCTGGGCCATGTGGAGCAGCTTTACACCTTTGGCGACCGCTTCCGCGATCCACGCGAGGCAGCGGGTGGGCCACGGGTGATTTCCGCGGCCTACCTGGCGCTGGTACGGGAAGGCATCCTGCCGTCGGGATTCGACGCTGCCTGGGCCGATTGGTATGCCTACCTGCCGTGGGAGGACTGGCGTCACGGGCGGCCGGCACTCATCGACGGGCAGATCCTGCCGCCGCTGCAGGCATGGTCGGCCGCCCATCCCGGGCAGCGCACCCGATTGCGCCAGTGTTTCGGCCTTGACGGCTGTCCCTGGGACCCGGAGCGGACGCTGGAGCGCTACGAGTTGCTGTGGGAAGCTGGGCTGGTGCCGGAAGCACTGCGCGGGCGAGTGGCGGCCGCGCCGGTGGCGCCCGGGAGGGCGATGGCGCGCGACCACCGGCGCATCCTTGCCACTGCTCTCGGGCGCCTGCGCGGAAAGCTGAAGTACCGCCCGCTGGTGTTCGAGCTGTTGCCCGACCGTTTTACCCTCGGCCAGTTGCAGCGCGTGGTCGAGGCCCTCGCCGGCCAGCCCTTGCACACGCAGAACTTTCGCCGGCTGGTGGCCAACGCCGGGCTGGTGGAGCCCACCGGACAGCAGATGCATGCCACCCGCGGCCGCCCCGCAGCCCTGTTCCGCTTTCGCCGCGAGGTGCTGCAGGAGCGTCCGGACCCCGGCGTGGGCCTGCCCAAGGCCGTTCGCGAGGGCTGAACGCTCTGGCATCCGGACTCGGCTAGACTTGCCGGCTTTCGTACCGGACACCCGCCCATGCGCCGCGCCCTGCTTGCCATCGCCTTCGCCGTCGTTTCGCTGCCCGTGCTGGCACAGAGCCAGACGTTTTCCTCACTCGAGGAGCGCATGACCGCGAAGGACTTCCGCGATGCCGGCCTGGACAAGCTCAGCGAGGTGGAGCTGAAGGCGCTGAACGCCTGGATCGAGCGCAATGTGCGCCTCGCCGATCCGGCGGTCGCCGCGGCGGTGGCGCAGGGCCAGACAGTGCCCGCGGCAGCGCCGGCCAGCGAGTCGATGGTGGGCTTCGAGAACGCGCGCCGCGAGGAATTCACCAGCAGCATCCCCGGCACTTTCAAGGGCTGGTCGGGCAAGACCCAGTTCACGCTGGAGAACGGTCAGGTGTGGGAACAAATCGAGAACGATCAGTTTTCGGCGAATCTGGAGAGCCCGCGAGTGACCATCAAGCCCGGCCTGTTTGGATCGTGGCGCCTGCGCGTCGAGGGCTACAACCGTACGACGCTGGTCAAGCGCATCCGCTGAAAACCCCGAACTGGATCCCACGCAGGAACGCAAGATGAATCCGATCCGCTGGCTTGCGTCAGCCGCGCTCACACTGGCTTGCGCCGCGCCGGCGCACGCCGAATACGAAATCGCCTATGCGCACGTCGACGAGATCGACGGCCAGACCAGCCAGGGCTTCGTCGCCGCCTGGCTGCGCCCGATCGAGCGCTGGAAGGACGCGGGCGTGTACACCGAGGTGCTGCTCGGCGGCATCGCCGGGCGCGACGGCTTCCCGGGGCGCGACGATGAGGACATCTTTTTCCTCGGCGTCGGCCTGCGCAAGCACTGGGGTGGCTTCTTCCTCGGCGGTGGCATCGCCGTGCTCGACCACCAGAACTCGCTGCTGTCGAGCACCGGCCAGTTCGTGACCTCGCTGGGCTATGCCCGCGGTCACTTCGTCGTCGCCTTCCGCCACATTTCCAACGCGAACACCCAGGGTAACAACGACGGCGAGAACCTGCTGTCGCTGGGTTACCGCTGGTGACCGGAGCCTGTCGATGAAAGTACTCGTCGTGGGCAGTGGCGGACGCGAGCACGCGCTGGCCTGGCGCATCCGGCAGTCGCCGCGGGTGCGCGAGATCCTGCTGGCGCCGGGCAATGCCGGCACCGCACTGGAGCCGGGCATGCGCAATGTGCCGGTGACGGCGACCGACATCCCCGCGCTGCTCGCCCTGGCGCAGGCCGAGCGGGTGGACCTCACCGTGATCGGGCCGGAAGCGCCGTTGTCGCTGGGCGTGGTGGACGCCTTCCAGGCGGCCGGGCTGCGCTGCTTCGGTCCCAGCCGCGCCGCGGCACAACTGGAAGCCTCCAAGGCCTTCGCCAAGCACTTCCTGGCGCGGCATGCGATTCCCACCGCCGGCTATGCGGTATTCACTGAACTCGATGCGGCGCTCGCCCATGTGCGCGGGCGCGGCGCGCCCATCGTGATCAAGGCCGATGGCCTGGCCGCGGGCAAGGGCGTGGTGGTGGCGATGGACCTGGCCACTGCCGAGGCGGCGCTCGGCGACATGCTTGGCGGAGGCGCGCTCGGCGAGGCCGGGCGCCGGGTGGTGATCGAGGAATTCATGGCCGGTGAGGAGGCCAGCTACATTGTCGTTGCCAGCGGCACCCAGTACGTGGCGATGGCCACCAGCCAGGACCACAAGCGGCGCGACGACGGCGACGCCGGCCCGAACACCGGCGGCATGGGCGCCTATTCGCCCGCCCCGGTGGTCACCCCCGAGGTGGACGCGCGGGTGCGCCGCACCATCATCGAACCCACCCTCAACGGCATGGCACGCGACGGCGTACCGTTCACCGGCTTCCTTTACGCCGGCCTGATGATCGACGCCGCCGGCCAGCCCAGGGTGGTCGAGTTCAACGTGCGCTTCGGCGATCCGGAAACCCAGCCGATCATGCTGCGCCTGAAGAGCGATCTCATCGAACTGCTCGATGCCGCCCTGGACGGCCGCCTCGACCAGGTCGAATGCCAGTGGGACCTGCGCCCGGCGATCGGCGTGGTCCTCGCCGCCGAAGGTTATCCGGCCAGCGTGCGCAAGGGCGATCCGATCGAAGGCTTGTCGGTCACCCAGATGCTCGGGGTCAAGGTGTTCCACGCCGCCACCCGGCTGGTCGACGGCGCGGCCACCACCGACGGTGGCCGCGTGCTCACCGTCTGCGCCCTCGGCGACGACCTCGCCACCGCCCGCCGGATGGCCTACCAGCGGATCGACAGCATCCGCTGGCCGGGGATGTTCTATCGCCGGGATATCGGGGTGCGCGGGTTGGGGCCGCGGGCGTGAGAGCGCGAGGGGCTTTGGAGGGCACGAGGGCACGAGGGCACGAGGGCACGGAGAAGCACTCCGCGGCGATTCGCTGCGGCTCGCGCGATGAAAGAGCCCGCAAGATCGCAGCCAGAGCCGCTTTCACGTGCCCTCGTGCCCTCGTGCCCTCGTGCCCTCATCGCGACCTTCCGTGCCCTCGTCGCAAACCCGGCCACTGACCCCATGCCCTTCTCCCCCATCCCCGAGATCCTCGCCGACATCGCCGCCGGCCGCATGGTCGTGATCCTCGACGATGAGGACCGCGAGAACGAGGGCGACCTGATCATGGCCGCGAGCAAGGTGCGGCCCGAGGACATCAATTTCATGGCGCGGCACGCGCGCGGGCTGATCTGCCTCGGGCTCACGCGCGAGCGCTGCCGGCGCCTCGGGATCGGCCCGATGGTGCCGCGCAACACCGCGCGCATGGGCACCAATTTCACGGTGTCGATCGAAGCCGCCGAGGGCGTCACCACCGGCATCTCGGCCTACGACCGTGCGCACACCATCCGCACCGCGGTGGCGCCCGATGCCAGCAGCGAGGACATCGTCCAGCCCGGCCACATCTTCCCGCTGATGGCGCAGCCGGGCGGGGTGCTCGCGCGCGCCGGGCACACCGAGGCCGCGGTCGACCTGGCGTGCCTGGCGGGCCTGGAGCCGGCCGGCGTGCTGGTCGAGATCATGCGCGAGGACGGCCACATGGCGCGCCGCCCGGAGCTGGAGGAATACGCCGCGCAGCACGGATTGAAGATCGGCACCATCGCCGACTTGATCCGCCATCGTCTCGCGACCGAGCAGACCATCGAGCGCCTCTCCGAACAGCATGTCGACACCGACGCGGGGCGCTTCCGCCTGGTCGTCTACCGCGACGTGCTGGCCAAGGAGCTGCACCACGCGCTGGTCTTCGGCCACCCGGATCCGGCCCAGCCGACCCTGGTGCGCGTGCACACCAAGAATTTCTGGAGCGATGTGCTCGGCATCGCGCGCCCCGACTTCGGCACTCCGCTGCGCCGCGCGATGAGCCAGGTCGCCGCCGCCGGCTGCGGCGTGGTCGTGGTCATCGGCGACCGCCCGGACAACGACGCCCAACTCGCCCGCCTGCAGGGCGACACGCCCGCGAATGACGGCGCGCAACCCTGGCGCACCACCGGCATCGGCGCCCAGATCCTCGCCGACCTGGGCCTCAAGCGCCTGCGCGTGCTCGGCACCCAGCGGCGCTACGTGGGTCTTGCGGGGTTCGGGCTGGAGGTGGTGGAGTACGTTTGAGGCATTGGCCGCGCTTGCCGGCTGACTCCAGCTGCAGTACCCCTTCAAAGTTGTCCGATGGTTGTCGGTTGTTGGTTGTCGGCAGCAAGAGCCCGGCGTGCCGTAAGCCAGTGGGAGCGGCTTCAGCCGCGATCTCTTGCCGGCGGCCGCCGGAAAGATCGCCGACAGAGTCGGCTCCCACAACCGAGCCGCGGCGGGCGAGCTTCGCTGCCAACAACCAACAACCAACAACCAACAACCAACAACCAACAACCACCAACACGAATTCCAGCGACCCGCTATGCCCCTCCGCGCCTTCCTCGCCGGTTTCCTCGCCACCCTGGCCTTCCACCAGGGTGCCCTGTGGCTGTTGAACCAGCTCACCGGCGCCGGTCGCGCGGTGTGGTCGATGGCGCCGGTGCCGCCCTTTGGGGTGCCATCGGTGATCTCGCTGGCCTTCTTCGGCGGGCTCTGGGGCATCCTGGTGGGCTATGCGCTGCGGAGCCAGCGCGGGGTGGGTTACTGGCTGCTGGCGCTGGTGTTCGGTGCGGTACTGCCGAGCCTGGTCGCGCTGCTGGTGGTGTTCCCGCTCAAGGGCATGCCCTTCGCGGCTGGTGGTGACACGCGGATCTGGATGGCGGCATTCATCCTCAACGGTGCTTGGGGCCTGGGCACGGCGTTGTTGCTGAAGATCCGCGTCGGCTTCGCGAGCTGAGGATGGACCACCGCACCTACGACGGGTGGCTGCTCGGCCTGCCGGGCGTCACCCAGGACGTCAAATGGGGTAACGACCTGGTCTATTCGGTCGGCGGCAAGATGTTCGCAGTGACCTGCCTCGACGGCGCCGAGGCCGGGCGCGTGTCGTTCAAGGTGGAACAGGAGCGCTTCCTCGAACTGACCGATCAGCCCGGCATCGTGCCGGCGCCATACCTGGCGCGCGTACATTGGGTGCTGCTGCCCAATCCGGCCGACTTCCCCGAGGACTGGGTCCGCGAGCGCCTGCAGCAGGCTTACCAACTGGTACGCGCAAAGCTGCCGAAGAAAGTGCAGGCCTCGTTGGGGCCTGTCGGCGGATGAGGCGCCGGGTGGCGCATGGCCAACCCGGGCGACCTCCGAAGCGTAGCCGGAACGCCGATCTCGCCGGCGGTCGTCTTACTCGAAGCCGTTGCGGAACAACTGCGGATCCCGCACCACGAAGAAGTAGGTCAGGGTGTAGACGTTGGCGTTCTCGCGGAAGACCTCGCAGGACAGCGTGGCCTGAACGTTGCCGTTCCCGGCCACTGGATTGTCCAGCGCAAGGTCCACTGGCAAGGCGAGGCCACCGTTGGAGACCGTCTGCACGGGGCGCACGACCACGGCGCCGTTGCCGGCGGTCACGTCGCAGTTCATGGTGCTCTGTCCCGTGCCGTTGCCGGTCTGGGTGAGGAAGAACACGCGCGTGGTCTGCGTAGGGCCGTCGGTCGCGGGCAAGGTCGTGGTGCTGTTGACCAGCGGCTCCAGGGCCGAGATGGTCGGGCCGGTATTGGCCGGCGGCTGGGCTTCGACCGCGCCCCGATCGACCACGGTGTTGACGATGCGAGGAAGTCCCCGGACATCGGTCGCCAGCGGTCCGCCGATGTTGGCGTTGCTGCCGCTGTCGCGCAGCGGGGACCCGACATCCGGAATCCGAAAGGGACCCGTGCCGGTCCAGAAGGGCGCGCCCGTGGTGGTGCCGGTATTGGTGACCGGCGTACCGAACAAGTCAACGCGTCCCAGGTGATTGTTGATCAGCCTAAGCTGGCTGGCGCTGGCGGAATAGAGTTCCGCAGCGTTGGCGGTGCCGGTCGAACTGTTGTTCACCACCACGCTGTTGTACAAGCCGACCAGGCCATTGATCGTGAGGCCGGCGACTGGCCCGGAAACCACGTTGCCGAAGATCGAATTGTTGCTGGCCGCCGCCGATGCGCCCAGTGCCGTCTGGATCTTGATCAGGGACGTATTGGTTGCCCCGGACAGGTTGTTGCCATGGATGACGTTGTTGCGGACGCGCACGAGGCCGCCGCCACCCGGTGTGTAGCCGGTCATGCTGATGTTGACGGCGCTGCTGTTGCCCAAAGTCGCCGAACTGCCAGTCACCACCACGTTTTCGACAATGACCTGCGCTTGGCTGAGCGCATTCACGACCTCGATGTTCAGTGCCGCGAACGGGCCACCAAATTCCGGATCAATGGACCGCCCCCTGTCCAGGGTCAGGTTGGTCACGGAGATGGTGTCGTTGAAGGTCAGGTAGACCGCCGCCCAGTTCTCCGATCGGTCGTCGATGTGGAGTACCTTTTTCGCATTGCGGCCATCCAGGACGGTCAGGGTCGGGTCCAAGGTCTGGTTGGTGCAGTCGGAATTCCAACCACCACTGATGTCGAAGCGTGCCCTGCGGTAGTGGTACATGAAGCGCCATTCAACGCCGCTGGCCGAGTTGATCTGTCGAGCGATTCGCCCGCTCTTCAAGCGGATCAAGGTGGGATCCAGCCAAGGCGCGATCTGGGCATCCGCAAGCGCAGTGGACAGCTCTTCGCCGGTGCCGACGCAGTAGATCGTGGCGCCGGCCGGCAGGCTGAAGGACGCGGACAATCCGAAAATGGCGCACGCAGCCAGCGACGAGAGCACTTGGCGGGTCGAGTTTCGAGTGGACATATGCCTGCTCCGAGTGGGTTCAAACTCGGATACGGAGGCGCGTGGCCGATCCCGCCAAACTCAGTTGCGTAGTTGCCTCAACGGGCGGGGGCTGGCGCTGCGGGCAATGCAGCGGTTGTTCCCAGCGCTGCCACCAGCGCGCTGACCTCGTCCCGCTCCTGCGCCAGCCATGGCGGCGGCGTGGCGCTGCCGATGCGCTCGGCGGCGGCGTCCAGCTTCTCCTGCGCCGTGGCCTGGTCCTTGCGCGCCACGGCGTGCAGGGCGTGGGCCAGCAACAGCGCGGTGTAGATGTTGGCGTTCGACACCGAAGTCGCGGCGTAGGCCTCCTCGGCGCGCTGCAGGTGGGTCGCCGCCTGTTCGACCTGGCCGCGCCGCGCCGCCACCGCAGCCAGCATGCGTTCGGCATTGATCACGCCCATCGGCGCACCGATGCGCGCATAGTGCAGCGCATGTCCGGCGTACTCGGAGGCCAGGTCCAGCTGGCCGGCCTGGTAGGCGCAACTCGCCAGGCGCCAGGCCGGATTGAAGCTGCGAGTGGTGTCCGGCGCGAGGCGCCGGTAGGTGTCGAATACCGGGCGCGCGGTTTTGATGCACTCATCCAGGCGTCCTTGCTGGAAGTGCAGCGTGGCGAGGTTGTCGCGCAACTCGGCCACCACGATCTCGGCTTCCGGCCCGCGCAGTTGCACCTCGGTGGCAGCGGCCAGCGATCGCTGCAGCAGCGCCTCGGCTTCGGCGCCGCGACCTACTCGGTCCATTGCCATCGCGAGTCCGCCTGCCGAGGTCAAGGTGCTGCGGTGGGTCGGCCCGTAGATTTCGCCGGCGAGGTCGAGCGCGCGCTGCAGCTGGGCGGCGGCCTCTGCAGCCTGGTTCGACGTCAACTGGTTGAATCCGAGCATGCGTGTTGCACGGTATTCCTGCTCGCGGCTGCCGGCGGCGCGCGCCAGTTCCAGCGCTTGTTGCAACAGGGCATTGGACTCGTCGAGTCTTTCGTCCATCTTGCGCAACTGGCCGCGGTCGACCAGCACCCAGGCGCGCAACTGGCGCGCTGCGACCGAATCCTCGCTGCCGAGGCTCTGCTCGGCCGCATCCAGGTCAGCCCACGCAGCCTCGCGCTGTTCCAGAATCAATTGGCATTCCGAGCGCATGATCAGCAGGCTCGCGCGGGCGACAGGCGCGGCGGAGGCAAGGTCGGCTTGCGCAGCGGGCGAGGACAGGACTTCCAGGCAAGGCTTGCCTGCTTCCGCCATGGTGTAGACCGTGGCAATCGTGCTGCGCAGTTCCCGGCGCACATCGGGTGCGTCCGCCAGTTCGGAATCCAGCCGGCCTGCCGCACGTTCCATGGCCTGCACCAGCGTGCCGCCGCCCGCCTCGGCGCCCCACGGATTGGCAGTCGACAAGGTGTCGACCAGGAAGCGGGCGATGCCCTCGGCGCGCGCTTCATTGGCCAGTGCGCGATCGCGTTCGTCGCGCAGTTGCAGTGCGGCCAGGGTAAGGCTCACGACCAGCATCAGCGAGGCCGCAGCCGCAACCGCAAGCGGCAGGCGGTGGCGCTCGATGAAGCGCGCCATGCGCACCCGCGTCCGCGCGCCCAGGTGCGCCAGCGGGCGGCGCGCCAGCAGCGCGTCGAGGTCCGCGCGCAGCGCAGCGGCGGTGACGTGGCGCTGCGTCGGGTCCTCCGCGGTGGCCCGGCGCACCAGCGCATCCAGGTCTGCCTGCACTGCGCGCGGCGCGCTGACGGGCGCCGCGCCGGCAGCCCACACCCGCTGCAGCAACAGGCCCAGCTGGAAGACATCCGTGGCGGTGGTCAGCGGCTGCCCGGCGAGTTGCTCGGGTGCGGCAAAGCCAGGGGTCAGCGCGTGGTCCGGCGCGCTCGCGGCCCCCTGCTCGAAGGCGATGCCGAAGTCCAGCAGCCGCGGATGGCCCTGCGCGTCCACCAGCACATTGGCCGGCTTGATGTCGCGATGGATCAGGCCGCGGCCGTGGGCGTACTCGACCGCCGCGCAGACCGCATCGACCAGGCGCACGCGCGCGCGCCAGTCGAGCCGGTTCTGGTGTGCGTACTGGTCGATCGGCATGCCCTCGACCAGGCCCATGGCCAGCCACAGATCGCCCTCGGCGGTTTCGTCGCTGTCGATCAGGCTGACGATGTGCGGATGGCGCAAATGGGCGATCAGCTGCCGCTCATGCCGCAGACGATGGATCAGGTCGGCATTGCGGCGCACCAGCTTGAGCGCGACTTGCTGCTCGAAGGCGCCGTCGCAGCGCTCGGCCAGGTACACATGCGACATGCCGCCGGAGCCCAGCAGCTCCAGGATCCTCCACGGGCCAATCCGCGCGCCGGGCTGCAGCAGCGGCCCGCCGGAGGCGTTTTCGAGCAGGGCGCGCATCAGCGGGCCCTGCATCGCCTGGCCGGTGGCGAAACGGTCGTACAGACGGTGCTTGTCGATGATCCTGACGGTTTCCATCGACTCAGCCCAGGTGTGCCGCCAGCCATTGCCGCGCATGGCTCCATTCGCGCTGGGCAGTGCGCAGGCTCATGCCCAGCGCATCGGCGGTTTCCTGCTCGCTCAAGCCCGCGAAATAGCGGCACTCGAAGACCCGCGCGGCCTCCGCATTCTCGTTCGCCAGCCGGTTCAACAGGTCGTCCAGCTCGATCAGCGAAGTGGCTTCCGCGCGCAGTTCGGCATCCACGCCGGACAGCGTGGCGTGCTGCGCGCCACCGCCGCGCTTGTCGGCCAGGCGTTCGCGCGCGTAGTCGCACAGCACCTGGCGCATCACCCGGCTGGCCAGGTTGAAGAAGTGGTTCTTGGATTCGACGCTGGCAGACGCCGGATCCATGATCCGCAGGTAGCACTCGTGCACCAGCGCCGTTGGCGACATGGTGCGCCCGGCAGCGCCTCCCTGCGCCCGCGCCAGCCGGTGCAGGTCCTCGTAGACCAGCGAGATCAGCCGCGCCGACGCCTGCGAGTCGCCGCGCTTGAAGGCTTCCAGCAGGTTGAGGAACTCCTGTGTCGCCGCCATCGGTTGCTCCGGGACGCTGGATCAGGCTGAGCGCCACGCGCCGGACGACCGGCGCGCCACAGCCGCCACGACAGGATAGACGATCCGGTCCGTCCTTCCGTCAGCCCTGCATTCTCACAGCGGCGCGTCGAAGCGCACCGGCCAGCGCAGTGCATCGCGGCGTGCGCGCGCCAGGAAGGCGCCGGCAGCGACCAGCACCAGCGCGCCGACTACCGCTCCGGCAGCCGGCGACTTCAGCGCGGCGCTGACGCACAGCGAAGTCGGGACGGCGCCCAGGAAACCGAGCACGAACAGGCCGAGGATCAGCCGCGGCCGTTCCGAATCCAGCAACATCAGGACCACCGCAAGGCCGGCCATGCTGGCGCCGAGCGCGCCGACCAGGCCGCCGGCCAGCAGCGGCAGGCGTTGCTCCAGCGGATACATGATCCCCACCAGCAGCAAGAGCATCGCGGCGAACAGCATCGAGGGCAGGATCGAGCGGTACAGGGCGTCGATCACCGCTTGTGAGAACAGCAGTTGCGAGCGCGGTGCGGACGCCAGGTACACGTCTACCAGGCTTGGTCGCAGCATCAGCGTGGCGCGGTGCAACTGCTGGTAGCGCAGCGCCGTGAGCATGCCGATGTAGCTGGCGGCCAGGCCCACCGGCGGCGGCCCGCCACGCTGGAATCCCAGCAGCGATAGCAACAGGCCCATCGCCAGCAACGTGAGCAGCGCTTCGAAAGCCATTCCGCGCCAGTGCGCGTTGGGCATCAGCACCAGCGCCAGTGCACGTCGGTCGGCGCCGGTCCGGCCCCGTTTGAGCGCCGCGAGCGTGCTGTCGAAAGCGCGCGAGGACAGCGCATGCTGTATGCCCTGCATCCACACCGCGAATTTTCCGGCCGCCCGGATGCGCGCACCCTCGCTGCTGGCGCTCATGTCGGTGACGCTGATGTCCGCTGGTGACAGGGTGGGCGCGCCGTCGCTGATCAGCATCAGACGGCGCCACACGGAGCGCAGGATCAACGCCGCGAGCCCGCCCAGCAGCAGCGGAGCCAGCGCGGAAGCTCTCACCGCAAGCCACACCTCTTCGGCAAATTCCGGCCAGATCCCGAGCAGCATCGGTGTCAGCCACACCAGTCCCGCCCACTTGATGCCGCTGCCGCTCGCCACCGCGGTTGCCAGCAGCAGCAGCAGCCCGCCAGCAACCAGCAGCGGCGGCAAACCAATCGCCTGCACCAGCGCCGTCGGCAGCAGCACCAGGTAGAGCGCGGCCAGGCCCCAGACCCAGCCCAGCGCGCGGCGGAATCCGGGCAGGATCTGGGTTTCCGGGCGACACACCGAAACCCATACCATCGCGCTCAGCATGCCGCCGAGCATCAGCACATAGGCATGCACCGCCAGCGAAGCGAACAGCGCTTTGGGCTTGCCGGAGATCAACGGCACCGACCAGCCGACCACAAGCAGCAGGGAGAGAAACAGCGCACCGAAAGGGTAGCGCTGCACCGGTAGCCAGAGCAGGGTGCGTACGCCGCGTGAGAGCGACTGGCGTTGGATGAGCGCCGCGCCTGCCATCAACCGAGCTCGATGAAGATGTCTTCGAGCGACATCGGCTGCGCGCGCGGGATGCTCTCGAAACGCCCGGCGAGCGCGGCCACGGCCGCGTCGTCGAGTCCGTCGACAATCCAGTGCGCGCGGCCGTCCTGATGCACATGGCGCACGATGCCCGGATGGCGGAAGTCCGCTGGCGGTTGCGGTCCGTCGAAATCAATCCGGCGCACGCGCGACTTGAGGGTGGCCAGGTCGCAGGAGAACTGGATGCGGCCGGACTTCAACAGCGCGATCTCGGCGTCCGCACGCTCCAGGTCGGTGGTGATGTGGGTGGAGAACACCACCGCCTTGCCCGGCCGCCGCGTGATCCGCAGCAACTCCTCCAGGAACAGCCGGCGCGTCTGCGGGTCCAGGCTCGCCACCGGCTCGTCGAGTAGCAGCAGGTCCGGGTCCGGCGCAATCGCGCGGATGATCGCAAGCTTTTGCCGCTGGCCCTGCGACAGCTCGCCGATCTTCTTGGCGGCGTCCACCTCCCAGCGCCCGAGCAAGCCATCAACCAGCTCCTGATTCCAGCGCGCATAGAAGGCCGCGTGGAAGCCGAGGTACTGGCCCACCTTCATCCACGGAAACAAATCGAAGCTCTGCGGCACATAGCCCACCCGGTGCAGGGCTTCCGGCCGCAGCGTGGCCACCGGATCGCCGAACAGATGCACCTGGCCGTCGTCCACCGGCGACAGCCCCAGCGCGCAGCGGATCAGGGTCGACTTGCCCGCGCCATTGCGCCCGAGCAGCCCGATCACGCGCCCGGCCGGCACCGACCAGTCGAGATGATCGAGCACGGTCTGCTTGCCGAAGGTCTTGCGCAGGCCTCGGATGTCGAGGGGCATGTCGAGAGTGACTGAACTCATCAGGATCGGTGCGAGTTGTTGCCAGTTGTGACCCACAGCATACGGAACGGAGGCGGTTTCCGGGGGCGGCGGCAGCGCCGGACTTGACTTGCCGCAAGGCACTGGCGAAGGTGCTGCGCTACAAGTACCCGCGTGCGGCATCAGTCGGGGAGGGCTCGCACGATGTGCCTGGCGATACCGGCGGAGGTCGTGGCCCTGCTCGATGGGGGCCGTGCGCGCGTGAGTCTGGGTGGGATCACCAAGGAGATCTCGCTGGCGCTGGTCGATGACGTCACGGTGGGCGACTACGTGCTGCTGCATGTGGGATTCGCACTGGGCAAGATCGACGCCGACGAGGCGCGCCGCACGCTTGAAGTCCTTGCCGCCAGCGGCGAGCTGGCCGACGAGCTCCGGCCATGAAGTACATCGACGAATTCCGCGACGGCGGGCTCGCCCGCAAGCTGGCCGCGGACATCGCGCGCGAGGCGCAACCGGGGCGCGAATACCGCCTGATGGAGTTCTGCGGTGGGCATACCCACGCGATCTTCCGCTACGGCATCCCGGACCTGTTGCCGCCGAATGTGCGACTGATCCACGGGCCGGGCTGCCCGGTGTGCGTGCTGCCGATCGGCCGCCTGGACCTGGCGATCCGCATCGCGCGCCGCCCGGACACGATCTTGTGCAGCTACGCCGACATGCTGCGGGTGCCCGGCTCGCGCAAGGCCAGCCTGCTGCGCGCCAAGGCCGAAGGCGCAGATGTGCGCATGGTCTATTCGGCCACCGATGCGCTGGATGTGGCGCGCCAGAATCCCGGCCGGACCGTGGTGTTCTTCGCGATCGGCTTCGAGACCACCACGCCGCCCACCGCGGTGGCGATCCTGCAGGCGCAGGCCGAGGAACTCGCGAACTTCCGGGTCTATTGCAACCATGTGCTGACCCCGCCGGCGATGGTGCACCTGCTGACGGTCGCGAATCCGGCTGACGAGGCGCCGGTGATGATCGACGGCTTCATCGGTCCGGCGCACGTCAGCGTGGTGATCGGCACCGGCGCCTACCAGGCCTTCGCCGCGCACTATCGCAAGCCGGTGGTGATCAGCGGATTCGAGCCGCTCGACGTGCTGCAATCGATCCTGCTGCTGGTGCGGCAACTGAACGCCGGGTGCGCCGAGGTCGAGAACCAGTACACCCGCGCGGTCAGCGAGGGCGGCAACCGCAAGGCGCAGCAGATCGTCGGCCGCGTGCTGGAACTGCGGCAGAGTTTCGAATGGCGCGGCCTGGGCAGCGTGCCGTTCTCGGCCCTGCAGATCCGCCCCGAGTACGCCGCCTTCGATGCCGAGCGCAGCCTGGGCCTGGACGTCGTCCCGGCGCGCGAGAACGCCGCCTGCGAATGCCCGGCGATCCTGCGCGGGGCCAAGCGTCCGGCCGACTGCAAGGTCTTCGGCACGCTGTGCACGCCGGAGAACCCGATCGGCTCGTGCATGGTGTCGTCCGAGGGCGCCTGCGCCGCCTACTACACCTACGGCCGCCACAGCGAGGCGCCGGCATGAGCAGCGCGCGGGTCGAACTCAGCCACGGCGGCGGCGGCCGCGCGATGCAGCAACTGATCGCCGAGGTCTTCGCGCCTGCGTTCGCACACGCCGGCGCCAAG